>JAABRT010000050.1 GCA_011390805.1 Gemmatimonas sp. | reverse complement strand
GCCGGATGCGGTCCCGCATGTCCGGTGGTGTGGGAGGGAAGTCGGGGAACATCCTCCCCGACTCCCTATCCCGATTTACAGGATTGACTGAACGGCGTCCGATTACATCAGGAGCGGACCCGATGCCGCGAATTGCGGGTACATTTCCGATATGCGTCTCTTCATGAACTCACTCAGCTTTGCCTCGCGGTGCGCGCGCTCCCGCGCTGCGCTGTTGCGCGCCACCATCGTGCTTTCGTTCAGCGTGCTCGCGCCCGTCTCACTGCTGTCAGCGCAGGATCCTGCGGCGCAGCGTGCCAACACCGCCTTGCCCGCCGGGGCCTTTCCCATTGACCGCATCGCGGCTGTGGTAGGCTCAACCGCCATTCTCATGTCGGACATTGAGGCAGCGATCGCCGCGCAGCAGATCCCCGTGCCGCCCGACTCGGCTGCACGGGAGAAGTTGCAGCGCGACGTGCTCGAGCAGCTCATCGACATGGAAGTCGTTGTGCAGCGTGCGCAGCTTGATACGAGCATCGTCGTGAACGAGGCCGAAATCTCGGCCATGGCCGACGAGCAGATCAAGCAGATCCGCGGCAACTTCCAAACGGATCAGGCGTACCGTGATGCGCTCGTTGAAGCCGGCTTTGGTACGCCCGACGAATATCGTTCGCGGCAGCTTGAAGATCTGCGTCGCCGTCAGTTGCAGGAATCGTACATGGCATCGCTGCGCCGCAGCGGCAAGCTTGTCACGGTGAACGTGAGTGAGCGCGAGGTCACCGAAGAACTGGCCGCGTATGAAGGCAAGCTCCCTGAGCGTCCGGCTACGGTGGGCTTCCAGCAGATCGTGATTCCGACAACGGCGGGTGAGGAATCGCGCACGCGGGCACGTGAGCTCATTGACTCACTGTTCTTCGCACTCAAGGACAATCCCAACGGTTTTGAAGACGCGGCGCGCGAGTTCTCGCAGGATGGCAGCGCACAGAACGGTGGGGACCTGGGGTGGAATCGTCGCGGCGTCATGGTGCCGGAGTTCGATCGTGTCATGTTCATGATCAACCCCGGTATTGTCAGCCCGCCTGTTGAATCGCGCTTCGGCTGGCACCTGATCCGTGTTGATCGGGTGCAGCCAGCCGAGGTGAAGGCCCGGCACATTCTGATTCGTGCGGCCATCGATTCCGCCGACGAGCAGCGCGCTCAGCTTCGCGCCGACAGCGTTCGTGCGTTGTGGGAGCAGGGCGTGTCGTTTGACTCGCTGCGTGCACGCTACCACGACGAACGTGGTGGCGAGGACGCGATCATTCCGGAGGTGCGCACCACCGATTTGCCGGAAGCGTACGGCACAGCCATTGGCACGTCTACCAAAGATCAGATCGTGGGACCGTTTCCGATTCCCGATCCGAGCGCTGGCGCCAACAAGTGGGTGGTGCTCAAGCTATCGCGCGTGACACCGGCCGGCCCAATGAGCATGGACGAAGCACGACGCGACATGCGCGCGCGCATGCAGCAGGCGTACAGCTTGCGCCGCATGCTCGACATCATGCGCAAGGAGACGTACGTCTCGATCCGGATGTAAGCGCATGCGCCTCGCAATCACGCTCGGTGATCCGCGCGGCGTTGGGCCTGAGTTGGTGGCGGGTGTGCTCGATCCTGCGGTGTGGAATGATCTCACCGCTGGCGCAGACACTGAACCGTATGTGATTGGCGCGGAACAGTCGATGTGCCCGGTGCATGACCCGGTAGGGACGTGGACGGTTTCCGCAAACGCGGAGGCCGATCGCGCACTGGCCGGCAAGCTCTCAGGACTGGCCATCGAGCGCGCCGTACAGCTCGCGTTGAAGGGTGAGGTCGGCGGCATTGTCACCGCACCCATCGACAAACGTGCGCTCGCCGACGGCGGCTACAACTGGCCGGGCCACACCGAAATGCTTGGCAGTCTGGCCGGTTGCGAAACCACCATGATGCTGGCCAGCGACCGGCTGCGTGTTGTGCTCATCACCACGCACATACCGCTGCGCGATGTATCAGACGCCACAAGTGCACAACTCATCGCCGCCACCGCGCAGCGCACACGTGAGGGACTGCGTGCGCTATACGGGATCGCCGAGCCGAGGATCGCGCTGTGCGCGCTCAATCCGCACGCCGGTGATCACGGGCGCTTTGGCGATGAAGACGATCGCATTCTGGCCCCGGCTGCACGCAGCGCCGGATTGATTGGTCCGCTGCCCGCCGACACGGTGTTCGTGCGTGCGCTCAAAGGTGAGTTTGATGCGGTGCTCGCGCCGGTGCACGATGTCGGAATGACCGCCATCAAAGTCGCGTCGTTCGGATCGGCCGTGAATGTGACGCTGGGGCTGCCGTTTCCCCGCACCTCACCGGATCACGGTACCGCCATTGATATCGCAGGGACCGGTCGCGTGGATCACAGCAGCTTCCGCGAGGCCGTGCGACTGGCTGCCCGGCTGTTGAGACCCGGTTGAAGACCGCGCACGGACACACGCACGGCGAAGACTGCGTGCACTCAGCCGCGCTCGACGCCGTGCGGCAGGGACATCCCGAGGTCCGGAAACGCCTGCTCGGTGCGTTCGCCATCACCGTGTTGTTCATGGTGGTGGAGGTGGTGGGCGGATTGCTGGCCAACTCGCTGGCCTTGCTGGCCGACGCCGGTCACATGCTCACCGACGCGGGGGCTCTCGCACTGGCACTCCTGGTCGCGTGGTTCAACGCGCGTCAGGTCGGCAACGCGGCGCAACAGGCACGATCCGAGCGGCGCGAGGCGTGGGCGGCCATCGTGAACGGCGCGGTGTTGCTGGTGGTGTGTGCTGCGATTATTTCCGAGGCGGTGGCGCGCATGGGGACGCCGGAACCGGTGCAAACCGGATTCATGTTGCTCGTCGCGAGCGCTGGTTTGGTGGTGAACATCGCGGCGGCGCTCATGCTCAAGCCGGTGGTTGGCGGCAACCTCAATGCGAGAGGTGCGTACGTGCACGTGCTTGGCGACCTGCTTGGCTCAGTAGGCACGATCGTGGCTGCTTTACTGATTCGCCAGTTCGGCTGGCTGAGCGCCGATCCCATTGCGTCGCTGCTGGTGAGCGCATTGGTGCTGCGCGCGGCGATCACGCTGATGCGGGATGCGTGGCGGGTGCTGCGTTAGCGCAAACGCCCCGGCCAGCGCGAACGGGCTGACCGGGGCGTCTGTATCCGCCGATTGTGATTGCGAGTCAGGCAACGCTCAATCGGCAGATCACACTAGATCTGGGTGGGAGTCGGTGGTGGCAGATCGTCGGAGGGAATCACCGGGTCACCTCGCCGTCGCTCGTATTCCGGCCGTTCGGCATATCCATAACCGCCGAACACTTCGCCGCCGCGCATGTAGTCGTGGCCGTAGCCTCGGCCGGTGGGATAGCGGGGGGTACTGGCCACGTGCTTGTCCTTCTCGTGCATCGGACCTCCTCCGTGAGAACGTGGGGCACTCTACGGGTGGAAGCAAAGCCTAGGACAAAAAAGCAAAATGGGCAAGCACAACCATTCCGTGACGTACCCCCCACTGCCCGAGCGCGCCCTGACACCATATCTTTGAAGGCTATGGAAATTCGCAATATCGCCATCGTCGCCCACGTCGACCACGGGAAGACCACCCTCGTTGACAAGATGCTCCGCCAGGCCGGAGCGTTCCGAGACAATCAGGTTGTCGAGGAGCGGGTTATGGACTCCAACCCGCTCGAAAAAGAGCGCGGCATCACCATTCTGGCCAAGAACACCTCGGTGGTCTGGCGCGACACGAAAATCAATATCGTGGACACGCCCGGACACGCCGACTTCGGTGGCGAGGTGGAACGCATTCTGCGCATGGTCGACGCGGTGTTGCTCGTGGTTGACGCGTTTGACGGCCCCATGCCGCAAACACGCTTCGTGCTGCGCAAGGCGCTGGAGCTCGGTCGCACACCGATCGTGATGATCAACAAGATCGATCGCCCCGGTGCCGATCCGCATCGCGTGCACGACGAAGTGCTGTCGCTCTTCATTGAACTTGAAGCCAACGATCAGCAGCTCGACTTCGTGACCGTGTACGGTTCGGGACGCGATGGTACGGCAACAATGGAACTCGATCAGCCGCTGCAGGATCTCACGCCGCTGTTTGAAACCATTGTGCGCGTGGTACCGCCGCCGCCAAGTGACGCGGCGGCTCCGTTTCAGATGCTCGTCTCCACGATTGACTACAACGCGTTCGTTGGACGCATTGCGATCGGTCGCATCGAGCGCGGTACCGTGAAGGTGGGTGAGCAGGTGTTGCTCAACTCCATGGACACCACCAAGAAGCCCGAGCAGTCGCGTGTGACGAAGTTGTTCGGTTTCTCGGGCCTTGAGCGCGTGGAAACAGACAAGGCAGTCGCCGGCGAAATCGTGTGTCTCGCTGGTCTCGACGGCGTGGACATCGGTGATACGGTCACCGATCCGGCGCACCCTGAGCGCCTTGAAGGCATCAGCGTTGAAGAGCCCACGATTTCCGTCGACTTCCTGGTGAACAACTCGCCGTTTGCGGGCAAGGAAGGCAAGTACGTCACGTCACGTCAGCTGCGCGAGCGTCTGTTCAAGGAGCTTGAGCGCAACGTGGCACTGCGTGTTGAAGAAACCGACGCCACCGATACATGGAGCGTTGCCGGACGCGGTGAACTGCATCTCTCCATTCTCATGGAAACGATGCGCCGTGAAGGCTTTGAGTTTCAGGTGTCGCGTCCCAAGGTCATCACACGCACCGGAGAGAACGGCCAGAAGCTTGAGCCGTACGAAGAGCTCTCCATTGACGTGCCCGAAGAGTACATGGGCGTGGTGTTCGAAAAGCTTGGACCGCGCAAAGCGGAAATGATCGAAATGCGCAATCCGGGGCAGGGACTGGTGCGCTTGCAGTACAAGATTCCGGCGCGCGGCCTGTTTGGTTACCGCTCGGAGTTCCTCACAGATACGCGCGGCACCGGCCTCATGCATCACCGGTTCCTCGAGTACGGTGAGTGGGCGGGTCCGTTGGCCGGACGCATGCGCGGAACGCTGGTATCAATGGAGCATGGCGTCACGGTTGCCTTTGCACTGTGGAGCCTGGCCGAACGCTCGGTGCTGTTTGTCGATCCGGGCGCTGCGGTGTACGAGGGCATGATCATTGGTGAGAACGCACGTCCGGGCGACATGGATGTGAATCCCACCAAGGAAAAGAAGCTCACCAACATGCGCAGCAAGTCGTCGGACGAAGCGATGATTCTTGAACCGCCCCGCCAGCTTACGCTGGAGTCGGCGCTTGAGTACATCGAAGAAGACGAACTCATTGAGATCACGCCGCAGAGCATTCGACTGCGCAAGCGCACGCTGCTGGCCAGCGATCGCAAGCGCACCAACCGCGATGCCAAGCGGGAGCGTGCGTAACGACCAGTAAGGGAGAAAACATGATCCGGCGTCTGACAACACTCGTACTTGCACTCAGTGCAGTTGCAGCCTGTTGGTCGCCGGATGGTGTGCCCTCTCACTCTGCAGGGCCCTCGGCGCGCGCGGTGAACGTCGCCGACGCCGAGGACGTCAGTGCGGCGGCGGGCGGAATGGCTGCTCATGCGCCCGCACCATGGCCGGACAACGTGCCGCGCGTGGACACGCTGTCCGATACGCCGCACGGCGCACAGATCCGCCGGGGCCACGCCATCCTCACGGCCACCAAAGACAGTCTGCCGCAGTACGTCGGCAACGACCTGCGCTGTACCAGCTGTCATCTGGATGACGGCCGTCGCGCCAACGCGCTCCCGTGGGTTGGTCTCATGGCGCGCTTCCCGCAATACCGCACGCGCAACGCGAAAATCAACACGATTGAAGATCGCGTGAACGATTGCCTCGAGCGCAGTCTTGTTGGTCGCGCGCTGCCCAATGACGATCCCGCCATGCGCGCCATCGTGTCGTATTTCGCATTTCTGTCAAACGATGTTCCTGTCGGCCATCGAGTTCAGGGGCAGGGAGCGCCGCCAGTGCGTCTGGAAACGGCTAATCGGGCAAGGGGCGACTCTGTGTATGCGACAACCTGCGCGCGCTGTCACGGAGCCGCTGGCGAAGGCACGCCGCTCGCCCCACCGGTGTGGGGCGAGCGCGCCTACTCCCTTGGCGCCGGCATGGGTCGCGTACGCACCATGGCCGCGTTTGTCGCCGCCAACATGCCGTACGATAATCCCGGCATGGACCCGCAGGACGCCATGGACGTGGCGGCCTACGTGAACTCGCAGCCGCGCCCCACCTTCGCACGGGCCGCACTCGATTGGCCGTTCGGTGGTGCACCGGCAGACGTACCGTACGCGACAGTTGGTCGCACACCTGTCCCCTGGGAATAGACAGGAAAGCCACCGGACGACGTCATTGCCCGGCAGTACAAAACAACTCGTGGCATGATTTCTTTGCGCGACAGTTGCGGCCTGCGCGTTACCTGTCGATACTCCCCCTGCACGGCGGATTCACCACCATTGCGTGTGGCATCCGTGCAGTGCAGGATGGTTGACGCGGCGTCCGCTTCTGGCTCGTCGTTTGTCGCCTTCCTTCTGTCACTCTTCTGGAGATTACGCTCATGCAGGAGCTGTTCGGGTCGTGGTCGTGGGATGCGTATGATGATGATCGTGACGCGTCGCGCTTGACCGACCCGCTCGTGGCCGGTCGCGCATATGGTTTCGCGACTGACGATGACGAAGACGAGTCAATCGACGATGATGTCGATTTCGACGACGACGATGATCTCGACGACGATGATGATCTCGATGACGACGATGATCTCGACGATGATGACGACGATCTCGACGACGACGATGATGATGATGATGACGACGACGATGATGATGATGAAGATGACGACGACATGCTCGTCGATCTTGATGACGAGTACGACGTAGACGACGACGAAGACGATCGTCCGGGTCGCCCCGTCGACGAGGACTGAGTTCGTCGGATTGCCGCCGTCGGAACGCCGGCGGGAGTGCACAATCGGCGTTTGATGTTTACACAGCGTTGACGGCGGGCTGTGTGCCGTTTACCGTTGTAGGTCTGTCCCGGGTGTGTTTGGTTGCACGTTGCGTCCGGGCAGATGACGGGCCTGTAGCTCAGGTGGTTAGAGCGCACGCCTGATAAGCGTGAGGTCATAGGTTCAACTCCTATCAGGCCCATACCCGACATCTGAAAATCGGCCGAGCCGCGTTCCTGCGGCCCGGCCGATTTTCGTGTCTGGAGTCCGTCGTAGGGTGACGCAGCCACCCGTCACGCGAAACACTGCAGTTCGTCACATTGTGTGAACGGCTTTTCACCGTGTAACCCATTCGTTCGAACCCTGTGATGGTTGTGCCAGAAAGGCGCCAAGTGTGTGACGACGGTGCCGTCGGTCGCGTCCCCTGAGAGACCTCCACGACGAGACCTCATGACGCGCCTGTCCTCCACGCTCGAAACAATTCTTCACGTGCTGCACCAACGCGGCATGGACGACGTGCTGCTCCGGGAGGGGGAGCCGGTTCGGCTGCGCAAGGGTGACCTGCTGGTACA
Organism: Gemmatimonas sp.; assembly: GCA_011390805.1. Lineage (GTDB taxonomy): Bacteria > Gemmatimonadota > Gemmatimonadetes > Gemmatimonadales > Gemmatimonadaceae > JAABRT01. The sequence continues at coordinate 17,815 of JAABRT010000050.1, read as the reverse complement.
GGTGAGCAAAGACGCGCTCGCGCGCGATCAGATCGTGCGCATGCTCGACCAGCGCGCCAGCGGTGACACCTCGCCACAGGTGTGGCCCACCGAAGTCGTGCTTTCCGACGGTCGCCGAGTGCAGGTGGACGTGAGTGAACCCTCCGCTGCGTCGAATCGACTCGAGGTCGTGCTGGCACGCCGCTCGACCGATATACCGGGTGCGGTTGCCCCGGTGAGCGCCGCGTCGGGAAACGCTGTTGACAGGCATCCAACGGGAGACGTAGCGCTGGTTACTCCCACCAGTGTGCCTGCTGGCAGCGCACACGCTGCCGCCAACGGCACGACCGCTGCCCCACCGCACCCGATGCGCCGCTCCACCGATCGCGTTTGGGGCGCCTACCCGTCGCGCGACCTCGCGTTGGCCGATCTCGAGCGCCTGCTGCGCAAGCAGGTTGAATCGGGGGCAGCCGACCTGCATTTGCGTGTGGGCGAACCGCCTGTGCTGCGTCAGCGGGGCGATCTGGTACGCATGGAGGGTGAGTCGGCACTCACCGATGAGCAGCTTACCGCCATGGTCACCTCCGCCATGCCGGCACGCAATGAGGCCGAGTTCGCGGAGCAGTCAGACACCGACTTTGCACACGAAATCGAAGGCGTCTCGCGCTTTCGCGCGAATGTGCTCAAGGATCGCAAGGGAACCGCAGCGGTATTCCGCACGATTGCTGCGACCACAGTCACCGTGGACGAGATGGGCATCAGCCCTGAAGTCCGGCAGCTGTGCTATCTGAGCAAAGGGCTGGTGCTCGTGACCGGCCCCACCGGTTCGGGTAAGTCCACCACCATGTGTGCACTGATTGATCTGATCAACAGCACGCGAAACGATCACATCATCACCATTGAAGACCCGATCGAGTTCGTGCATCAGAACAAGAAGTGTCTGATCACCCAGCGACAGGTTGGCGTACACACCAACAGCTTCAAGAGCGCGCTGCGGGCGGCGCTGCGCGAAGATCCGGATGTCGTGCTCGTCGGTGAGCTGCGTGACCTGGAAACGGTCGCCATCGCGATCGAAACGGCGGAAACCGGTCATCTCGTGTTTGGTACGCTGCACACGGCCACCGCCGCCGGTACGATTGATCGCATCATCGACCAGTTTCCCGCCGACCGGCAGGAGCAGATCCGCGTCATGCTGGCCGAATCACTCAAAGGCGTGGTGTCGCAAACGCTGCTCAAAAAGAAAGGGGGTGGTCGCGTGGCCGCCCGCGAAGTGATGATCGTGAATCCGGCGATCTCCAATCTCATCCGCGAAGGCAAGACGGTGCAGATTCCGTCCATCATGCAGACCAACAAACGGCTCGGCATGATCATGCTCAACGATGCGCTCATGGATCTGATCAACGCCGGCGAAGTAGACCCGCTGGAGGCGTACACCAAAGCGGTGGACAAGCCCAGCCTCGCCGAGCGGCTCAAGCAGAAGGGCATTGACGTTCTGGCAATGAGTCGCGATCGGTAGCAAGTTGTAATGCGTGATCCCGCCGCGAACCGATCCGCACACACCTGAGCCGGCGCGGGAAACCGCCGGCGTGGTGGCACCGCCGCCACTCATGATTCTGCCGGCATTGCTGCTCGCCGAAGCGCTACAGTGGTTTTTCCCGCTGGCGTTCGCCGGTCGCGGTCAGAGCTGGCGGTTGGTGATATCGGCGGTTCTGGCCGCCACGTCGATCGCGCTGGCCGCCGCCGCAATCATCGGGATGCGACGCGTCCGTACCCCCGTGGAGCCGTGGAAGCCAACGCGACACATCGTGACCAGCGGGGCGTATGCCGTTTCGCGCAATCCCATTTACCTCGCCTTCCTCGGACTGCAACTGGCCTACGCGTGGGGCATGGCCAACGCCTGGGGCGTGCTGCTGCTCCCGCTCAGCATCGGTTTGCTGTACTGGGGTGTGATTGCGCGCGAAGAGCGCTATCTGACGCGGCGCTTCGGCGACGAGTACGTGCACTACACCCAAACCGTGCGCCGCTGGTTGTAGCCGGAAGGCGTCGATGGTCGCGTGGCTACGACTTGGGTGGATGCACCGGCAACCGGATTTCCACTGAACAGCCGCCATCGGGTGCGTTGCTCATGCGAAACGCATAGTGATCACCGTACAGCATGGCGAGGCGGGTGCGCGTGTTGGTTAATCCGATACCCAATCCATCAACGCTCGGACTGGCGGCGAGGAAGCGCCCGCTGTCGGTAATGCTTCCGTCAAGTCCGCGTCCATTGTCGCGCACCAGCAACTCGAGCATCGCACCGCGGCGTCGTGCGCTGATGAGCATGGACTGCCCCGAGCGTCCCGGCCAGAGGCCATGCTTGAGGGCGTTTTCCACCAGTGGCTGCAGCACGAAACTCGGTACCTGAACATCGGTCGCCGCAGGATCCACATGCATGTCCACACTTAACCCGTCGCCGTAGCGAACGCGTGCCACCTGCAGGTACAGCTCAACCAGTTCGATTTCCCGCCACAAGGGAATAGTGGGCTGTGCCGCCAGCTGCAGCGAGCGTCGCAGCAGATCGCTTACCTGCGTGAGCGCCCGCTGTGCCGATCGCACATCGTCCTCCATCAGTTCGGTCACGGAGTTCAGGGCGTTGAACAGAAAGTGCGGATTGAGCTGCATGCGCAACGCTTCGAGCTGCTGACGGGACAGACGCTGCTTCAGCTCTGTTGCGGCACGATCGCGCTCGCGGTAGCGACGCACAAACTCTGCCGTGTAGGCAGCCCCCAGAATCGCCCAGTAAATGATGAACTGAAAATCCAGATGTTGGGCAGCGCCGCGTGTCAGTGCGCGGGACAATGGTGGGCGGACATCACTCAACGGCCAGAAGATCCAGTCAAGCCAGCCGATGATCACCGCACTTACCAACATCACAGCGATTGATGCGGCGAGATGAATGGCAAACCACGAAGAGAATCGTCCGTTCACCAGCTGGGTGCGTTCGGCCAGCGTGAGAATACCCTGCGACCAGAGCGCCCACATCATCCAGCACGACATTTGCCACAGCATGGCCGTGCCAAAGGGAATCGCCGCAGATCCACCGCGCAGGGAGCCCCACACAGACACTCCGGCAATGAAACCGGGCACGATCCACACCGTGGCGAACAGCAGCCGCGTCAGGCGTCGCAGCCGTGCACCTTCGTCGGCCAGCGTAATTGTGGCCGCAGCAAACTTGCCGGTGTTGCGTAATGCTGGGGGGAGTGTGCCGGTGGCGGTTCTTCCGGTGCTGCCCGCGGTGTCAGGAGTGACCACAGTTTTTCGCAGTTTCTGATTACAACGGTTGACCCTGTTGTCGTGTCCAATCGCTCAGCATAGCAGATGTCCGTGCTGTGGGGGAGGTGTGGCAGCACGCGGTCGCTTGAAAACGGGACTGGGTGGGTGGGACGGGGAAACCCGTGCGCCCGGCGGTCGTAGGGCATACCAGTCGCAATACGAACAAATGCATAACAGGCCATTGGGAGGCTGCATGTCGAAGGTCCGGGTACTTATTGTCGATGATGAAGCGTTATCGCGTCAACGCATCCGTCGGCTTGTCCAGGGGGAAGCGGATGCCGAAGTGATCGGGGAATGCGAAAACGGCGTCGATGCCGTGGCCGCGATCCGCGCGCAGCGTCCGGATGTCGTGTGTCTCGATGTGCAGATGCCGGAACTCGATGGCTTTGGTGTGCTGCAACAGCTCGGTGACGGGCCGTCACCCAAGGTCCTGTTCGTCACCGCGTACGACGATCACGCGTTGCGCGCCTTCGATGTGCATGCGGTGGATTACGTGCTCAAGCCGGTTGATGCCGACCGCTTCCGGACCGCGTTCGATCGTGCGCGTCGTGCGCACCTGCAGTCGATTGCCGCCGGTCGGCTCGACGAGCTGCTGGATACCGTGCGGCGTGTCACCGATGGAGCGCCAGCTCCCGGCAATGATTTTTCAACGTCTGCCGCCGCTTCGTCTGCAGCGGCGGGTGCCGCTCCATCGTTCCAGTCGACAGCCTCATTCGGCACCGGCCACGCCGGTGACAACGCTGCTGCAGGCAGCGGTTACTCCGAGTCGCGCTACGCCAGTCGCATTCTGGTGAAACACGATGGGCGCATGTTCTTTGTGAAGGTGAATGAGATTGACTGGATTGAGGCCGACCGGAACTACGTCAAGCTGCACGTTGGCAACGCGGCGCACACCATCCGTGAACGCATCAGCCACATTGAAGAAACACTCGATCCCGCCAGCTTCGCGCGCATTCATCGGTCAACGATTGTCAATCTCAATCGGGTGCGTGAAATGCAGCAGTGGTTTTCCGGCGACTACGTGGTGATTCTGGACAACGGGACACGACTTCGACTAAGCCGGTTTTACCGCGAACGTGTGGAACGTCAGGTGGGTGTCGTGTGAAGTGATCGCTGGCTGGTGCTGCGGGCGGCGGGCGCGTGCGAATAACGCACCGCCGCGGCAAACTCGGCGGCAAACGCCTCAAACGTGCGCGCGCGGCGTCCCGTTACGTCTGACAGAGCCGATGTGGTGTGAGTGAATACACCACTGGCCACGTGTGTCTGCCACGCCGCACGATCTTCGGCTTGCCAACGCGGAACACCACCCGCCATCAGCCCACGGATAAAATCACCTGCCTCGCAGTTCACGTACTCCACGTGCTGCCGCATGTGCAGACCCAGGGTGGCGGCACACTGCTGCTCCGTCAGCGACTCGGGTCCTGACACATCAAGCGTTTCTCCATCGTGCGTATCGTCGAGCGCAACCGCGGCCAGCAGCGCCGCGACATCACGCAGATCTACATCGGCTGAGGCCGCGTCACCCTGGCAACCGTAAAACGCGCGCTGTCCCAACAGGCTGCCAAGCTGTGTGTATATGTGCTGCATGGGTCTGTGGGCGCGCACTACGGTCCACTTGAGCGGAGACGTTGCCAGCAAACGCTCAGTCTGCCAGTGCCAGCGTCCCACCCGGAAGGGCGCATGCGCCGACGCGCCCACGCTCGAGAGTTTGATCACCCGGCGCGCGCCCAGATCAATCGCCGCATTAATCAGATTGCGTTCGTCTATCACCTGATCGGGATGCGCGCGGCTGACCAGAATGACAGTGTGCACTCCACCGAGTGCACGCTTGAGCACTTCACGATCGCTCAACGCACCGGCCACGATGTCAACGCCGGTGAACTCACCGGGGCAGATTGCCGAGCGCGACGTCACCAGTGCGCGATGTGGTACCTGGCTATCGCGCAGGTTGTGTACCACGTGGCGGCCGACGATGCTGTCGGCGGCAGTTATAAGAAGCATGTTGCGTTCCCTGCTGGAGGGCCACACACCGGCGCGGACGAACTCCGGCTCGCCTGTGTATCATTCAACATGCGTGCAAGCTGCACCAGCGAATATTCCCCGACACGTGAAAAGGGATTCCCTGAACTTCGTGACAAAAAGCACTCTTGAATCGCCGCTCTGTTATGGATGAACTGTCTGGCACGGAAGAGCTCGCTCATTGGCGACTGCGTGTGGCTGATTTTGCCATCCGCTGGCGGTTCAAGCGGCATGCCAACCGTCCGGTGGATGTCGACTGGGCGCGCAAGCGAATCGGCCGCCCGCTGTGGATGCGGGCGGCCATCACGCCGTCGGTGGAGCAGCACCGGATTTCGCTCCCTTCACACGAGGTGGAACTGCTGGTGCCACCGCATGACGCATCCCGACCGGTTGAGCGGGTTGTGTTGTATGTGCACGGGGGGGGGTATATCGCGTGTTCGCCCGCCACGCATCGTCCACTGGCCGCGCGCCTGGCGCGCGAATGGCACGCCTTGGCTGTGGTGCCGGATTACGGATTAGCGCCGGAACGTGTCTGGCCTGCGGGTCGGAATGATGTGGTCGCCACGTGGCGATGGATGCTTGATCACCTCGGCGTAGATCCGGCAACGGTTGCGTTCGCTGGTGATTCCGCCGGCGGTGGGTTGGCGTTGTCTGCAATGCTTGGCATTCGCGATGCGGGTTTGCCGTTGCCTGCTGCGTACATCGCGTTCAGTCCATGGGTCGACCTCGCGGGTACCGGCGATTCGCTCACCGAAAACGCTGAGCGCTGTGCCATGTTTGTGCCCTCGCAGCTGCATGCGGCCGCAGCGTTGTATGCACCCGGGGCTGATCTCATGTCGCCCGACATCTCCCCGCTGTTTGCCGATTTGCAGGGCATGCCTCCCATGTGTGTGCATTTCGGGGAGGATGAGTTGCTGCGCGATGACGGACTGCGGCTTGCCGAGGCAGCGCGACGTGCGGGCGTGACGGTTGAATCACGCAGCTGGCCCGGTGTGCCGCACGTGTGGCAGTTCCTCACAGGATTCCTGCCGGAGGCGCGTGAGTCACTCACTGCGGCAGCCGGGTTTGTTGACCGGCACACGATGGCCGGCGATGCAACACACGCGATTAATCGTGTGCGCAAAACGGCTGCTGACGACGCCAATCAGCCAACAATCGCGTCGAGCGAAACAGCTGTGCCGTGACTGTGATGTAAACGTGACCGAGAGCGGATGAGGGCGTCACTTCTGCAACGACTCCCTGAATCACAACACATGGTCTTTCATCCGCCCGATTGGATTCCACTTGAACGCGCACTGATTCGTGAATACGGCGAAGGTGTGCGTGAAGCCGCGAACGCGTTCTGGTTTGTCGGCTTCGTGGACGGACCCGACGATGTCGGTCGCCTCCGCCTGTATGAACATCACGTAACGCGACGGCGACTCATTCTTGATTCCGACGGACGTGCGTACCGGCAACATGCCGACCTGCAGTGCTACAGTCCGATGTCCATACAGGAGGCGCTGGTCGACGCGCTGGTCTGACGGCGTGACCGGGAAAGCCCGCTATAGCGCCGCGTGTGACACCCACCGCCCGCTTCAGAACGGCTGAGGTGCCGTCGATACTTCTGCCATGCACCTGCGCCCGATAAACCCGGCCGATCGTCCGCCGGCAACTCCGTTGCCGCCGACGGGCGCGGGCGCGAGCGGCGAAGCACCAGCAGTATCCGGCGTGTCGATCGTCCGCCCCGTTTCGCCTGTTGAAGACAGCCCGGCCGGACGCACCTTTGATCCAACGCGTACAGGCGTCGATCTGTCGGCCTTGTTGCGCGTGGGTGCCGACCAGTTGGTGGCCCGCGAACAACCCGGTGCCGTGCAGTTGGCGGCCGTGCTTGAACGCGCGCGCGCGGCGCTGGTACGCGGCGACCCGGGAAGTACACTGGCCGCACTCGATGAAGCGTGGGACGGCGCGCTGCGCACCGAAGGGGGCTGGTACTATCGCGCCGCAGCGCTGGCGCTGCTCGGTTTACCGGGCGAAGCCGATCGTGTGCTCAGCCAGGCGCTCGTTCCCCGCGGTGGCTCAATGGCGCTCCTCTTCTTGCAGTCGGTGGTGCGCAGTGGCATGAGCGACACCGCCGGTGCGCGCGACGCGCTGGCATCGGCGTTGGCGCGTTCTCCTGCAGAGCCTCTGTTGCAGGCGTGGAACGCCGTGCTCACCGCGCGCACCGGAGACCGCGCCGGCGCACTGCAGCTGCTGGCGCTCGTTCCGGCGGGTGAAGAGACCTCCACACTGCTCGCCTGGGCCCGCCAGGCCGTCTCCTCGGCCACGGTGAACGCCGCCCGTGCATCCACCCCGTGGAGTGCAGCGGCGGTCGCCGTTGCGCCCGTGGAGGCCTCGCTTACGCCCCTGCAGCAGGCGCTGCAGGAAGTCGGTGGACAGCTTGCACACGGCTCACTGGCTGACGTGCGCCGCGATGTGCGCACTCTGCTGCGATCCGTCGCAACGGGCGGGGCGTTTGATCAATCGAGCCGACCCGAATCACTGGCCGCCGTGCGATCGGTACTGGCCGCGATGCTGGGAGCAATCGCTGACACCAACAACGCCGTGACCGGCCACACATCGCAGGGGCGAGCGGCCGCAACACGTTCTTTCGACGCGCGTACCGATCCGCATGGCAGCTGGCATATCGCACCTCACGATGATGCCACGATCCATCATCCGACGCCGGCGTCGGCTGTGATGCGTTCGGCGTTGCTGTCGGCGATACGTGCGGGCGATCTGGCGTTGGCCGAAAACCTGTTGCAGAAACTTCCCGTGAGTGAGAGCGGCAGCATCGTGGACACGCTCAAACATGTGGTGGCCGGCGCACGCGGTGCGCTGGCTGCACCGCAGTCGTCTGCAGAGTTTGTGTCCGACACCGTTCGCCCCAACGGTGAACCTGGTTCCGTGCAGTCGAGGATTGCGCGTACCGCCGACCATCTGATTGCTCCGGTGCGACTCGGCCTGTCGCTGTTGGTTGCGCCGTCGCAACGTGCCGAAGCAAACGCCGCGATTCATGGTGATCGCACAGATACGTGGGACATTGCGACACCGGCTGTTCGCGGCGGCGCCGATGCGACTGCTGCGTCGCCATCGTCGGCCTTGGCCGGCACCGTATGGGGCGCGGCCGCGGCGGGCGTTCCATTTGATGCCTCCGGCACGGCGGCCGCGTTGGCCGCAGGCGCGGCCGGAATGCGACACACGACCGGGGCGGGTGGGTCGGGTACGTCGCACGGCGCTCACGCGGCGCCCGGGTACGACGACATGAGCCTTGCTGACTCGTTCGAAAGCGGTAAGCGCCTGCGCGCGTTGGCGCTCGGCTGTATGGCGTTGGCCTTCGCGGCGATGATTTACGGTTATGGAGCGGCCGCCATCGCACTGGCCGGTGGCGCCAGTTGGCTGGCGCTACGCAGTACCGCCGTTGCCGCCGCGGCCCGTCGCGCGGCGATACGTGCCGCACAGGAAGAGCCGGGGCACTAGATTCGTAGCGTGCCAATGCGCTGATGCGCGTCCGCACGCTGTCATTGTCGCGCAAACTCGCGCGGTGGGTTGTTGCCTCTATCCTGTCAGATCATGGCTCAGAATACTTCAGCGCCGGTGTCGGCGTTTCTCCGTCATCACTTTCGTCATTTCAATGCCGCCGCACTGATTGACGCGGCTGATGGATACAGCACGCATATCGACAACGGCGGCAAGATGATGGTCACGCTCGCCGGTGCGATGAGCAGCGCCGAGCTTGGACTGTCGTTGGCCGACATGATTCGTGCGGGCAAAGTGCATGCGATCACATGCACCGGTGCCAATCTCGAAGAGGACGTGTACAACCTCGTTGCGCATGATCATTACGTGCGCGTGCCCAACTATCGCGATCTTACGCCGCAGGATGAAGAAGCACTGTTGGCGCGCCATCTGAATCGCGTCACCGACACCTGCATTCCTGAAGAAGAAGCCATTCGTCGCATCGAAGCGGCCATTCTCAAGGAATGGCAGAACGCTGATCAGTCGGGCGAACGCTATTTTCCGCACGAGTTCATGTACCGCATCCTGCTCAGCGGTGCGCTTGAGCAGTACTACCAGATCGATCCACAAAACTCCTGGTTGCTGGCCGCGGCCAAAGCGAACCTGCCCATTTACGTACCCGGCTGGGAAGACTCAACCACGGGTAACATCTTCACGAGCCATGTGATCGACGGAAACGTGAAGAACGTGCACACCGTGCGCACGGGCATCGAGTACATGATGCATCTGGCCGAGTGGTACACCACAACCACCAAGGACACGACGATCGGATTTTTCCAGATCGGCGGTGGCATTGCCGGCGACTTCCCGATCTGTGTAGTGCCCATGTTGCACCAGGATCTGCAGCGTACGAGTGTGCCGCTGTGGGGCTACTTCTGTCAGATCTCTGACAGCACGACCAGCTATGGGTCGTACTCCGGTGCGGTGCCCAACGAAAAAATCACGTGGGGCAAGCTGGGCGTGGACACGCCCAAGTTCATCGTAGAGTCTGACGCGTCGATCGTGGCGCCGCTGATTTTTGCGTTGGTGCTGGGGAAATAGGCTGCGGTTGATGGTGCCACGCGCTCGAACGGCCGTTCATTGAAGAACGGCCGTTTGACTGCGTTTTCGGTGTGAGTTCACCGTGAACGGTCGGCGGTTTGAGCTATCAGCCTTGACAAAACCGTTTTGCCAATGCGTATTGGCAACACTCGGTTGCCCTGTTTTTCCTCCCCCCAGGTCATGTCAGCCGCCCTGCCGCCCGAATCCCGTCGAGTCACAATCCGCGATGTTGCCGCCCGCGCCGGGGTCTCCCAGCCTACGGCGTCGCTTGTGCTGGGTCGGCATCCCACAGCCCGCGTGGCCGCGGCCACCCGCGAGCGCGTGCTGGCGGCGGCCGAAGCGCTCGGCTACCGGCCCAATGTGGTGGCGCGCTCCCTGGCTCGGGGACGATCCTTTGCCCTGGGCGTGGTGGTGCCCGACCTGCGCAACCCCTTTGTGCTCGACGTGATTGCCGGCGCGGAGCGGGTGGCCTCATCGGCCGGCTACGCGGTGCTGCTCTGCGACCAATCGGCACGGCCGGTGTCGGCGCACCTTGAGACATTGCGTGCGCGCCAGATTGACGGACTGCTGCTCGATGCCGTCGGTGCTGCAACTCTCCCCGAAGATGCGCTGCACGGTGTGAAGGTGGTGCTCATTGACGAGCCCAGCGACCAGTGGCCCGGTGTGAGTACCGACGCACAGACTGCCGGGAAGCTGGCCGCCGAACACCTGCTCGAGCTTGGGCATCGGGAGATGGCGTTCATTGGCCCGTCGTCAAACGTGCATGCGTTCCGCATGCGTGAGCGGGGCTTTGTACAAACGCTGCGCACTGCCGGTGTTGCAGTGCGCAGTGATCGCTGGCGTCGTGCGCCCGCCACTGTGCGCGGTGGTCAACAGTCAATGCGCGCGCTGTTGGCGTTACAGCCCAGACCAACGGCAGTGTTCTGCGCCAACGATCTGGTGGCCATCGGCGCGGTCAAGCAGTGCCTCACACAAGGCGTTTCGCTGCCCACCGATGTCAGCGTGGTTGGGTGCGACGACATCGAAATGGCGCGCTTCATTACGCCGGAACTCACCACCATCGCAGTGCCAGCGCGCGAGCTCGGTGCGCGCGCGGCGCGATTGCTGCTTTCGCTTATCGAACACGTGAATACACCAGTCGAATCACACGTCGTCGCATCGCGGCGTGCCTTGTCGCGACAGTTGCCGGTGCGTTTGATCGCGCGCGGCTCCTCATTTGCCGCACCGGCATCTCCCGCATCAGACATCGCGTCGGGGAGGCTTCGCACGTGAGTGACGCGCTGCCGGGTGTCATTATAAGCGGCACGGGACACGCCGTGCCTTCGCGCGTGGTGACCAACGCGGAGCTCAGTGCACAGCTGGGCGAAGACATTCATCCGTTTGTCTCGGGAACGCTTGGCATACACGAACGCCGCTGGTGTGCGGCGCACGAGAGTACCGCAGATCTGGCCGTTGAAGCGGCACGCAATGCCATGCAGGCAGCGGGTGTGGGTGCCGAGAGCATTGATCTGCTGATCGTGGCCACCGACACGCCGGAGTATGTATCGCCGGCTACCAGCTCTGTGGTGCAGGGGCGCTTGGGACTCACGCGCGCCGGCACGTTTGATGTGAACGCCGGGTGTGCCGGATTCGTCACCGCGCTCGATGTCGCGTGGAAATATCTGCGGGCCGATGCGCGCTATTCGCGCGTGCTCGTTGTGGGTGTGTATGTGATGTCGCGCTGGCTCGATCAGCACGACAAAAAAACGGTGACGATTTTTGCCGACGGTGCAGGCGCGGTGGTTGTCGAGCGCGATCTGCACGACGGCATTCTCGCCAGCGAACTCTATGCCGACGGCTCACTGGCCAACGATATGGGCATCTTCGCCGGTGGGGCGCACGAACCCATCACCTCCGACGTGCTGCGTGACGGGTCGCGCAATCATTTGCGCTTTGTGCGCAAGTATCCGTCGTCGGTTAACGAAGAAGGGTGGCCGCGCATTGTGCGCTCCGTGCTGTCGCGCTGTGACGCAGCGCCCGATGATGTGGACTTGTGGCTGTGGACACAGGTCAATCGCTCCACGATTGAAGCGGTCATGCAGACGCTCGGTCAGCCCATGCAACGGGCGCATACGGTCATGCACAAATGGGGATACACCGGCTCAGCATGCCTGCCGATGGCACTCGATGATGCCGTACGCGCCGGTCGGCTGCACGATGGTGATCTGGTGGTGTTCACCGGGTCCGGGGCCGGCCTGGCCATGGGCTCGCTGGCGATGCGTTGGCGCACGGCAGACCGCGCATGACGGGTACGGTGATCGAGCGGTTCATGGAACTGGCGCGCACGCAGCCCGACGGCGTGGCGTATGACGTGTGGCCATCGGGTGCGCAGGCTGTTGCCGCACAGCTCACCTGGGGTGGCTGGGCACGTGACGCGCAGCAACTGGCCGGTGCCATGTTGTCGCACGGTGTTGCGCCCGGTGAATGCGTGTTGATTTTCGCCGACAACGTGCCGCTGTGGCCGGTTGCCGATCTGGCAACGCTCATGGTGCGTGGCATTGCGGTGGGTGCGTATCCCACCAGCGCCATGACGCAGCTCGCAACACAGATCAGGGATTGCGGTGCCCGACTGGTGTTTGCCGACACGCCCGAGCGTTGTGCCATGATTGCCAACGCAGCAGCGCACGTGCCGTGGCCGGTTCACGTGGTGTCCGCCGCGGACTGGCCGTCATGGTCACACGCGGACGCGACAACTACTGCCTCACGCGTCGCGCAGCTTCGCGAACGCATGGACGCGGTCACTGCGGCCGATGATGCCGTGCTCATTTACACCTCCGGCTCAACCGGCGAAGCCAAGGGCGCGCGCATCTCCCATCGCTACCTCATGGCCTCTGCCCACAGCATTGCAACCACGCTCGGCCTGCGCGAGTCGGACAGCGGCGTCTCCTTTTTACCATTCTGCCACGCAGCGGAACGGGTGTTTGGCATATACACGCGCATCCTCGTGGGCATGCGCGCCGTTCTGGTGCAGGCAACAGGCGACGTCTGGCACGCCATGCAAGCCACATCGCCCACGGTGTTTGGCGGATTGCCACGGTTGTTCGAGAAACTCGCCGAGCAGTTGCCGGCTTCAGGCACCGCGATTGAACAGGCGGCGAAGCTCACCGCGATCGTGGGTGGCCGCTTGCGCCTGGCTACCTCGGGCGGTGCCGCGCTACCGCTCGCCGTTGCACAGCAGTTGCAGCGCGCGGGACTCACGGTGCTTGGCGCTTACGGACAAACCGAACACCTGTGCGTGGCCATGAACACACCGCACGCGTTCCGCCTTGATGCGGTGGGTCGGCCAATGCCGGGCACGGTGATTCGCATTGCGGACGACGGACAGCTGCTGGTGAAGCGCAATGAGCTGACATTCTCCGGATACTTTGCGCGTCCCGTTGACACGCAGGCCGCCTTCACCGAAGACGGCGAGTGGCTCTACACAGGTGATCTCGCGGAACAGGATGCCGATGGCATGCTGCGCATCACGGGTCGCGTGAAGGAACTCATCGCATTGTCCAATGGCAAGAAGGTTGCACCGGCACCAATTGAGGCCGAGCTGTGTGCTTCGCCATTGATTGCCGCAGCGGTGTGCGCAGGTGAAGGGAGACACTTTCTTTCTGCGTTGCTGCAGGTTGACCGCGATGCGGCTACCGCGCTGGCACAGGCACATTCTGTCGCGGCGCCGTGGCCGGCGCTGCTTGCACATCCGGTCATTCGACAGGCTGTTGAAGCGCATGTGCAGACAGTCAACGCACAGCGTTCACGCCCTGAACAGATCCGCGCCTTCCACATGGTGTCTGATGTGTGGTCGGTGCAGGACGGCGCATTGACTGCAACATGGAAGCTGCGTCGAGCGACGTTGCTGGAGCGTTACGCGACGGAGATTCAGACGTTGTACGCGCCGTCTGCTGCGGAGACGACAGCATGAGCGACCCCATGAAGGGTGCCGCCAGCGGTGCGACGAATGGTTCTCCTCACGGAGCGCCGCGCCACGCGCATGAAAGTGCGGCGGGGGCGGTGCGTGACCTCGCGCTGCGCGCGCTGATTGTTGGCGTGATCGGCATTGCGATTGCGTATGCGACGGCGTTTTTCTCCGAGCCGGTGGCACGCCTTGGCCCGTGGATTATGGCCGTGTTGATGCCGATTACCATGTTCGCCATGATGGTACTGGGCGCCGTGCGCGCGGGCCGCGGCATCGGGCCGCTGGCAATTCCGTTTGTGGTCGTGTTTGTGCTGGTGGCCGGCGGCTTTGTGTTCGCGCTGTGGTTGCCACCCGAAGCGGTGGATACGCCGTTGTGGCTCGGTTTGCCGCCACGTGCCGCGGTGATCCTTTTCGGTGTCGGACTGCTGCCGTTGTTCATGCTGCCCATTGTGTACGCGCTCACCTTTGACGCGTTCACGCTGAACGATGAAGACATCGCGCGTGTGCGTGCGGCCCGGCTGCCTGGTGCGAACCCCAAGGGAGGGACGCATTGATGGGCACGCTCGCATTGCTGCTGCAGGCGGCTCCCATGCCGTCGCTGTCGCAGCCGATTATCGGGGGCGTGGCGCTCGCCTATTTCGTGGTGGTGGCGATCATCGGCACGTGGGCTGCGCGACGCACACGCTCCGCGACCGATTTTTTTGTGGCAGGGCAGGGTATCGGGCTGTTCACTCTGGCGATTGCGTCGATGGCAGCCACGCTGTCGGGCTTTGCATTCATCGGCGGGCCGGGACTGGTTTACACCGTCGGGCTGGGCGCCGTGTTTATTGTGCTGCCAGCCGCACTCACAAACTCCATGGGCGCGTGGGTGATGGCCAAGCGGCTGCGGCTGCTGGCCGAAGTGCGCGAGATGATGACCATCCCCGACGCCATTGCCGCGCGATACGACTCACGCGCGGCGCAGGGCTTGTCGGCGGTGGCCATCATCATTGCAGTCGTCGGATACATGGCCACCAACATTCTGGCGTTGGGGCTGGTGATTGACGCGATTTTTGCGCCGGGGCTCGCGCTGTCTATCTGGATCGGCACGGCGATTGTGTTGGGCTACTCGGTGTCGGGTGGCATTCTAGCCGGTATTTACAACGATGTATTCCAGGGCACGCTCATGGCGCTCGCATCGGGCGCCGTGTTCTGGTACGCGCTCGAAGCGGGTGGTGGATTCAGTGGCATGTCACGCACGATTCTCGCCACCGATGCGTCGCTGTTGTCGCCATGGGGCAAGCTCACACCACTGGCGGCGCTCAGCTTCTACTTCGTGTTTGGACTCGGGTCGCTGGGACAGCCGCATGTCATCCACAAGTTTTTCATGCTGCGTGATGCGCGTCGGCTGAAATGGTTTCCGCTGTTGATGACCGCGGCGCTGTTCGTATCACTGCTGCTCTTTATCGGCGTGGGTTTGGCCATGAAGTCGCTGGTGCTCAGCGGTGCCACACCGGCGCTGGATATGCCCGACGATGCAACCCCCGCCTTCCTGTTGCGCTTCACACCGGTGCCTTTGGCGGCTTTGGTCTTTGCGAGTGTGGCGGCGGCAATCATGAGCACCGTCAACTCATTCATGAGTATTGGGGCGGCTGCGCTCACACACGATCTGCCGGTGGCGTTTGGTACCAGGCTCTCCAATGAACTCAAGTGGGGACGTATCTGGACGGTTGTGATTGCCTTGGTCTCCGCCGTGGTGGCGCAGGCGTCCGGCACGCTGGTGGCGTTTCTCGGAATCTTCGGCTGGGGACTCTTTGCGAGCACGCTGGTGCCGGCGCTGGCTGTGGGTTTGAACTGGCGCGGGGCAACGCGAGCCGGAGCGATTGCGTCCATCGCAACCGGTCTCACCATCACCCTGTCCCTTGAGACGCTGGCCTACTTGAAACGGTTCTCGTTCCCTGCGGGCGTCACGGCATCAGCCATCGCGCTGGTGTCGTCGCTACTCGTGTTTTTTGTCGTGTCGTGGTTTACGCGTACCACCGCGGCGGCCACACTGGCGCCTGATGTGCGCGCCGTTATGGAGGTGTGATCATGGAGTTTGAATCGTTGGCCGTCGGTGATGCCTCGGAGTGGCATAAGACGGTCACAGAAACCGACGTGGTGTTGTACGCCGGAATCACCGGCGACTTCAACCCGGTGCACATCAACGCTGTTGCTGCGGCGCAGAGCTCCTTCGGCTCGCGCATCGCACACGGTATGCTGACGGCCGGTTTCATCTCGGCGGCCATTGCGAACGGCGTGCCCGGACCCGGTGCGATCTATCTCACGCAATCGCTCACTTTCCGTCAACCGGTTCGCATTGGCGACACGATCTCGGCGCGTGTCGAGATTCTTGAGATCAATCAAAAACGACGACGTGTCCGCCTCGCCACCGTCTGCCGCAATCAGGAAGGTGCGGTCGTACTGGATGGCGAGGCGGTGGTTTTGGTACCTGCTCCTGCTCCTGCTCCTGCCTCACCTGTGAGTTCATCTCATCCCACCTCTGGAGATACCTGATGCCGTCCAATGTTTGGTTTGGTTTCCGCGCCGCGCCGCGTACATCGCGTCGTCGCTCGCGCGGAGTCATGATCGCACTGCTCGGTGCGATGGTGAGTGTGCTCGGAGCGAGCAGCGTGCAGGCGCAGACCGGCTCACTTACCGGTGTCGTGCGTGACAGTGCGGGGGCGCCGCTGCCCGGTACGCAGATTGGCGTAATGGGAACCCGCTTTGCGGTGACCACCGGTGTGGACGGGCGCTACCGTCTGCTGGGAATTCCGGCCGGTACGTATGACGTCCGTGCACAGCGCATCGGTTCGCCCGTGCGCATGTTTTCAGGGACGGTGATTCGTGCAGGCGAGGAGACGCAGCTCGATGTCACGCTTGGCGCGAGTGCACTGCAGTTGGGCAGCTACGTGGTGTCTGCATCACGTCGCGTAGAAAAGATCACAGATGCGCCGGCTACTATTACGCGCATCAGCGCCGATGAAATCCGCAGCACCGTTGGTAACTCCTTTACCGCGGCGCTCAAGAACATCAAGGGCGTAGACTTTTTTCAGACCGGTATCGCCTCGGCCGGCATTAATGCACGTGGCTTCAACAGCGCGTTCAACAACCGCATGCTGCAAATGGAAGACAATCGCATTGCGGTGCTTCCCGAAAACGGCTTGCCGGTGGGCGTGTTTACCACCATTCCCAAGGTCGACATCGCGGGCGTAGAGGTGCTTATCGGACCGGGTGCTGCGCTGTACGGGCCGGATGCATCAAACGGTGTGGTAACGTTGCTCTCCAAAGATCCCAAGGAATATCAGGGCACGATTCTGGAGATGTCGGTCGGTGGGAATTCGTTTGGCAGCTTTGGTGATGAAACGCCGGGTGTTGTGTCGTTCCGCAATCTGCAGGGGCGTCACGCCGGTGTGCTGTTGAACGGCCGGCTTGGCTACAAGGTCACCGGTGAAATCATCGATGCCTATGACTGGCAGAACGTGAACTTCTACGCACCGCCTGTGGCCGGTGGACCACCGTCGCCGGAACTCGGCATTGACTGGAACACGGATTACCTGCGCGGTGGCGGTGCGCTCGTGTATTACTTCGATGGCGGGGCACGTCTTGAATATCAGGGCGGTGCGAGCCGTGCCAACGGTGTAGGCATTACCAGCGTTGGTCGCAACCAGCTCAACAACTGGGGCTACTGGAATCAGCAGATCCGCTTTACCAGCCCGCGGTTTTTCGCGCAGGCCTACGCCACGCGTTCGCTGTCTGGTGAAACGTTTGCACTTAACGGCTACTCAACCAATCGTCTGGCCGCACGTTTTGCGGGCCAGTCCGATGATTCCGTCCGGCGTGCCTCATCATTTCCGGCTGACGGACGCCTGATGGCTGCCGAAGCGCAGCACAACTTCACGATGCCGTCGCTGTTTAACACGATGGTTGTGTACGGTGGTCAGGTGCGTCGCGATGTGGTTTCGT
>JAABRT010000004.1:97324-105588 GCA_011390805.1 Gemmatimonas sp. | reverse complement strand
TTTCGGTCTGATTGTTGGCAAGCCGCTGGGCATCTTTGCCTTCTCGTGGCTGGCCGTGCGCTTTCGTCTCGCCGACCTCCCCTTTGGTGCCAACTGGCGTCAGGTCGCGGGCGTGGGAGCCTTGGGAGGCATCGGGTTTACCATGGCGCTGTTTATTGCGGCACTGGCCTTCGGTGAGGGCGACAAACTCGAAGTCGTGAAGATCGGTATTCTCGCCGGATCACTGGTGGCGGGAATAACGGGTTGGCTGCTGCTGCGGGTCAAGCCCGGCAACAGTTAGCCGCACACACACGCTTCACTGCAAACAGGCGCGCGCCGAGCTACCGGCGCGCGCCTGTTTGCGTCAGTGCGGTTCAGTTTGTCGCGGGCCGCCGCGGAATGACTCCGGTGTTGCTTCGCCGGATCGCAGCAGTGCAATCCGGAACATGATCGGCCCCAGTGTCTGGTTGATCGTGAGCGTGGCCAGGAAGAGTGTGCGCAGCTCTTCACCACGCTCCGGGTACACGTTGGCCATCACACTGGCCAGTCCAATGGCCACACCCGCCTGACTGATCAGACCCATCCACATGTACTTGGCCGCCTCGGGCTCGGCGTTTGCCCAGCGTGCGCCGAGTTTGGTGCCCGCCCACAAGCCTGCGGTGCGCACCAGTACCAATGGGATCACCAGCGGCCACAACTTGAGCACCGCCTGCGGATTGATCTGCGCTCCCGCCAGCGCAAAGAACACCACGAAGATCGGGTCGCCGGCGCGCTCCATGGCGTGACGCAGCTGCTCACCGCCGCCGCCCCCGGCGTTTTCGGCCACGAATCCGGCCATCAGCAGCGTGAGCAGCGTCTCCACGTGCAGCAGTCCGGCAATCTCAGAGCCGAAGAACGCCACCAGAATCGCAAAGATGAACAGCTCCCGCCTTATGAAGCGCAGGTAGAGCGCAACCACAGCACCAAGCACTGCACCCACCAGCACCGCGCCACCAATCTCCCAGAGCACCGCCAGCACGCCCAATCCACCGCTACCCGAAGGCGGCACCATTACGCGCACCAGCGCCAGCGCGCCGGAGAAGGTGAGAACCACCGCCACGTCGGCCACGAGCACCACACCCAATGTGGTTCGCGCTACCACACCCTTGGCACCGCTCTCGCTCAGCAGCGCCATGGTTACCGCCGGCGAGTGAATGATCGCGACCGATGCAAACAGAATCGAGAAGCCGACGATCTCCGTCATGGGAGCGCCTTGCAACACGGGCAAAAACTCGTGCAACGCAATGAGCGTGACCGCAATGCCGATAAACGACACCACCAGTTCGGCCGTCATGATCTTGAGCAGCAGCGTACCGCGCTCAAGTACTTCCTTCAGTTGCAGCTCCGCCCCTGCCAGAAATGCGATAAGCGCGATGGCCAGCTGACTTACCGGAGCGAGCTGCTCCATGACCGGCTGCGACACGAAGTCCAGCGCCGAAGGTCCAACCGCGAGTCCGGCCGCGAGATAACCAACGATCTTTGGCAACCGGATGGTGGTTGCCAGTTCTCCCACGCTGTAGGCGCCGAGAATGAGGAAGCCGAACGCCATGAGTACCAGGGCGGCGGGCGTACCCTCACCAAGCGGCAGCACGGCCTGCATCAGCAGGTACAACAGCACCAGAACAATGACGCGACGCATCAGCGCGGCTCGTTGGAAGAATCGGACGGCGGGGCCTTGTTCACATCAGCCGCATCCGGCTGCTCCCCTTCGCGCACCAGGTTGCGTCGTCCCAGCGCGTAACCACCCAGCGAGGGAGTGACTTCCGCGTCGGGCGGCAGCAGCGTGCTTGCCCCTTCAACATCAGGCGCAATAAACGCACCGCTCGAAGCGGCGCCGGCACCGCTCATTGCCGGTTGCTCACCGGTAGCTTGGGCCGGCACGTCTTCATCAGCATCCACCCACGGCAATCGCTGCGCCAGGTCGCGCAGCGGCTCCACAATCGGAAGCAACGCGGCCCGTACCAACCGGGCGGCCGCAAACTCTGTTAACAGCACCGACGCCAGAGCCGCGGTGAACACCACATCGCCAATCGGCAGCTCAGGACGACGCGCGTAATCCAATGCCAGCGCGACCGTCAATCGCCCCTGACCAATAAGCGCCTTGCCCCAGTCGCGACCGAGTTGCGGCGTGGCGTTGTTCCATACCGTAGTCGCGCGGGCAGCGTACACCTTGGACGCTGTGCGCGTTACCAGATACAACAGAATGACCGCAAAAACGGTGGCCGATGTACTCGGCTTCCACGAAAGGCCGGCCAGCAGCAGCAGCACGTAATAGAACGGTCGCTCCGCGGCGGCCAGCACGGTGCGCAACTCGTTGCGCGCACGACTGGTGTTCACCAGCACGATGCCGATCACCAACGTGGCAAGCACCGGCGAGACGTTCAAATAGGCTGCCGTACCGCTGGCCAGAATCACGGCGCCGCCCAACGAGACAACCAGACGGTCGACCTGCCGCTCCTCACCCAGAAACAGGTGAAACAGCGAGCCGCCCAGAAAGCCGATGCCCACCGTGATCACCGCCCACTCCGTAGGCGTGGGAGGACGCAGCGCACTCGTGGGGGCGCGGTGTACCCACGCGAACAGAATGCCGGTGGTAACAATGGCTACCAGCGCATTCACGCCCAGCGATGTCTCGAGCTGGTTCACCACCGGTTCGCGTTTCTTGCGATCGCGAAGTGCGATGTCCAGACCAGCAGGGGTAGACGCCACCGCAATTGCGCCCAGCGCCAACGCCGGCACAATCGCCCAGAACTGCGAGGTCAATCCAAGTGCGGGCAACGCCCACCACAACACCAACGTGACAGCACCCAGCGTGACCAGCGATTCAATAACGGCCAGACGGAACGTGAGTCCCGTGATGCGCACGAGTCGCGGCAGATAAAACTGCATGCCAACCGTGAGTCCGATCCAACCGGTACCCAGCACGATGATCGGGCCAAACGACTCCGCTGCCGTCACCGGTATCACACCAGACACCTGCGGACCGAGCAGAATACCGAGTACCAGGTACTCGGCGCCCGATACGATCAGCAGGCGCTTGGCCAGCCACTCGTAGAGCAGATGCGTTGCGAGGTATGCCGTCGCAACAACAATGATGAGAACGAGCGAAGCGCTCACACAGCGGGGCTGAGGGAGTGGGCAGCAGGAACCGCAGTCTAGCAGCGGTACGCAGTGTCAACGAGGCAAGCTATCGGACTGACGCGCTTACGCTAGCGCCCGCCGGTCATACTGACCGACATTCGGCACGATTCGGCGGGCTTTTAGCTTTGTCTGTCGTGACACCCATCAGCTCCGCATCCGTTCCGGACTCAGCGATCGCTCCCCTCGAGCGGGCACCGCTTGGCCTGGTGTTCCTGCTTGGTACGCTGATGGCATTCGGGCCACTGTCCATCGACACCTATTTGCCGGCGTTTCCGGCCATCGGTGCCGATTTTGGTGCCAGCGCTGCCGACGTACAGCGCACACTTTCGCTGTACTTCGCAGGTCTGGCGGTTGGCCAGGTGGTGTACGGACCGTTGGCCGATCGCTTCGGACGACGTGCACCGCTGCTGGGTGGTATGGCGTTGTATGTGGCCGCAGCGATTGGCTGCGCTCTGGCCCCATCCCTCGGTTCGCTCACGGCGTGGCGATTTGCGCAGGCACTCGGTGGCTGCAGCGGAATGGTGATCACGCGGGCGGTGGTGCGCGATCTGTTCGCGCCGCGCGATATGGCACGCATCTTTTCACAACTCATGCTCGTGATGGGCGTAGCGCCCATTCTGGCGCCGCTGCTGGGCAGCACGTTGTTAAGCATGTTCGGTTGGCGCTGCATCTTCTGGGCGCTGGCCGCGCTGGGCCTGCTCTGCTTGCTCGCGCAGTCGCTGGCGCTGCCGGAATCATTGCCCGCAGAACGCCGCGCCAAAGCCGGTGTTCGAGCCATTGTTGCCACCTATCTCGGCTTGCTGCGTGATCCGCGGTTTCTCGCACCGGTCATCGGCGGCGGACTGCTGTGGAGCACCATGTTTTTGTACATCGGCGGTGCGCCGTTTTTGTACATGGAGCTGCACGGCGTCGCCCCCTCCGCGTTCGGAGTGTTTTTTGGCATCAATGCAGCCGGCATGATCGGTGTGGCGCAAGTAAATGCACGCCTGCTCAACAAACGTTCACCCGGTCGACTGCTGCGCATAGGCGGGGCAATCGTGTTCTTGAGCGGCGTCGTACTGCTGCTCGCACTCGCAACCGGCCGGGGAGGGCTGCCAGCCGTGGCAGTTCCCATTTTCTTCATGCTGGCGGCGCTGGGCTTCGTTGGAGGCAACGCCTCGTCTGCGGCACTGGCACCATTCCCTCACGCCGCCGGCAGTGCCTCCGCACTGATGGGCACCGTGCAGTTCGGCATTGGAGCAACAGCTGGAGCCATTGCCGCCGCGCTGTTTAACGGCAGCGCGATACCGCTTGCATTCATGATCACCCTGGTAGCTGCGGGCGGATGGTATGTGGTCACACGCTGGCATGTGGGCGGCCGGTAGCAGCAGCACGCGACACGCAGATCGTGTGTAACAGTGTGTGCGCCTGCGCTGTTCTGAAGCGCTCGATGATCGCACTTTGGAAGAATCACTTTCTTCCCTCAACCCCTGTACGATGACTGCTCGCTGCATTGCCGGTTTCGTGGCTCATCGCTTTAGACATTCTGTCGCTCGCGGCTACGCCAGTCGTGTGACCGCTCTGCTGGCGCCGCTGATGCTGGCGGCCTGCGGTGGTGGTAGTGCTGATGTCGCTAACAACGCAGCAGCGGGTGATTCGGCCTCGCTCGCCGCTGCGATGCCGCTCTATGCCGACACGCTCACGCCGGTGGTCATTACGGAAACCTTGCCTGAGGACAGCGACGATCCGGCGCTCTGGTTTCATCCCAGCGATCCCTCGCAGTCGCTCGTGCTCGGCACCGACAAGGGCGATACAACGGGTGGTGTGTTTGTCTTTGATCTTGATGGACGCATTGATCGTGAGCGCAGTGTGACGCCACTCATGCGCATGAACAATGTTGACGTGGCACACGCGGCCATGTTCAACGGCGCCACACGCGACATCGCGGCGGCAACGGAGCGTAACCGTCAGCGGCTGCGTGTGTTCTCGCTGCCCGACATGAAGGCCATCGACGACGGCGGCATTCTGCTCTTTGACGGAGATACCTCGCGTGCGCCAATGGGTGTGGCGTTGTATCGACGTCCAAGCGACGGCGTCACATTTGCCATCGTTGGCGGCAAGTCTGGTCCCACCGATGGTACGTATCTCTGGCAGTACCGTCTGGACATGGATGCGACGGGCGTGGTACGCGGTACCAAGGTGCGCGAGTTCGGTACGTACAGTGGCATTAAAGAAATCGAAGCCATCACAGTTGACGATGCCAACGGATACATCTACTACAGCGACGAAGGGGTAGGCGTTCGCAAGTACCACGCCGATCCTGACAGCAGCAACAGCGAGCTCGCCTTGTTCGCGACTTCATACGTGGTAGACGATCACGAAGGACTGGCGATTTTCGAGCGTGATGAACGCACCGGCTACATCGTGCTGTCGGATCAGGGCGGCGGTCGCATTCACGTGTTCACCCGCGAGGGCAACAACGGAAACCCGCACGATCATGCCTTGCTGGCAATCGTTCCAACGCGCGCTGCCTCCACCGACGGACTGGAGGTCACGCCGCGTGCGATGGGTAGTCAGTTTCCGCAGGGAATGATGGTGACCATGTCAGACGACCGCACATTCCACTACTACGATTGGCGCGACGTGCAGCGCGCAATCGATCAGGTTGCAGGCCTTTCACCGCGGCCGTAACCCTCGCCGCGGGCTTGATCGGACACGCTACACAGCGACGCCGGCAGCTGCCGACAACACGTGCCGGCGCACCACGGGCGCGACCTCGGTCCCATAGAGCTCAATGCAGCGCATCACATCGCGATGTTGCATGGGACCGAGTGTGAACTGAATGAGCATGCGGTCGTGCCGGAACAGCTCATATTCGTACAGGATTTTGTCGATCACCTGCTGCGGTGATCCCACAAGCAGCGCGCCGCGCAACTGACATTCTGCATCAAACTGCCGACGGGTTGGCGGCGGCCAGCCGCGCTCCCGCCCAATGCGCCCCATCGTTTCGAGATACGGAGGAAAGGCGAGCTCACTCGCACGTTCATCCGTATCGGCAATGAAACCATGCGAGTTGATACTCACGCGACCCACCGATGCATCGTGTCCGGCCTTCTCCAACGATTCGCGATACAGCTCAACAAACGGCACGAATCGCTCCGGCGCCCCTCCGATGATCGCCAGCGCCAGCGGCAATCCCAGCGTGCCGGCACGCACTACTGACTGCGGCGTACCGCCCACGGCAATCCAGACCGGAAGTTTCTGTTGCAACGGTCGCGGATACACGCCGCGATCAGAAATCGACGGGCGGTGCGTACCCTCCCACGTGATGCGTTCACTTTCACGCAGCTTGAGCAGCAGCTCCAGCTTTTCGGCAAACAGCGCTTCGTAATCGTGCAGATCCTGGCCAAACAGCGGGTACGATTCAATGAAGCTGCCACGGCCGGCCGTGATTTCCGCCCGTCCACCGGAGATTGCGTCGAGTGTGGCGAAGTCCTGAAACACGCGCACCGGATCGTCGGAGCTCAGCACGGTGACGGCGCTGGTGAGCACAATGGATTTGGTGCGTGCGGCGGCAGCAGCCAGTACCACGGCCGGTGACGACACCGCGTAGTCGGCGCGATGATGCTCACCCACGCCGAACACATCGAGCCCCACCTCGTCGGCAAGCGCGATTTCGTCCACAAGATGCTGCAGGCGTTGCGCCACCACTGCAGGATTGTGCGTTGCACGCGGATCGGTTTCGCCGAACGAATAGATGCCTAGTTGCATGCATTGAAAACTGATGCACTGCACGCCGCACAACCAGCGCTGCGTGCCTCACAGGACATGCCTCAGCCCGCTTACCTCAGTCGGCTGCTCGCAAGACCATCCGGGTGAGCAATATCGATGGCGCACCGCAGCCGGGAAATTGCGTGTCATTGCTGGTTTCTTCAATCACGACATACGCCGGAGCGACACGACTATGAAACTCGCCACACTGCACGATTTGATGGTACACGAGCTGCTGGATGTGTACAGCGCCGAACGGCAGCTGGTTCAAGCCATGCCTGTCATGGCACGGAAGGTATCGTCAGCGGAGCTGCGTGCCGCCATGGAGACGCATCTGGAGCAGACGAAGGAGCATGTGGAGCGGCTCAAACAGGTATTCGAGCTGGTAGGCACCACCCCCCGGTCGCAGAAGTGCAAAGGTATGGAAGGGCTCATCACGGAGGGGCGCGAGCTGGCCGAGGAGGATATTGAAGACGACGTGTTTGACGCCGGCGCAATCGCTTCGGCCCAGCGCATGGAGCACAACGAGATCGCGGCCTACGGAACGCTCTGTGCGTACGCCAGTGCACTTGGGCTTGACGAAGTACGCAAACTCCTCGAGACAACGCTCGAAGAAGAAAAGGCCACCGATCAGATTCTTTCCCAACTGGCCGAGAGCGGAATTAACTCCATGGCCAAAGCGACGGCCTGACGGCCTGACCGATTCCTGCTTGTAAACAGAAAGGCGCGCTCACCAGCTCTGGTGGGCGCGCCTTTCGCAATGCCTTTACTTTGCTGACTTGCGGTCTGGCATGGAGAACCGGCTGTTGGCCAGCGAATCGCGAATGGTATCCTCGGCGAGATCGGCCACGCGCATGCCCACCATTCCTGTGACGGCTGCAGCAAACTTGCCGAAGGTGCCGGGCGAACGGTTCGAGCCAGCTGACGGTTTGTGATTGATTTTTTCGCTCAGCGATGGCGACAATGTATCTGCTTCGTTGGACTTGGAGCGGCCGCTGATCACGCCGAATATCAGTCCTGCCGCGAAGCCCGCACCGGCCACGGCCAGCGGGTTCTCACGAAACCTGGCCCGCACGTCTACTTTCTCGCGCATGGCGCTGCCCAGTTCCTCGATCGATGCTTTCAGCTGCCTGCGCTCTTCAAGCATCACCACCTCAAGTGCATCGGGGGAGTCAGGGAGCGTTTCGGCAAAGGTGGTGCTGTCGCGCGGTGCGCTGATGGGCGCAATGCCCGGTGTGTTCAGTGAGCCATTCACTGGTGCAATGCTTGTCATGAGTGATCTCCGTTGTTTGCCGTCGGCATGAAGGCGATAATCGCTGCGACCGCTGCTACGACACCACCGACGATTGCCGTCG
>JAABRT010000004.1:96727-97314 GCA_011390805.1 Gemmatimonas sp. | reverse complement strand
CCACGCATCGAGCCAGGTATTCAGTAGCAGGACGCTGGCTACCAGCAGCATTACCAGCGCAACAAGCCCCAGCACGGCACCGACAGCGGCAAAGACCAGCTTTTTTCCTTTTGCTGTGGCCTGCTCCTGCACTTTCATCACAGCCAGACGGATTTCGCCGCGCACCACATTTTCCGTGTGCGACGCAGTGTCCTGCAGCAGGTCGGTTACCGAGCGACCCGGTGTCGTTGCGGACACCGGGTCAAGCGGATGCTGAATCATGACCGCGTCGCTGACCGGCCAACGAGGAAACCAATGGCAACAGCCGCCGCCAGGGTTGCGGCCGGATGACGCTTGGCCATGTTGGTCACGTCGTCCATGATGTCACGTGATTCAAAGTCGCGGACATACTCAGCCGTAGAGCCAAGTGCAGAAGCCGCTTTGTCGGCCGCTGTGGCAACCCGATCACTCATCGTGTGTCCCACACGCTCAACACCCTTCGCCGCGCCATTCAGTGCGTCGGAGGTTTTGTCTTTCAGCTCATTTGCGCTTGAGGCGACGCTGTCGGCGACGGATCCTGAAGTACCTGCGGTATCCACATCGCGCGT
>JAABRT010000004.1:0-96717 GCA_011390805.1 Gemmatimonas sp. | reverse complement strand
CTTGAAGGTCTGGTCTTGCATTTGAAGCTCCCTGTGCTGACGTAGTCAAAAGAGAGAGACGCGCGCGCTGCCGTTTCCAACGCTCGCGAGCTCATGCTGAGAAGGAATGCAGCATGGCGATAGTTACGGAAAACGGGCATCGCGTTGTATTGACCGCACGACCCAACTTCAGGACACCGCTGGAGGGCAGCTGCGCATGCCTCTTGAAGGACAGAGCGACACGCCAGCCCTTGCGGCAAGTGATATGGTTATATATATCACCGCCATGCAGCTTTCCGTGAATCCGTCCGACGATCTGCCTATCTACCGTCAGCTCATGCGGCAGATCATGGACGCGATTGCCGGTGCACAACTCGAGCTTGGCGAGCAGTTGCCGTCGCATCGCGAACTGAGCGAGCGACTTGTTATTGCCCCGCTCACGGTAAAGAAGGCGTACGACGAGCTGGAAAAACTCGGCTACATCGTATCACAGCGTGGGCGTGGCACGTACGTCGCCGACTCGCTGCCGCGTCGCGCGCGTCGGGTGCAGAACGAGCATCTGTCGGAAGCGGCGCAGCGGTTGCTATCGCAGGCATATCTCGCCGGTCTCTCGTTTACCGAGGTCGTGCAGCTGCTCAAAGCAGCCGACCGTACACTCGCCCACGATCCCACCCGGTCTACTCCTCCCTCCAAGCGCACCGCATGACGCCCCTGCTCTCATTCCGCGACGTAAAGCGTTCGTACACAAAGTCTGTACCCGTGCTTGATGGTGTTTCGTTTGACATCGGTGAAGGCGAGATTGTGGGGCTGCTTGGACGAAACGGTGCCGGCAAAACCACGATTGTGCGACTGGCTATTGGCATGCTCTTTCCGCACGCGGGCACAGTGGAGTTGTTTGGCCTCGCTCCCACCACACATCCTGTGGAGGTGAAGCGACGCATTGGCTACGTGGGCGAAACGCAGGAACTGCCCGGTATGTGGAAGGCATCGGAGCTTATTGCGCTGCATCGCAAGCTGTACGCGGAATGGGACGGTGCGCTGGAGCGTGATCTGATCGCGCGTTTCGCGCTGGATACGGGCAAGCGCATTGGTGCACTGAGTAAGGGGCAGGCGCAACAGGTCGCACTACTGTGCGCGGTGTGTCACAAGCCTGAACTGTTGTTGCTCGACGAACCCGCCGGCGGACTCGATCCCGTGGCGCGACGCGAGTTTTTGGAGACCACAATTCAGCTGCTCAATCGCGAGGGCACGTCGGTGTTGTTTTCATCGCACCACATGAGTGATGTGGAGCGGCTCGGTGGACGTGTGTTGTTGCTGAACGAAGGACGTATTCAGGTAGACCGCGATCTTGATGCGCTGCGCGAGCAGGTGTGTGTGGCTACGCTGCCATCGCGTCTGGCCAGCGACCACGCACGATTGGCGGAGCTGCCGGGCTGCATGCGCGTGCGGCAGCTCCTGGACCAAATACACGCTGTATTCGAGGGCACGCCGGCACAAGTGCAAGACCAACTGGTGCAGGCATACGGCGAAGAAAACCGTGCGCACATGCAGTGTCGTGTGGTACCGCTGGAAGAACTGTTCATCGAGCTGCTTGGTGGGGAGCGTTTGGAGGCGGCGGCGTGATTCTTTCGCTCGTGCGAGCACACCTGGGCAACAAGCTTGTGTGGCTAATGATCGCGCCGTTGGGGTTGTCGAGCGCGCCGTGGCCAACGCTGGGCGCATTTGGCATCGCAACGCTGGCTTTTGTGGTGCCTACAGCGATTCCGCCACGCCCGTCGAAGTTTGAACTGATGCTGCCGATACATCTACGCGTTGTACTGCAAGCACGCCTGCTCAGCGCTGGCGTGCTGTTCGGTTTGCCGTTGTTGCTGTGGACGGTTTCTTACCTATTGCAACGCCCCACCTTACTACGGTTGGAATGGGTGCTCAGCGTTGCACCGGCATCAGCCATGGCGTTTATGCTGTCGTACATGGCGCCAGGTACCCGGAGGCTGTTGCTGCGCGCGTCGTTCAATGTTGATGTCGCGCTTCGGCTTGCCGTGCTGGCTGCCTTTTGTGCGGGTGTGGTATACACGCTTCCACCGGTGATTGCCATTGGCGTGTTGTCGTCTGCAGCGGTGGTGCTCTATTTGGCGCTGGTGCGCGCTATTCCTGATTCGCTGGAGTTGAGTGAATCGAACGCAACGGCATTCTATGCGAAGTGGGCCGACCGTGACGAGGTAAGCCGTGGATCCATGCAGACGGTTCTCATGCATGTACGAAATGTTGGACAGCGTAAAGAACGCTACAGCTCCGAGCGAAACGCGAGCGTAGATCCAGTACCTGTCTCCGACGGTCAGTTACTGTGGCTCCTGCTCAGCCCCACGTGGGGCAAAGCACTCTACATTGTGGTCGCGAGCATTGCGTTTACATCGACGTCGGGCATCGTGGTTCTTATGTTTAGCTTTGTGATGCTGCAGTGGAGTGAAGAGCGACGGCAGC
The DNA here is from genome assembly GCA_011390805.1 of Gemmatimonas sp. Lineage (GTDB taxonomy): Bacteria > Gemmatimonadota > Gemmatimonadetes > Gemmatimonadales > Gemmatimonadaceae > JAABRT01. The sequence goes on along the minus strand of JAABRT010000004.1, from coordinate 94,257 downwards.
GCAATCGCTGGATGCTGGCGTTGCCGTGTTCTCATCGCCAACGACTGTGGCTTCAAATTGCCCCCTCAGTTATCGCGCTGTCTTTGGGAATGATTGGAGGTCAGACATTGAAGGTTGTCGTCTGGCCGTACAATGAGGCAATCACCGATCGTGGCCAGACCACCGAGACGCCCAGTGAGTGGCGTGCCAGTCCTACCCGCACATCACTCGCGTATTGGAGTGCAACGGAAAAGCATACGCAGCCATTGATAAAGGCTCCGTGGGGTGAAACGGTTGCGGCAGACACTATCACGATTTTTAGCCGTACACTGCACAATCCTTACACGGCTCGCGAGTCAAGTAGCGCGCGCTTTATTGAGTGGCAGTTTCAGCGCGCATCACAAGCAGTGTTGGGACAGGCACTTTCACTCGACGTGTACAAAGCGCAGCCGCCGGATGAACGACCCGCTCATCCGGCGACTCGAGCGAGTGTACGACTGGCGTTTGGTGCGCTGATTTTCGCCTTGGCGCTGCTGATGGTTTGGCTATCAGAAACCGCACGCTCGCATCGCAGGTCGGGCGGCTTGGACGAATTGGGCGACGGCTACTTGGTGCTGGTTTTTATTGTTCTCGGGCCCATGATCATGTGGTTCGAGATCAAGCGGGACGTTGACCTCATGCAGGTGTGTGTAGATGCCATACTGTTGCATATCGCTCGCTCAGTGTCTGCATATTCCATCTTCGTCCCTTTATGCGCGCTACTCACTCTTATCGCCGCGTATCGTTTGCTTGAGTGGCAGTTTGCGCGCTCCGAAACTCCGGCGTCGGAGCTGGCGGTAGCGCGCCAGGCGGCTTCATGAGGTGGCGTCTGGCCAGAGCGCACCTCAGTAATCCTGCGCTGCTGATATTGGCGGTGATGGGTGCAAGCATTGCCGCCTTTGAGCCAGCAATGGCTATACCAAGCAATACTGCACCGCTGCAATCGGCGTTTTCTGTGGCGGGCTTCTGGCTACTGATGACCGCTGTCGGAGTAATGTTTCTGCTTCCTGCTGCGGCAACAGCCTACGAGCACACACTGCCGCTGCACACACGCGTACTGCGCGAAGGCAAATGGCTCGCGGCTTGTGTTGTACTCGGCGTACCGATTCTCACGTGGGGTGTTTCGGCGCACTTCCTTTTGCCCGCAACGCCATCGGTTGCAGCAGTGCTTGCTCTATTGGCTGCTGCCGCCATGTTCGCCATGCTTCTGTATTTCACCACGGATACCGGTCCGCGGCTGATGTCACGCGCCTCGGTGCGCGCCGAAATCATTCTCCGTGCAGTCCTGCTGTTAGCGGTATGCGCGGCACTTCTGTACATGCTTCCAATAGCTTTCGCAGCGGTTGCCCTGAGTGTGCTCGTGCTTCCGCTATACGTTGTACTGGCGCGCCTGATACCAGCAGCACAGCCCTTGGCTATACCGCAACGCGACGCCGCCACGGTCATGCCGGCGAACGCTGCAAGCAAGCCGCACAACCGCCTGTCCGAGCTGCTGTTGTTGGCTCGCACCGCAATGTGGTGGCCGATGTTCGGCATCCCGCTCCTGTCCGGAATGTCGGGCTACTACGGTTTTTTCCACAGCGCGCTGCTTGTCATGATCGTCGCATCAACCGCTGGGCTCGGTAGCTTACGTCTTCGTTGGATGTCGGCCCTGCCGATTTCACACTCAAGGCGATTCTTGTTCACACACGGGCCCTTGATTGCGCTGTCTGTGCTCGCGTTTGCCGTTGGTCAAGTAATCGGCTTCGGCGATCGCGCGATGCGCTATAGCGAGCTCACGAGGAATGGTCAGCGCACCAACACACCTGGAGACTGGGGCGCAAGTCCCACACGCGTATCGATGGTGCACTGGCTTGTGACAGACAGCAATGTGCAACCGTTGATCACGGCGCCATGGGGTGAGGCTGTGCGCGCCGACACGATCTCTCTGTTTGGCGTCACGCGCTACAACCCGTTTACTTCGCGCAAAAGCAGCAGCAGGCAGTTTATTGACTGGCAGTTTACCCGTGCTTCGACCGTAGTTTTTGGAGAAACACTCACGCAGGCGCAATACGCCTCGTTGTCACCAACTGATCGCCCCCGCGTTATCACCCGGCAATCGCGTGCGATCGCCTTAGGAAATGCCGCGTTTGTCTTGCAACTTCTTCTCGGCGTGTGGTTCTTTGAACTGGGCCGTTGGCATCGTGTCACCAAACAGCACTTCGCGGTACGCCACCTCGTGGGCAGTTTACCGGCTATCTACCTGTTGCAAATGCTGGTGTTGAGGAGCATGACCAATAGGGCGATTTACATCGACGACTACCTAAGCGAACGCTTCACGTTAACCCTGCTTCAACTCACACATTATTCGTGGCTCGCCACGGCTGCGCTGATTACGATTTCCATAACGGCCGCATGGCGCGTTCTTGTATGGCAGTTCGCACGCTCCGACACCGGGATTGTTTAGCATAGCCCGAAATCGCTCTCGCGTCACAACACACAGCACCCCACAGCACCGCCCGCCTCCCACGGCAACCATTGCTCCAGTTTGACCGTTCCGTAGGCGTACCGCTACTCTCTATGCTTACCCTCACACACACGGAGTTCATACATGCGTCGTACAGGTTCCGCCATCTGGCAAGGATCAGGTCTCGAAGGTTCGGGCACACTCACCACCCCCAGCGGCGTGCTCAATGCGCAGCCGTATTCCACCAAGCTGCGCTTCGAAAACGCTGACGGACGCGCGGGCACCAATCCCGAAGAGCTCATCGCGTCAGCACACGCCGGTTGCTTTGCCATGGCGCTGTCATTTCAGCTTACCGGCGCCGGACACGCCCCGGAAAAGCTCGACGTCACGGCCACCATCACCATGAAGCAGACGGGCAACGACTGGGCGTTTGAAAGCATCACCCTCAAGCTCGATGCAACAGTGCCAGGCATTGACGAAGCGAAGTTTCATGAACTCGCCAACGCCGCCAAGGCTGGCTGCCCGGTGTCCAAGGCGCTCTCCGCCGTACCAATCACGCTAGAAGCCAAGCTGCACTAAAGCGCCCTGGCCCTCGCACACAGTTCGCGTGCGGCCTCCGGCCACGTTGCAAAGCCAAACTCAAAGCCGTCGTCTGTCAAACGCCTGGGCACCACTCGGCGGCTTTTGAGCACCAGCTCGGTCTCTGTTTTCAGGAACACGGCGCCCACTTCCAGCATCCACGCCGCAGCAGGCAAACCCACCGGCGTGCCCCACGCGTCGCGAAGTGCCCGCATGAACTGTGCATTGGGCATCGGGTTTGGTGATGCGATATTCACCGCGCCGCTCAGGCTATCGCGCTCAATCAGCCAGTCGAGCGCCGCAATGAAGTCGTGTTCGTGAATCCACGACACAAACTGTCTGCCATCGCCTGATGTACCGCCGAGCCCAAGTCGAACAAGACGCAAGAGCGTATCGAATACGCCGCCGCGATCGGGACTCATGATTATTGAGGAGCGCAGCAACACCACTCGCGTGTCCGGCAAATCAAACGCCGTGGCCGCCTGCTCCCACGCACGCGCTACATCAATGCTGAAGCGCCATGTATTCGGAGCGTCAGGCTCATTGCCACCAATGATGCCTGTCGCTTCATCATTGGCCGCATCAAAGCGGTGCGCGTAGATCGTGGCAGTGCTCGACTGCAGCCACACGCGCGGTGGTTGCGCCACCGATGCAATCACCTCACCAAGCACGCGCGTAGACTCGACACGCGATTGCATGATCGCTTCGCGGTTTGCCGGCGTGTAACGACAGTTCACGCTGCGGCCAGCCAGATTCACCACCACATCGGCGCCGTTGAGTTCCTGCGTCCACGAACCGGCGGTGCGCGCGTCCCACTGCACAAAACGCCATGGTTGCGCTGCCGTATTGCGAGGTGCACTGCGCGAGAGAACCACGACATCATGTCCTCGCGCATGCCACGCTCGGGCCAGCAGCACACCAACCTGGCCGCTGCCGCCGGGGATGATGATCTTCATGTGAGCGACATGCTCACCGCGAACGCGCCTCACGCACCGGATTAGACGGCGCGCTATGCCGAGCAATCGGCGGCCACGTCACCGCTTGCTTCCACACCAGCGGTAACGCCAGCAGCGCTGCCAATGCGGCCCACTGCGCGGGAGTAAGACCGGCGTAGGTCGCATCGCTTACACGCAAAAAGTCGAGCCCGAAGCGCACCGGCATGTACAACGCCGCAAACACCACCACAAAAAACCCGGGACGTCGCGGCGTGCGGTCGAGCAGGAACATGACCGGCAGCACAATGAGCGCGAGATAGAGCAGCTCATACAGCCCCAGATCGTGAAATCCGAGCGCGCCGAGCGACGCCGGCAGCGGTGACTGATCAATCGCGTTGGCACCCGCATAGGCATTGGCAATCAGCGCCTGTGCCGCCGGCGACTCAAGACTCACCGCCAGCGGGAAATCCGTCACGCGTCCCGGATGGTCGTGCACCATTGCGCAGCCGATACGACCGATTGTGAGCGACACAGCAAACGCCACACACGCGGCATCAAGATACGACCAGCGCGTGCGCTCATCGAACCTGGGCGCACGATATTTGAGAAAGAGTGCGCCGCCGATCGCGCCGCCAATCATGCCGCCAAACGAACTGATATGGTCCCACAGCCGCAGCAGCAGCAGCGGATCGCGTGCAAGCTGTCCGGGAAAGTAGAACAGCACTGCAAAAAGATGCGCGCCCAGAAATCCACCGCCCACGGCCCACCACGACAGCCGTTCGCCAAGCTCGGGATCCAGCCCGTAGCGCGTGTAGCGCTTCTGCGCGATTGCCAGTCCGATCAGCGCGGCAGCGGCCACCGACAGCCCGAAGGGCTGGATTGTGATCGGGCCGAGCGATATCGGCGGGAGATTGAGATACGGGAGCATGAGAAACCCAAAGCGGTGTAGAGCGATATCCGACGGTTATGACAAATATCACCCCAACACCCGCTTTGTGTCGCCCTCATGCACACTGAAAGCTGATCAGCGCCCGGGATCGGGTCGCTTGTTACTCACTGCGGCGACGCAGGTACGCGTCGTCGCGGCGTCCCAGCTCGCGCCGCGTTTCAAACAGGCGACGATCGTTGAAGTTGTCGTCGTCATAGAAATCACGATCGGCGTCGCTGTCAGTAGACACGACTCTGCCGCCCGGACGGGCGAATCCGTCCACGACCGACTGTTCATACTCACGCGACAACGCGCCTCGTACGTACGGCGGCAGCGCGAGCAGGCGCTCACTCTCCATGCTGATGAGCACATTGTCCTTGTCATCATCAAGTCGCGCTGATCCGATCGGGATCAGGCAGTGACGACGATCGTTGTTGGGCACGAGATCTTTTTCAAGTTCCACTTCGAGATAGCGCACGCGCATTGTGGCCGAATCAACGAGCAAATCTTCCACATCGCCGATCTTCTGGCCGTTGGCTGCGCAAACGTCCCAGCCGATGATATCCGGTTCGCCATCGGCAATTTCGTAGTCGTCCATCTCACTCAGATGGGCCAACTGACCCACTGTTGTATTGTCGAGGCGGCCAGTCGTATCCTTTGCCGACATGCTGCTGCCGAGCCGGTCGCTGGTTCGCGCCGTCGTACCTGTGGTGTTGATGCGGTCGTCCATTGAAATCTCCTTGTGCAGTATTATGGCGTGCCGGGATTCGGATTGCCGGGCGTACCGGTTTGCGGCATTGCATACGCGGAATCGGCCGACGACGTCGTGACGGTGTTTTCCATGTCGTTACGACCAAAGGCCCACCACGCGAGTGCGGCCAGAATGACCGCGCCAATAATCCACGGCCAGATGTTCGTTTCCTTCTTCTGCACATGTAGCTCAGCCATTGTTACTCCAGGTCGTATGAAAGACGCGATTGTCGCGCAAAACACGAGCGTTGCGTCGTGTCTTCAAACTCATGGAGCAACCAGGCGCGTGATATTCACCGCAGGTGAGAACTTCACATGCTCACATCGGTAAACCGGGGCGCAGAGTCCCTTACGGCCGGAGCACTACGCGACCGGCGCGCAGGCCGGTTGGTGTGCTGTTCGATACAACAACCGTTCCGTTCACTATCACCGTTTCAATACCAACCGGATACTGGTGCGGTTCCGTAAACGTGCTGCGGTCGCTTACGGTGGCAGCGTCAAACACTACCACATCTGCATAGGCACCGATCCGCAATACGCCGCGATCGCTCAGCCCAAGTCGTGCGGCAGGCATACCCGTCATCTTGTGCACAGCCTGTGGTAATGACAGTACCTGTTGTTTGCGCACATACTCGCCCAGCACACGCGGAAAGGTCCCGTAGGCCCGAGGATGCGGGTGACCGTCGCCGGGCTGCGAGAGCCGGCCGTCACTGGCAATCATCGCGAACGGATGCGCCATGATGCGACGCACGTCCACTTCGTCGAGCACATGATAGATCGCGTTGCCGCCGCCGTTCATCATGGCTTCAAGTACGAGCGTTGCACCGTTTTCCGGTGTGGGTGCCAGGGCGCGCCGATCGGCCCAGTCGCGCAGCGTCTTGCCCTCCAGCGTCTTATCCCATGGCACACGCGAAAACTGCACCCGTGAGAGATCTCCACCGCCACGGTCATTCACAATGTTGAACACAATGCCACGCAGAATGCTGTCCCTGAGCTGCGGGATTCCCACACGACGGCGAAACTCGGCGTTGCCACCAGCCATCGCCCAACTCGGAATCAGCACGCCAATACCGGTGTGAGTGGCCGTATACGGATACTGATCCACCATCACGTCGGTGCCGGCGCGCCGCGCGCTGTCCACCATGCCCAGCGTAACAACGCTCTTGCCCCACATCTGCTGGCCAACCGCCTTGTGGTGCGTGAGCACAACCGGAATCCGGGCCCGACGGCCAATCTCCAGCGCTTCGGCCACACCCTCAATGAGCCCGATACCCTCCTTGCGCAAATGCGAGGTGTAAATGCCACCGCTGTCACTCGCCACCTGCGCCAGCGCGACCACTTCGTCGATGTTTGAATACGTACCGGGCAGGTACAGCAAGCCGGTACTCAGTCCGAATGCACCCTGGCCCATTCCTTCGGCCACAAGACGCCGCATCTGCGCCAACTCACTGTCGGTGGGCGCACGCGCGTCCATGCCCATCACCGCCCGTCGGATCGCATTGTGACCGATCTGATAGCCAACGTTGATGCCAACGTTGGCGGTGCGGACCGTGTCGAGGTATGCACCCAGGGGCAGCGGTGAACCACCGTCAGGTCCACCCAAAGCAAACGTCACGCCCTGACGCATGGCGCTTTCCATGTGCGGCAGCGACAACAGCGGTTCGAGGTGCGCGTGCAGATCAATGAAGCCGGGTGAAACAATGCGCCCGCTGGCATCGATCACCCGCGTGGCGATTGCCCTGGGCAGCGATTCGGCCATCGCAACAATGCGATCGTCAAGAATCGCGACGTCGAGCCGGCGCGCGTCGGAACCTGTGCCGTCAATCACACTGCCGCCAACAATCAGCACATCGTATCGCTGCGGAAGCTGTGCCTGCAGCGACATTGCGCTGGTAAACATGAATGCGGCCGCCGCGCTCAACGCGCAGGAGAGCAGCGAGGCACGTACGGCGAGCGGGGCTACGCGATTGCAGCGGTTTATGAGTGGGCGCATACACGGAATATGCGGCCTGATCGGCTGGCCGGAAGAAGCGGCCGCTTGCCTGCCGCGCGCGGGGTTCACATTCTTCGCACACACACAAAAGCAGTCTTCCCTGAACTGACCATTTCTCATGCGCACGATAATTCCTGCTGCAGCAATGCTGTTGTTCGCGACAGCGCCCCTGGCAGCCCAGTCCGCTACGTACCGTGCCGCGCCGAGCACACGCGCCACTGCCGAAGTCTCACTGGCACTTACCGACACCGCAGCCCAGCGGGCGGCCGGCAAGCCGGCGCTCATCACAATCAACTACGGCCAGCCACACCTGCGCGGTCGCACGCTGCTTACCGGCGATCTTGTACCCATGGGCACCGTGTGGCGTTTGGGCGCCAATGAAGCCACGCTGCTCACCACCGACGTGGACATGATGATCGGCGACAAACAAGTTCCCAAGGGTCGCTACATCATGTCGGCGCTGCCCGAAACATCCGGCTGGACGCTCATTCTGCAGCAGGAAACGTCGGGCGCCCCGATGGTCATGGCCATGAACTACGATGCGTCCAAGGACTTTGCACGCATTCCGTTGCGCGCCAGCCCGCTCAGCGATCCGGTGGAAAGCCTGAGCATCGCACTGGTGCCGGCCACCATCCCGGGCGTACAGCGCGGTGTACTGCACATTTCGTGGGGCACGGTACACCTCAACACCGATTGGGAAGTACGCTAACCCGGGGAGCCGCGGTGCACGTTGCAGTTGTTGGAGCCGGATTATCGGGACTGATGGCCGCGCACTCGCTTGTAGAGCGCGGCCATTCTGTTTCCGTGTTTGAAAAATCGCGCGCGCCGGGCGGTCGATGCGCAACGCGATACAATGATGAGACTACGTTTGACCACGGTGCTCAATACTTCACGCATCGTGATGCAAGACTTGCTCCCTTCATGTATCAATGGCGTGATCAGGGGCTGATTGCGCCGTGGTCGGCGAGCATCGCAGCGCGCGACGGTGGTGTGTGGAGTGTGAAGACAGACAGTCAGCCACGATGGGTGGCGGTTCCCGGTATGCGCTCGCTGGGTGTGCACCTGGCCGGCACGCTACCGGTGAAATACGGTGTTACCGTGACGTCGCTCGAGCGCAGCAACGACCGCTGGCGCCTTGTTAGTGGTTCCGGTGATGCGTTCGGAGCCTTTGACCGGGTGGTGGTCACGCTACCCGCACCGCAAACGCTGACATTGGTAGCGCCACACTCGCCGGCGGTGGCAGCGCGCGCGGCGGCCGTGCACATGCAGCCCTGCATTGCCACCATGCTTGTATTGGATCGCCGACTGGCGGTGCAGTGGGATGCCGCATTTGTGAACGATGATGACGCGTTGTCGTGGGTGGCACGCAACAACAGCAAGCCCGGACGCACCGTAGCCGAGTGCTGGGTACTGCACGCCACGCCAACGTGGAGCGCGACGCATCTTGAACGTGAGCCGTCGGAGCTGGCGCCACTCATGACGCAGGCATTCGCGGAGTTGGTGCAGCAGCAGCTTCCCATACAACAGGCGGTTGCGCACCGCTGGCGCTACGCGATTCCGCAGCACAACGCCAAGGCGGAGCCAGGCAGCAGTGCGCGCACTGCATCGGCCGACGCGGCGCCCGATGCAGCCCCCGACGCGGCACCCGACGCGGCACCCGATGCGGCCCCCGACGCAGCCCGTGAGGCGGTGTACGATGCCGATTGCGGACTTGCGGCGGCGGGCGATTGGTGTGTTGGTGGCCGGGTTGAAGGCGCACTGCTGAGTGGTATGGCGGCCGCGGAGCTCGTGCTGCGCGGCTGAAGCTGTATGTTTGCGCCATGCCTTCACACACCATTCCCACATGGCGCGCGGCGGTGCTCGCGCTCGCAACGGCAACTGTCTCCGCGCCCGCACTGTTCGCGCAAGCCGCGCCGTTTGCCGTAGAAGAGACAACCATCGCACAGATTCACGACGCGTTTCGCACGCAGTCACTCACCTGTCGCGCGCTCACGCAGGCGTACCTCGATCGCATTGAGTCCATGGACAAACAGGGGCCGTCCATCAACTCCATTATCGTCGTGAATCCGCGCGCGTTGGCGCTCGCCGATTCACTCGACCGGGTGTGGGCCTCCGGTACGTCGCAGGGTGCGCTGCACTGCATTCCAGTGATTGTGAAAGACAACTTCGAAACCATGGACCTGCCAACAACCGGCGGCTCACTGGCACTCGAAGGCTGGCAGCCTGCGCAAGACGCCACGATGGTGCGACAAGTCAGAAGTGCAGGCGCGCTCATACTCGCCAAGTCGAATCTCGCCGAATGGGCGTTCACGCCGTATGAGACAGTCAGTTCCATTCTTCCCGGATACACAAGAAATCCGTACGCGCTCAATCGGGTCACCGCAGGCTCCAGCGGCGGCACGGCGGCAGCAATCGCGGCCAACTTTGCTGCGGTCGGACTTGGCACTGACACCGGGAACTCGATTCGCGGACCGAGTGCGCATCAGGCACTGATAGGCATTCGCTCCACCATGGGGCTCACATCGCGCGCCGGTGTGATCCCGCTCAACTTCTCGGCCGATATTGCCGGTCCGATGACGCGCACGCTTGCCGATGCAGTAGCGGTGTTTGACGTCATCGCACACAGCGATCCCGCCGACAGCGTGACCGCACCAGCCGACAGCCGGCGTGACAGCAGCTATGCCGCGTCGCTCGTACGCGGTGCGCTGCGCGGCGCCCGCATCGGCGTGTTGCGCCAGGCGTATGAGCGCGAAACGCTCGACCGCGAAGTAAATGAGCTGTTCGAGCGCGCGCTGAGCGACATGCGCGCACAGGGTGCAATCATTGTGAGCGACGCACGGGTAGACTCGCTGCAAGCCATCCTGCGTCAGCAACGCGGCGGCTGCAATCGCTTCAAGTTCGATCTCGAGCGTTATCTCGCCGAGCGTGCACCCAATGCACCGGTCAAATCGCTTGATGCAATCGTACGCAGCCGTCGCTTTCATCCTACCGTGGAGCTGCGTTTGCGCGAAGCCAGTGCCGCCACCGAAGCACCCGGGCAGAGCGCCGGCTGTGCCAGCCGCGAAGCCGTGCGCGCCGCGTTGCGGGTCGCGGTGCAACAGATGATGGACTCGCTGCAGTTGCAGGCGCTTGTGTACCCCACCTGGAGCAACCCACCGCGTCTCATTGGTGATCTCAACACACCGCACGGCGACAACAGTCAGCTCTTTTCGCCGTCCACGGGCTTCCCGTCAATTACGGTGCCCATGGGCTACACGCGTGACAACACACTGCCGGCCGGTATTTCGTTTTTTGGTCGCGCCTGGAGCGAAGGCCGGCTCATCGCGCTGGCGTACGACTACGAGCAGGCCACCAGGCACAGACGCGCCCCGGTGTTGCGCTGAATTAGCGCTTCACAGCAGATCGGCTACACGCATCGTAGAAAAACGGAGGGCAAAGCACTTGCCCCTCAATCGGTCGTTCCGTCAGCTTCCAGAATGGTCCTGTCCCATTCCTGCCGACCTTCGTCCCTCCTCTCGGCCCTTGCCATGTCCAGTTCAGCTCCATTCCGTGCGCGCGTTTGGGCTTCCACAGCCCTGCTCGCTCTGATCGCCGCTCCGGCGGCTCACGCGCAAAGCCCAGCCCGAAGCACAGCGGGCGCTCCCTTCACAGCCGCTGCGGAAGTTCCGCCTTCTCTCTTCGGCAGTCTCGAATGGCGCAATGTCGGTCCCAATCGTGGCGGACGCTCAATCAGCGTGACCGGCACCGTGGCCAGACCGCTTGAGTACTACTTTGGCGCCACCGGCGGCGGTGTCTGGAAAACCACCGACGCCGGCTCCACGTGGAATCCCATTGGCGACGGACAGTTCAAGACATCGTCGGTGGGCGCCATCGCACAGTGTGAAGCCAACCCCGATATCGTGTGGGCGGGCATGGGCGAAGTGCAGTTCCGCGGCAATGTGATTCCCGGCGACGGCGTGTACAAGTCAACCGATGCAGGAAAGACGTGGACGCACGCTGGACTTGAATCCGCCACTGGCCAGCAGATGATCGGTCGCATTCGCATCGATCCGGCCAACTGTGACCGTGTGTTTGTCGCCGCACTCGGTGATCCGTACGGTCCAAGCAACGAGCGCGGTGTGTATCGCACAACCAATGGCGGCACGTCATGGGAGCGTGTGCTGCACCGCGACAACAAGACCGGCGCCGTGGATCTCTACTTTGATCCATCCAACAGCAACACGCTCTACGCGGGACTGTGGGAGGCGTATCGCAAGGAGTGGATGCTTTCGTCGGGTGGTCCGGGGTCAGGACTGTTCAAGAGCACCGACGGTGGCAGCACGTGGACAGAACTCACGCGAAACGCCGGCTTGCCCAAGGGCACGTGGGGCAAGGTAGGTGTGAGTGTGAGCGGTGCTGATGCAAATCGTGTATACGCCATTGTCGAAGCCGATTCAGGCGGCGTATTCGTGAGTAACGACGCAGGCGCAACGTTCACGCAGGTGAGTGACGATCGCAACCTGCGTCAGCGTGCGTTCTACTACACGCGCATCGTGGCCGATCCCAAGGATAAGGAAACGGTGTACGTGCTCAACGTGCAGTTCCATCGTTCGCGTGACGGTGGCAAAACATGGCAGACCATCGGCGTACCGCACGGTGACAATCATGATCTCTGGATTGCACGCGATAATCCGGATCGCATGATTCAGTCCAACGACGGCGGCGCCAACGTAAGCTGGAATGCCGGCTCATCGTGGACACAGCAGCAGTTCCCCACGGCGCAGATGTACGATGTGCGCGTGACGAATCACTTCCCGTATCAGATTTGCGGCGGACAGCAGGACAACAGCACCGCCTGCGTGCCCATGGACGGCGACGGCAGCTACATGTATGCACCGGGCGGTTGTGAAACCGGTCCGGTCACACCGCATCCGGGTGACGTGAACCTGTTCTACGCCGCCTGTTACGGCGGCTCCATGAGCTTCATGTCGCGCGTCACGGGACAGCAGCGCGCAGTGAACGTGTGGCCGGTTAACCCGATGGGCAACTCGGCCATCGACATCAAGGAACGCTTCCAGTGGAACCACCCCATCACCGCGTCGCAGCATGACACGAAAGTGGTGTACGTGGGTTCGCAGCACGTGTGGCGTTCAGATAACGGTGGTGAGAGCTGGAAGCGCATCAGTGGTGATCTCACCTACGCCGATCCTGCAACGCTCGGTCCGTCGGGCGGCGACATCACGCGCGACCAGACCAGCGTGGAGTACTACGGCACGGTGTGGCGCATTACGGAATCATCGCATGCCGCCGGTGAGCTGTGGGTTGGCAGTGACGACGGCAAGGTGCACATGACGCGCAACGATGGAGCGTCGTGGACTGATGTGACGCCCATGGGCTTGCCCAAGTTCAGCCGAGTGCACGAAATCGACGTGTCGCCGCACACACCGGGCAAAGCCTACGTGGCGGCCGTGCGTTACCGCTCGCAGGATGTGGCGCCGTACGTGTATCGCACCAACGACTACGGCAAGACGTGGACAAAGATCACCAACGGTATTCCGGCCGGACACTACGTGCGCTCGGTGCGCGAAGACCTCAAGCGTCCGGGCTTGCTGTACGCCGGTACCGAAATGGGTGTGATGGTGTCGTTCGATGACGGATTGAACTGGCAGTCATTGCAGCTCAACCTGCCTACGGTTCAGGTACCGGGCCTTGTGCTCAAGAACGATGACATCATCATCGCCACGCACGGCCGGTCGTACTGGGTGCTCGATAACATCACGCCGCTTCGCGAAGCGGCGGCTGAAGTCGCGCAGCGTGATGCGCACCTGTTCGAGCCGGCCACCACGGTGCGCACGCTTTCGCGCACCACTGAGTCATACGGTCGCCGCAAGCAGTTTGCACCGGAGATCGACTATTACCTGCGCGAAGACGCCGACTCCGTGAAGCTCGAGATTCTCGACGCGCAGGGTCGCGTGATTCGCACGTACAATGGTACAGCTCCACGTGACAGCGCCGGCAACCGCACCGGTCGCGGGGGACGCGGTGGTGGCGCGCTGCGTACAACCGCCGGGCATCATCGCTTTACCTGGGACATGCGCTATCCGGGGCCGCGCGACTTCCCGGGACTCATTATGTGGTCGGCCAACACGCAGGGTCCGTTGGCGCCTCCGGGCACGTACCAGGCGCGATTCGCCGCCGGCGGCAGCAGCTACACCGAATCGTTTGACATCGTAGCCGATCCGCGTCTGACCGACGTCACGCAGGCCGACTTTGATGCGCAGTTCAAACTGTCATCGGAGGTGGCGCAGCGTGTTGATGACGCGCACCGTGGCGTGTTGCAGGTGCGTGATGTGCGCGGTCAGGTAGACGACCGTCTCACCAAGAGCAACGATGCCGCACTGCGCACCGAAGCCACGCAGTTCAAGCAGAACATCGCTGCGGTGGAAGGGGAGATCTATCAGGTGCGCATGCAGGCGCGTCAGGATCCGCTCAACTATCCGATCAAGCTCAACAATCAGTTGGCCGCGCTGCGCGGCGTGATTGAAAGCTCCGACAACCGTCCCACCGCGCAGGCACAGGAAGCATTTACTGTGCTCAGCGGTGAGCTCGACACACAGCTCACGCGGTTGCAGGAACTCTTCAACACCGACCTGGCCAAGCTCAATGACCGGCTGCGCGCGCTCGGACTGGCCCCCATAACCGTACCGGCGCTTACCGGCACGGCGGTCATGTTCTAGCGTTCACAGCTTTTTCGAGTCACGACCCAGCAGTAGTCGTGTCCGCATCGCCCGCCGCCAGCTTCACGCTGCGGCGGGCGATGCGTTTTGGCGGACGGGTTGTTGTGTGAACTTGGTCCTCAGTGTATCCGAGCAGCGGAGAGGCATGTAGGCGCGCATGTTACATCGGCCTTATCCGCAGCGCTCGACCCACTGCACTTCAGGCTCACGACCCGAACGGAACTCCGTCACGGCCTGGCCATCGGTCTCGAACACAATCCGGTGCATCGTATCCTCAGGCTGCGTCACCACAATGTATTTGCCGGTGGTGTACTTGTGCGGCATCATCAGCAACCGGCCTACGTACAGCGAGTTGATGCGCCCCTCATTGTCGCCGATACGGGCCCCACTCTCCGTTCGTACGGCGGCATCGGTCACCTCAATGCGTGCCACGGTGTCGTTTACCAGCATCACGCGCACACCCGACGGTGCGGCAGGCCACTCTGCGTAGCTGCACTCCGCCGGCGCGCCGGGCGCCACGGAAAACTCTCCGCCTACGGCCGAGGCCGCTTCTGCCACCGTCATACCGGCACGCAGCGGACCAAAGCCGGTTTCCGTAATGCGCCACGCGTCAGCGCCTGACGTTGCCACGGCCGAACCCGAACCTTCACCGTCACCCGACGAACACGCCACCACACCGAGAACAGTCGCCAACAGCAGACCAGAGCGAAAAGCAAAATGCATGGGGAAAGGATTGCTATGGTTGAACAAATACGTCGACTGGATGCACTTCTGCCATAACGAAACCTGGCCACCAGCCGCACTCGTAGGGAACATACAGCTCGCGTTGCCTGTCGCGCAGTACGCGATTCACTCATGATCTCGATGGAGTCACCCATGAATGCACCAAGATGCTTCGACGATCGTGAAATTGCGCTCATTTTTGAGCAGGCAAGTTCCGCCCAGGAACTGCGTACCGACAGCTCGCCCGTTCTTGACGGCCTCACTCTCGAACAGCTGCATCAAATCGGGCGCGATGTCGGGATACCCGCTGAACACATCACGCGTGCGGCGCAGGCGGTAACACGTGGTGATCTGGCGCCCACGCAGCAGCGTACCTGGCTGGGACTGCCGGTGTCCGTTTCACGCACCATCGAGTTTGGGCGCCCCGTGTCCGACGATGAGTGGAACGGCCTGGTGTGCACGCTGCGCGAGACATTTGACGCGCGTGGCAAGCTGGTTACCGAGGGCGTATTTCGTCAGTGGCAGAACGGCAACCTTACGGCGTTGCTCGAGCCGACAGCAACCGGACATCGCCTGCGCCTGTTCACGCGCAAGGGTGACGCACGCATGAGAGTTTGGCTGGGAGGCACCTACGTGGGGATCGGTGCCATGCTTATTGCAATGGCGGCTACCGGAGCGGGCGTAGTAGGCACCCCGGGCATTGCTGGAGCCGCTGTAGCGGCGTTGGCAGGCGTCGCAGTGTTGGCCTCGGCGTACATCGGCCTTCCCAGGTGGGCCCGTGAGCGCGCCGCACAAATGGAGTCCGTCGCGGCGCATTCACTCAATCAGTCAGCGGTGCAGCCCACGCTCTCACCCTGAAAACGCATCACTTATCACAATACCGTCCAGCACCAGCGGCGCAAACGAGTGCGCAAAGTCGTGATCGTTCACATCGGCCGGTAACAGCCCTTCCGACTTGAGCGCGACAATATGCTCCTGCAACGTGTGTGTGCCATCAAAGCGGGAGAGCATCATGGCGTCGCCTGTGCCTACGTCAACCACACTCACAAATGGCGCGTCCACCTGAATGCGCCCGCGTTCAGCAACCCACGGTTCCTCGCCGGCACCACCTACACGATACGACAAATCAAGGCGCGCTCCCGGTGACAAGCGCACGCGTGAGTTGAATACCGCGGCAGCGAACTGTTTTGTATCGGTAGCGGCCTCGCCAACGCGCAGCGCCCAGGCCACCGCCGGCCAGTCTGTGTGCGCACTGCGCTCACTGGAGAAGGTAAAGCCGCGGCGCTCCTTACCGTGACGTCGCAGTACAATCGTGCAAAAATCCACCGACTCAATCGCCAGCTCGCCGAAGCGTTTGAGCTGCGCTGTGGCCAATGCCGACGTTGCCGCATCGGCAGACATGATCTGCTTGCTGAAATGCTCGGTAATGCGCGTTGATCCGTTACGCAGAAAAATCAGATCGTACGCATTGGCATGCTCACCCAGCATCGCCCGTACCCGTTGCGGCGCTGGCTCACCGGCGCGTGACGAGACAATGCACGTGCAATGAAACACGCCACCGATGGCGAGGTGTTCGTGCAAGCCCGCTATGATCGCGCGCGTGATCTGTTCCCCGTCCTCACCCCCGTCCCGGTAGATGTATTCCGGTTGTGCGGACGGTACATACGGCGGATGTGCGACGATTGTATTGAACGTGCGCCCACGCACCGGCTCCCACAAATCGCCACACACTGCGGTCATGTTCTGCAAACCGTTCAGGCGTGCGTTGAACTGCGCAAATCGCGTGCTGCGCTCGGTGATGTCCACGGCCAATGCCTGGGAGGCACCGCCCGCTGCCCCCATCAATGCCGCAATGCCGGTCCCTGAACAGAGCTCCAGATAGTCACCGCTTAATGTGAACGGAAGCGTACTGAGAAATACGCGTACAGACGCCGTGAGTGCGGGATACACCGCATCCTCGCGGAGCTTGCCGGCCGGCGCACTGGTGCTTGAACGAATCGCGATTGTTCGATCACTCACAATCCACAGGGCAACCGTGGGATACAGCAATACGGTGGCCACGCTGGCGTTTGCATTCAACGGATCAGCTTGCAGCAATCCGAGCGAGCTGAACAGGGTGCGCGCCTCCGAGCCCAGAAACCTGTCGATATGCTGATTCTCGACCGCCTCCGAATCCATGAACAGTCGCACCAGCACATCCAGCGGCCGGTCAATCGGTACCGCCCCTGAGCGTGCGTGCTGCCTGAGCGTAAAATCATAGAGCGTCTCACAACCGGCGTGCGCACATACGGCGGCCTCTGTGTATCCGTGCGTCGTCAGGAGATCGCGCAGTGCGATAAAATGCGCGTCGTCCGGCGGCAGTTGCAGCGAAAAGGTGTCGTGTGGCGGCTTCGTCTCAAGCATCACGGAAAATCGGGAATGAAAGAAGTGAACGTGCTGCACAGCACAGTGTAAAAACTCCTGCAAATCACGATCTGCAGCACGTGCGTGCAACCAGCTGCCTGATTCTGCGCCCGGAGCAGGCCAGCGCAAGGTCAAACCACAACTGCCACGCACGGCTGCACAATGGCGCCAAATCAGATTGCGCCGTAACCTTTGGTTTCTGTTGCTGCATCACACCACGCTGCGCGCCCCACTGCTCACCTTCGAGGTTCACATGCTCCGACTACCAGGCGTGCGGCGAATCGCACAACTCGCGTTGCTCATAAGCGCTGTTGGCTCCGTTGTCAGCCAGCCGGTAGCCGCACAGGGCAACGGACCGGTGGTCCGCATGGCTGCGTTTCCTCTCCCCGTGCTGCTCGATACCATTCAGCGCGCGAACGTCACCATCGCTGCGCCGAAAGACCGCACCCTGTTTGCCGTCAACGGCGTGTACGAGGCGCTCAAAATCACACCGGAGCTCATTGACCCGCCACGTGGCCAGATCGGTGTACTGCGGGCCAAGGTGAGCCGTCGGTTGGCCGATCAGCCGATGTCAAACCTCTTTAACTGCGGTCGCGGTTTGACCGGCGAAAATGCCGATACCTGGCGGCTTACCATCGCATCGGTGACGTACGTCGAAGCAAAGGGCGCCGACAGTTCCGTTGTCAGCACATCGGTTGTCGGCATGGCCGAAGACATGTCGGGAGGGTCCACCGATCCGGTCATCTGCGGATCGATGGGCTTGCTCGAAACACGCATCGCAGAGATGGTGCTCGCGCGCCTGGGACTGACGCCGAAGCCGTGATCGCTGGAACGTCCACCTGGCTGGACCACAAACTCCCCGTCGCATGCCTGAGCGTCCTCCTTCCAGCAGAGTGAACCTCGAGCGCATCGTACGCGCGCCGCGCGGCTCTACACGCAGCTGCCGCAACTGGATTACCGAAGCCGCGTATCGCATGCTGCAGAACAATCTTGATCCTGAGGTGGCCGAAAACCCGGCCCACCTCGTGGTCTATGGCGGCATCGGCCGTGCCGCCCGCGACTGGCCCAGCTTTGATGCCATGCTCGCCGCCTTGCGCGAACTCGACGACACGCAGACGCTGCTCGTCCAGTCCGGGAAGCCGGTCGGCATTTTTCGCACACACCCCGATGCACCGCGCGTATTGATTGCCAATTCCAATCTCGTACCGCACTGGGCCACGTGGCAGCATTTTCACGAACTCGACCGACGGGGGCTGTTCATGTACGGGCAGATGACCGCCGGCAGCTGGATCTACATCGGCAGTCAGGGCATCGTGCAAGGCACATACGAAACGTTCATGGAAGCCGGCCGACAGCATTACAACGCCGACTGGACGGGTCGCTGGATTCTTACCGCCGGACTGGGCGGCATGGGCGGTGCGCAACCATTGGCCGCATCATTGGCCGGTGCGTGCTCGCTGGTAGTGGAGTGCCAGCAAAGCCGCATCGATTTCCGCATGCGCACGCGCTACATCGACGAACAGGCACGCGATCTTGATCACGCACTGGAGCGCATCGCGTACCACACGGCCGCAGGAAAGGCGCGCTCCGTTGCACTGCTGGGAAACGCCGCTGAGATATTGCCCGAAATCGTGCGTCGCCTTGAGGCCGGTGCAATCCGCCCCGACCTGGTGACTGATCAGACATCAGCACATGATCTGATCAACGGCTATCTGCCCATCGGCTGGACGGTCGATGCGTGGCACAATGCACAGACCGACAGCACGCAGCACGCTCAGCTGCAGGAGGCAGCGGCGGCCAGCTGCGCACAGCATGTGCGCGCGATGCTCGCGTTCCAACAGATGGGTGTGCCGACCGTGGATTACGGCAACAACATACGTCAGGTCGCTCTCGACGCCGGCGTGAGTCGGGCCTTTGACATTCCGGGCTTTGTACCGGCCTATATCCGTCCCATGTTCTGTGAAGGCAAGGGACCGTTCCGCTGGGTGGCGCTCTCGGGAAATCCCGACGACATCTACAAAACCGATGCAAAGATCGCTGAGCTCTTTCCTGACAATACGCACACGCATCGGTGGTTGCAGATGGCGCGTGAGCGCATTGCCTTTCAAGGATTGCCCGCACGCATCTGCTGGCTCGGCCTGGGCGAGCGACATGTCGCGGGACTGGCCTTCAATGAGATGGTGCGCACCGGTGAGCTTGAGGCACCGATCGTGATTGGACGTGATCATCTGGACACCGGTTCGGTGGCCAGCCCCAATCGCGAAACCGAAGCAATGCGTGACGGTACCGACGCCGTCAGCGACTGGCCGTTGCTCAACGCAATGCTGAACACCGCCAGCGGCGCGAGTTGGGTGAGTCTGCATCATGGCGGAGGCGTAGGTATGGGCTATTCGCAGCACGCCGGCATGGTGATTGTGGCCGATGGTACAGACGCCGCGCGCGACCGGCTGGCACGGGTGCTGGTGAACGACTGCGCATCGGGGGTGATGCGGCATGCCGACGCGGGGTACGAGCTGGCCATTGCCACCGCACAGCGCTTTGGCCTTCAGCTGCCCATGGTCGCGCCGCTGACGACGCCCGCATCCACCACAACTTCAACATTACCGTTTACACCGCCGGTGACGCCGTGAGCGACGGGCATACGATGCTGCTGCAACCCGGTGAAGTCACAGTGGAGCAGCTGCGAACCGTATGGCGCTCTGCACAACCGGTCAGTTTGCCATCAAGTGCAGACCATGCCATGCGCGCGTCGGCCAGAGCCATCGCGCGCATTGTTGCAAAGGGAAACGCTGTGTACGGCGTGAACACGGGTTTCGGCAAGCTGGCGCAAACACGCATTGCCAACCACGAGCTGGAAACGCTGCAGCGCAATCTTGTGCTGTCCCATGCGGCGGGTGTGGGCGACGCCCTGCCCGATCATGTAGTACGGCTGATCCTGGTCATGAAGGCGGCCAGTCTGGCGCGCGGGTTTTCGGGTGTGCGCCCTCAGGTTGTGCATGCGCTGCTGGCGCTGCACAACGCCAACATCATGCCCGTGATTCCCGCCAAAGGCTCGGTGGGTGCGTCAGGCGATCTGGCACCGCTGGCGCACATGACGCTGGCGCTCATGGGTGAGGGCAACGTGCGCGTCGCAGGCGTTGTGCAGCCGGCCGCCCAAGCGTTGGCGACGGCGGGTATTGAGGCCATTCGTCTGGGTGCCAAAGAAGGGCTCGCACTCATTAACGGCACGCAGGTGTCCACTGCGCTCGCCTTGCATGGCCTGTTCATGGCCGAGCGTCTGATTGAAGCCGCGATGGTGATCGGTGCCATGTCGGTTGATGCAGCACGCGGCAGCGACACACCCTTTGACGCACGCATTCACGCGCTGCGCAATCAACCGGGTCAGATCGCGTGTGCAGCCGTGATGCGTGCACTGCTCAAGGATAGCCGCATCCGTGAATCGCATCTGCTGCACGATGATCGTGTGCAGGATCCCTACAGTTTGCGCTGCCAACCACAGGTGATGGGTGCCTGCCGCGATCTTCTGTTACACGCCTCACGCACCCTGCTGCGTGAAGCCAATGCAGTAACCGATAATCCGCTGGTGTTTGCTGACACCAACGAAGTGCTGTCGGGCGGCAACTTTCACGCGGAACCCGTGGCGCTGGCAGCCGATACGCTCGCACTCGTGATTGCCGAAACAGGTGCGCTCTCGGAGCGGCGCATTGCCCTGCTCATTGACAGTGCGCTGTCCGGATTGCCGCCCTTTCTGGTGCACAATGCCGGGCTCAACTCGGGTTTCATGATCGCCCATGTGACGGCTGCATCGCTGGCCAGCGAGAACAAATCGCTGGCGCATCCGGCCAGCGTGGACAGCCTGCCCACATCGGCCAACCAGGAAGATCATGTCAGCATGGCGACCTTTGCCGCCCGCCGGCTTACTGACATGATCAGCCACTCCGCCACCATTCTGGGCATCGAATGGCTGGCGGCGGCGCAGGGCATCGACCTTCACGCACCACTGACCACCGCACCGGCGCTTGCACCAGCGCTGTCAGCGCTTCGCCAATCTGTTCCGTTTTATACCGACGACCGTTACTTCGCAGCTGATATCGAGGCGGCCGTTGGTTTGGTAGTGAACGGACAGGCGACGGAAGCCTGCGCTGATATTCTCTCGAAGTTATGGACGGAACCGTGACTCCGAACAGTTCGCACATGCTGTGGCATAACACCCGCCTGGCCACGCTCGAAGGCAAAGGTTGGGGCATGATCGACGATGGTGCACTCATCACTGATGGCGCGCGCATTGTGTGGGTGGGTCGTCATAAAGATCTGCCCGATGCCATGACGCAGGATATTGATGAAAGCCACGATCTCGGTGGCCTGCTGGTGACACCCGGACTCATCGACTGCCACACACATCTGGTCTACGGCGGACATCGGTCGGATGAGTTTGAGCTGCGCCTGCAGGGTGCGACGTATGAGAGCATATCACGCGCTGGCGGCGGTATTCGATCTACCGTTGCTGCAACCCGCGCATCGTCCGAACAACTACTGTTTGAACGCGCCATGCAATGCGCGTGCGTGCTCATGCGAGAAGGTGTGACCACGCTGGAAATCAAGTCGGGATATGGTCTCTCACTGGCCGACGAAGCGCGCTGCCTTCGGGTGGCACGAAGGCTGGGCGAGTCACTGCCGGTGAGCGTGCGCACCACGTTTCTGGGTGCGCATGCAGTGCCAACCGAGTTTGACGGTCGCGCCGATGAATACATCGCAGCGGTTTGCGATTGGATCCCGGCATTGGCTGCCGAAGGACTGGTTGACGCTGTAGACGCCTTCTGCGACACGACCGCTTTCACCGCATCACAGGTGCAACGTGTGTTCGAAGCCGCGCGTGCACATGGACTGCCTGTCAAGCTGCACGCCGAACAGCGTGTGGGCAGCGGTGGCGCGGCGTTGGCTGCATCGTTTGACGCACTCTCGTGTGATCATCTCGAGTACCTCGACGACAACGGCATCGCCGCCATGAAAGCGTCGGGCAGCGTGGCCGTCCTGATTCCTACTGCGTACTACTTCTTGCGCGAATCGCAGATGCCACCTGTAAGCGCGCTGCGCCGAGCCGGTGTGCCGATTGCCGTGGCTACCGATCACAATCCCGGGTCATCACCGGGGCTCTCACTGCTGCTGGCAGCCAACATGGCCTGCACGTTGTTCGGGCTCAAGCCGCTCGAAGCGGTGCAGGCGATCACGGTACACGCAGCACGGGCACTCGGCATGCACGATCGCGGACGACTGGTGGCCGGTCAGCGTGCCGACTTCGCAGCCTGGGATCTCGATCATCCCAATGAGCTGGCCTACTGGATGAGTGGTGTACGTGCACAACGCGTGATAGTGGGTGGCACGGAACGCTCATGACGCATCGCCCGCGGAACGTCACACTGCTTGGCTTTGCCGTCGATGAGGGTGTGCGCCGCAACAACGGACGGGTCGGAGCGCGTGACGGCCCGCGTGTGGTGCGCGAAGCCATGGCTCGCATTCCGTTTTTACAGGCACACCCGGTGTCTGACGGTGGCGATACCGTTGCCAATGGTGTTGATCTCGAGCAGGCACAGCAGCAGCACGCCTTGCGTGTGGCCGATGCACTGCGCGCGCACATCCTGCCGCTTGGCATAGGCGGTGGCCATGAAATCGCATGGGCCACCTTTCAAGGACTGGTATCGGCACGACCGGCGCTGCGTCGCCTTCTGGTTATCAACTTTGATGCGCACTTTGATGTGCGGCTTGCCTCGCACTCAACCTCCGGCACTTCGTTTCGACAGATGCACGAGTGGTGTACCGCTCACAACGTGGAGTTTGTGTACCATGTAGTCGGATTGAGTGAGTTCTCCAACGCGCAGGAACTGTTCGCGTACGCGCGCGCAATGAATGCGCACTGGTGGACCGACGAATGCTTGCAAACCAGTGACGGCGTTATGGCCGCCAGTGCAGCGTTACAGGAGCAGGTGCAACGCTTCGATCAGGAACACGACGCGCTATACGTGAGTGTGTGCCTTGATGTGCTGCCCGGCGCCGACGCGCCCGGCGTATCGGCACCGGCCGCGCTGGGACTGCCACTGGGTTCGCTGCAGCAGCTGCTTGACGTTACCCTGACCGCTCCCGCGCTGTGTGCAGTGGACATCGCCGAGCTGAATCCGTCGCTGGACCGGGACGGTCAAACTGCTCGTATCGCGGCTCGACTGGCAGCGCGTATCATTCGGGCAATCCGGGGTATTTCTCCCGCACCCTGACATCACAACACCTTATGCGCCTGCCTCCCATCGTTGCTTCCATCATCCTGTGCGGCTTGGGGTTGGCCGCATCCAGCGTAAGCACGTCGCGGCTGCATGCCCAATCGGCGCCTGTCCGTACGACCGACGTTTCCACTGCTGCAGGGGT
This sequence comes from Gemmatimonas sp., assembly GCA_011390805.1. Classification (GTDB taxonomy): domain Bacteria; phylum Gemmatimonadota; class Gemmatimonadetes; order Gemmatimonadales; family Gemmatimonadaceae; genus JAABRT01. Next base: position 70,352 of record JAABRT010000004.1, on the reverse strand, counting down.
ACAGGCACAGGCGATCACGTTGCTTGAAGGTTGTTGGCAGCGACGCAGTGCCGGTGGAGTCGTGTACGAATCGTGGCAACCCACACCACAAGGCCTGGATGGTGCCGCGGCGTCGTTTCGAGGCGATGCACGCGGTAATGCACGCGGCGACACATTGCGGGGTTGGGAGTTCCTTCGCATCGGAGCCAATACCAGTGCAGGCGCAGGCGCAGGCGCAGGGGTTGTGTCGCTTGTTGCCGCACCCAATGGTCAGAATGTGCACGCATTTCCGCTTGTCTCATGGGGTAGCGACTCGCTCTACTTTTCCGATCCAGCTCACGACTTTCCGCAACACATTGTTTATCGCCGGACCAGTGAAGACTCGTTTCTGGCCCGGGTGTGGAATGGCAGTAGCGCAGCACAGGTAACCGAACTGCGCTTTGCTCGCATTGAATGCACCACACCCGTTGGTGCTCCCGATGCGCGAGGGATTAGCCGCACTGCGGGCCAGCTCACCCGCGCGGTTGCCATTCGGCAGTCGCTCTCGCAGTTGCTGGATTCTCTGCGTGTACTTGGCCGTGCACCGGGGCTGTCGGCTGCGGTTGCACTGCCCGATGGCCGCGTGATCACGGTGGTGAGCGGCATTGCCGATTCGGTTGGCATGGTGCCGCTCACACCTACGCACCGACTGTTGGCCGGCAGTGTGGGCAAGACGTTTTTTGCGGCACTGGCACTTGATCTTGTGGCGAAAGGTCGGCTTCCGCTCGATCAAAAAATATCGCGGTGGTTGAGCGATGAACCGTGGTTTGCGCAACTGCCAAACGGCGTAGACATCACGGTTCGGCAACTCATGCAACACACCAGTGGTCTTGTACGCTATGAGTTCCAGCCCGAGTTCGCGCGCGACCTGGTGGCCGACCCACTGCGGGAATGGAAGGTGGCAGACCAACTGTCGTACATACTTGGCGACAGCGCGCCCTTCGTGGCCGGTACGAGTTGGGAATATTCTGACACTAACTATCTCGTACTCGCGCTCATCATGGAACGCATTATCGGCGGCACCGCATACGATGCGATTCAGCGGCAGTTCATCACGCCGCTTCGATTGCGCGGAACGGTACCCTCTGTCAGCACACAGCTTCCCTTGCTCGCCAACGGATACGTGGGAGCGAATGACCCGCTTGGCCTTCAGGGCGCGATGCTTGTGAATGGCGCGCTGAAAGTGAACCCGCGCTTTGAATGGGCTGGTGGTGGATACGCGAGTACACCCGAAGATCTCGCGCGCTGGGCGCAGCAATGGTATCAGGGGCAGTTGTTCGCGCCAGGTGCGCTGGCTGAGGCGCTCAACGCCGTACCGGCTCGCGGACTGGGGCCCGGCGCCAGGTATGGTTTAGGGGTGATCGTTCGTGACTCGCCGCGTGGTGTGGCCTATGGACACAGCGGCTTCTTTCCAGGGTATCTCACGGAAATGCGTTATTACGCGGACTCACAGTTTGCCGTCGCGGTGCAAGCCAACACCAGCGATGGCCGGGCGATTGGACGCAGTCTGTCAGCGATTGCGCATGCACTGGCGGAACGCGCGATGGACCTGTCAGCCGTTCCATGATGCGCTTACTCACGTGGCCGTGTGCGTTGTTGCTTGCGGTAACGTTTGCCGCGCAGTCAGTGCACGCGCAGGAAGAGACTCCCTTGCCGTTGCGTCGCGTGCTTGTGGTAGACAGCGACACCGTACAACTCGGCCGACCACTTGGAACACTTACGCGCTACATCGCCTACCCCGGCGACACGATCGTTCGGTTTCCGCCCGGCACGTTTGAAGGTTCCGACGGCGCCATGGCATTGCTCGATCCCGGCGGCGTTGTGCGTCGCATTGGTTTTTTGTTTGGGGAGCAGCAGAACATCGACATCCTGTTGGGCAGTCTGTATCGCAACCACGGGCGCTCGCCCAGGTATGCCAACCTGCCCATCCCCGAAGGCATTCGTGAAACATGGACGTGGTCTGATCGCGAGACTGAGCTGGCGTTTACGCGATTCACACCGGCGCAGAGTCGTGTATCAGGCATTCTGCTGGTGACCAATCTCAAACCCTAACGCGCCGTCGCACTGGCCCCGTTTTCCTCGAGCACACGCGCTCCTGACGGCGACGCAATGAAGTCCAGAAAGGCTGTCACGCCTGCATGGGCATCCGGCCTGATCACCAGATACGACGAGCGCATGAGCGCGTACGTGCCCTGCTGCACTGCTCCCGGAGTCGGTAGTACACCATCGAGTGAGAGCGCACGTATCGCGCCTTCGCTTTGCTCGGTGACCGTGGCCGTGGTTACGCCGATGGCACCGACTGTATTCACGAGTGCCAGTGCCATGTCGTTGGTTTCCTCAACAACGCTGGCGTTTGGTGTCATCACCAGCGACTGCGCACAGGGCACACGATCACGCAGCACTTCCATATCCACTTCGCTCTCCGGTCGCACTACCACCTGTATCGGCAGGTCACGTCCATCGCCGAGCTGTCGCCACGACGTTACACGTCCAGCGAGCACGTCGCACAGCTGCGCTGCAGCCAGGCCGGCCAGTGACACAGACTCCGAGTGCACACCAATCACCACCGGTGTCTGCGCAATGCGATGCACCTGCAACCCTTCAGCACGCAGCTGTGCAGTGTCCAGGCCATGACTGGCAATGGCGATATCCATCACACCAGCACGCAATGAATCGAGTCGAGTACGCGAACCGAGTCCGCTGCCGAATGTCACGCGCGCTGTGGGGAACTCGGCGGTGTACGCATCGGCCAGCGCACGCATAAGCGGCATGACCCCATTCGATCCGTCAACGTGCACAGTTGGCAATGCATTGTCAGGCGCACCTTCAGACCTCTCATCAGAGGCAGCACCGGTGCACGCCGAGCAAAGCAGCGTCAATGCGGCCAGAGACGCGGCAGCACGCAGGCGCCGTCGATGGTCAGTCTGTTTACTCATCAATAAACTCAGCAGTACTTTGGCGACGCCGGTCTACAACAAGTCGTGTCACATCGGGACGTGAGTAATGGCCCGCCGGATCAAACGTCTGGCGTTCACGGCGCACCAGTCCATGGTGCAGTGTCACGGCAATCAGGCATTCCGCGTCGGCTACGGGCTCTACCAACCAGCCGCCATCCGGCGCCGCGATGCACGATCCACCGTTGGCCAGCTGCGCCTCGCTGCCCTCAATGATGGCGGCCGCATGCGGTACCTCATCGCCAATATCCTCGCGTCGCAGCAGTGCGCACGCCGAGAGCACGTAGGAACGCCCTTCACGCGCCATGAAACGTGTAATGTCGGTGGTATTGCGCACATTGCCGGGCCAGAGGGCGATATGCAGATCTTCACCCTGCGCGTAGAGTGCCGCGCGCGGCAGCGGCATCCAGTTTTCCCAACAGTTGAGCGCGCCGACAGTAAATGCGCCTACACTGTGCGTCACGAGACCGTGTCCGTCACCAATGGCCCACGCCAGCCGTTCTTCGTAGGTGGGCATGAGCTTGCGGTGCACGCTGAGTACGCGACCGTTTTGTCCGATCTGTACTGCACTGCAATACACGCTGTGCCCACCGCGGTCGGCCGCGCGTTCAATGCACCCAACCACCACATGCACACCATGATCGGCCGCTGCGGCTTGCACCCGGTGCAGTCCACCGCCGCCGATATCTACGGCCTGATCGAGATAATGCGCGTAGAGCGACTTCTGCAACGGTGATTCAAATCGCGCGCCATCAGTGCGCTCCAGCCAGAACGGATAGCCGGGAATGAGGGCTTCGCCAAAGGCGACAAGATCACAGCCGTCGTTGGCGGCGCCCTCAATCCAGTCAGTGACCTTGGTGATTGTCGCCTCTCGATCAAGCCATACGGGCGCGATCTGGGCAATACCTGCGCGGAGCGTATCGGTGTCGGACATCTGACAACGTTGTCCTATTAGCGGCGCATACACCAGTATACGGGTGTCCATTCATTCGCATTGCCCATTCTCACCTGCCAGATCATGAAAATGACTCCTGCTCGCGGCCGCACTTTGATACTGGGTAGCCTGTGCACAGCCTTCGCGCTCTCCTTGAGCCTGGCCGCGCCCGCCTACCTGCCAGCACAAACCTTCCCCACCGAAGACCCGGTGATCAAACGCCTGTGGGCGCTCGGCATGGACAGCTCGCGCGTGCAGCAGCTCGCGCAGGTGTTTCTTGATTCGCTCGGTCCGCGACTCAGCGGCACACCCCAGCAGAGGGCCGCTAATGACTGGGTAGTGAAGACGTACACCGACTGGGGCATCACTGCGCGCAATGAACAGGTGGGCACGTGGCGCGGCTGGCGGCGTGGACATTCGCACATCGATCTGCGCACACCGCGTGTGCGTTCGCTCGAAGGCACGATGCTCGCGTACAGCCCCGGCACCGGCGGACAGCCGGTCGAAGCTGAAGCGATCGTGCTGCCTCGTTTTGCGGACAGCGCCGAGTTTGTGCGCTGGTTGCCTCAGGCGCGGGGCAAGTTTGTGCTCGTGTCGGCACCGCTTCCAACCTGTCGTCCGGTAGAAAACTGGACCGCCAACGCAACGCCCGAAGTGAAGGCACGCATGGACGCCGAGCTGCGCGCGGTCCGCAGCGAATGGGGCGGCAGCAGCGTTCGCGGCACCGGCTATTCGCTGGCACTCGGCTCAGGTACGCTCGGCATTCGTCTGGAAGAAGCCGGTGCTGCGGGTGTTGTTACATCGCGTCCCAAAGATGCGTGGGGCAGCATTGATGTGTTCGAGAGCTACAACACGCGCACACCCGCACTCGCGTTGTCATGTGAGGATTACGGGCTCGTATTCCGTCTGGCCGACAACAATCAGAAGCCCACACTGCGCGTGGATGCCGACGCTGAGTTGCTTGGTGAGCAGCCCATTTTCAATACGATTGGTGTGATTCGCGGCAGCGAGTTGCCGGATGAGTATGTAGTGCTGTCTGCACACTTCGATTCGTGGGACGGCGGTTCAGGTGCTACCGACAACGGCACCGGTACGCTCACCATGATGGAAGCAATGCGCATTCTTAAACTCGCGTATCCCAATCCCAAGCGCAGCATCCTCGTGGGCCATTGGACGGCCGAAGAGAAAGGACTGGTGGGTTCACGCGCGTTTACCGAGGACAACGCTGACATGCTCGACGGCATTCAGGCGGTGTTCAATCAGGACAATGGCACCGGTCGCATTGTGCGCATTGGCGGTGGCGGCATGGCCAACTCGCCCAGGCACATCAATGCTTGGATGGACAAGTTGCCGAGCGAGTTCAAAACGCAGATCAACTTTGCCGGTCCCGGCAGTCCCAGCGGCGGCGGCAGCGACGATGCATCGTTTGCGTGTCACGGTGTACCGGCATTCGGTCTGGGTGCACACGGCTGGAACTATGGGCAGTACACCTGGCACACCAACCGCGATACGTACGACAAACTTGTGTTCGACGAACTCAAGGGCAACGCCACAATCGCCGCGATGTTTGCGTATCTCGCGAGTGAAGACCCCGAGAAGGTTTCGCGCGAGCGAGTAGATGTGGCCGCGCGTGCACAGGCGGGCGGAAGGGCGCCGGGCGCGATGGCGTGGCCCGCGTGTCAGGCGGCGCCTCGGAAGACGAATCCTCGGTTGCGGTAGGGGCGCGTTTATGTCCCTTTCTTGCAAATGTTAGAAAGGGACATTATTTTTTGAATTGGCGTGTTAATACGGTCGAGCAGCCACATGGCAATAGAGTTTTCCGTTCCAGCGCCGTACGACAAACGCGGTTGGAAGCTGAAAATCAGGGATAAAGAGCGCGTGGAACCTCCCCATGTTTCGCTTTTGCATAAGACGAGGTGTTGGCGCTTCGGACTGCGTGAGCAGGAGTTTCTCGATGGCGATCCTCCGCATCGCGATGCTCCCGGAAAGCTTTTCGATGACCTTCTCGCTCGGACAGAGGAGTTTGTCGTAGAATGGGATAAGCTGTACCCGGAAAACCCGGTCTACTCAGGACGAGATCATGACAGCAAATAAGACAGGCAAGCGAGCAGCTCAAAAAAGCCGGGTGAAGAACGTGTCGGGCTTGCGTGCTGCGGGTACGCAGGAGGCGAGCCTCGTCTACCTGGTCTCGTTGTCAGCCAGGAAGTTTCCCGCGGCCCGCTCTGCGCCCGGATTAGCTTATCGCCGAGTCAGCACAAATCGCGCGATAAGGGAAGAGTTTCGCGCCGCGAAGGGGCAGTCCGTTTGGATTGCTGGCGAGTCGGGTTCGATGGCCGCTCTGGCTGGTGAGCCGCCGGCAGGCACTGGTGATCGTCGCCTTTTAGTGCTGGATGAAACGGAGGAAATCACGCACCAGCTGTACAGCGCCTACTTTCGCTATGTAGTAACCGCCTCCGACAGTCTGAAACTTCTCCCTAACGAAGAGCTCGCAGAGGTCCTAGTATCGCCCAACAGAGAGGAGCTGTTCATTGGTGGTGCATACGACCAAACAGGCGACGCGGTACTTCTCTATCGTGGCAACGTCGAACCACTTGTTGTTCCAAGGGCGTGGTTCGCAAATCAGAACTCGAAAGCCAAAGTGAATGTACGTGCGTTGGAAGTCACTGACTATGGACAGACGGTTCGACTCGGAGAGTTTGAAGCATCAGCAGATTCGATTCTTTACGAATTCGACGCGACCTACCGTCGCAGTGCAAAAAAGCGAGCGTTGGAGAAAGACAACTCGCTGGGCGCCTCCATCAGGCGCCTGCGGCTGCAGCGCGGGCTTTCGCGTGAGGACTTTGACGGTCTCACGGCAAAAGCAATCGCCCGAATAGAGCGGAACGAGGTCTCACGGCCGCATAACTCGACCTTATCAATCATTGCCAAGACGCTTGGCGTTTCGGTGGCCGCACTGGAAACGTACTGAAAACAAGTCACCGCACCAACTTCGCATCGATGATTCCCACCCGTGGCTCACCCGTGATATCCACGCTGTACTTCACAAGTCGTGTGCCCGGCAATACGTCAAGAATCCAACCGTTCAATTGCGCACGAGCGACCACGCGCGCTTTCACGGGGTCGATGACTTCAAGTACGGTGTCGTAAAGCAGTTCGACTGCGATGGAGCTGACCTTGATCTCACCTCCTGTGAGCGCCATTCCACTCCACGCTGATTTCCATCCTGGTGCGGGCACGCTGGTCGCTACCCACAACAGTCCGGACGCATCCACCCATGTTCCGCTGATGGCTGGAGGTGGCGGCGAGTTGGGACCTATTCCTTGTGTTGACGGTGCTGCAAACCACGATGGCCGGCGCTGCAGCTGTTTGCGGTCCGCGCCGAGCTTGCTCCAGATTGTGATGTCGTAAGCGGCGTGGTCAACCGTGATCACTTCGCCGCGCGCGTTGCGATTGATGTGTTGTGTGATGTCGCGCGAATAGCCCGGCCTGAGCACGCCGCCCACTGAACCGAAGTTTCTGGTTGCGCGCACGCTCGGCTGCGCAAAGTTCATCAGGTAGAGCGGCTCTACAGATGCACGTGGACCAGACGTTCTGCCACTCACCAATACGCTGTCGGGCCATCGAAGTACCACGCCACGACCGAACATGAATGGGTAGGACATGCTGCGCACATACTTGAGTTCAGGTGAAAGCACCGACGCACGCGCGCTGAGCGGGTCGAGTATGAGCATGGAATCACCGGGCAGACTCAGCACGTCGCTGGTGCTCTCATACTCGCCCGGTCCCCGTCCACGTCGACCAATCGCCTGCCGAAACCGCCCGGTTCGGTCAAACACCAAGATCGAGTTGCCCTCGAGCATCCAGATGCGAGATTGCGCATCTACCCGCAGGCGATACGGCGCGCCGGTGAGTGCGTGAGCGCCTGGCACGCGCAGAAACGTTTGCGCGGACAAGGAGATTGCGCACTGCGCGCACGACACCGCGTCGGGGATGCGCTCAGGTTGCTGGGCCGATACCAGCGACGCCCAAACCGATGCGATCAGCGCAAGTACTAACCGTCTGAAGCGAGGCATGATGCGTTGAAGGTTGCTGCCACGGCGCGTTTTGCGCAACAGAGCACTGCTCAGGCCAACTGCCGCGGCTTGACGGAGTGACCGTCACAACGCAAGCTGGTCGCGACATCATCGTTGTGTAGTTCATCCCCACGTACATGCGAGGCGCGGCGTGCAAAAACGAGAGATCAACCCCACCGATTGGCTGCAGGGCTTCAACATCAATCACGGCATTGAGGTCACCGGTGGGCAACGCGTGTTATACCTGTCCGGCCAAACGGCTAACGCGGCCGACGGCACTCCCATGCACGCGGGAGACATTGTGGCCCAGTTCAAGCTCGCGTGGTCAAATCTCAAGGATGCGCTTGCCGCGTCGGACATGGCACCGACAAACATTGTACGGCTCAACATGTACACCACCGATGTAGACGCCTTCATGGCGGCCATCGAACAACTTGTGCCCATCTACGCCGAAGATGGGTGCAAGCCCTCGTGTACACTGCTGGGCGTGGCCCGGCTATTTGAACCGGAGCTCATGATTGAGCTGGAGGCAACGGCCGTGGCGTGAACCAGCGGAGTCGGGGGGTGAGCCCTGCACGCCCTCGTTTCCCGCGTCATACGCATGACGCAACTTTCCCATCTCCGACTCCTGCTCAGCGCATGCGGCGCCAGCCTGTTACTGGCCTGCGGTGGCGGCAGCGATACACCTCCGGTGGCGCCGCCCACGCCACCACCGCCGGCGCCACCACCAGCACCGGCGCCGCCCCCTGCGGTCACCGGCATTGCACTCACGCCGAGCACCGTCGCGTTCGGGTCGATTACCGACGTTGATACCGTTGTAGCGACACTTGAACCTGCAGGAGCAACCGGCACGGTCACCTGGCGCAGCGCCAACTCCGCTATCGCCACAGTGAGCGGTTCCGGCAATACGGCCATCATCACCGCCATCGCGCCCGGGTCCACGCAGGTGATCGCAGCCGTGGGATCCATCGAAGGCAGCGCCCCGGTGTTCGTGCCGCCGATTCCGCAGGAAATCGAGCAGACCGTGCCCGCCACCGGCGGCACCATCACACTCGATATTCCGGGACACCCCTTCGAGGGACTCGCTCTTAACATTCCATCGGGTTCCTTTGACGGCACCACGACCTGGCGCGTGTCCACCGATAGCGCACCGGCGCGCTCCTTCCCGCGCGGCGCAACTGTGATTGGACCGGGTCTGGCAATCGAAGGCGTAGCTGGACGAACGCGCGGCGGACAGATGCTCACGATGCGCGTGCCGGTGTCCGCGCAGCCTGACAACGTGGTCGTGATTGCACTTGTGAATCCGGGCACCGGTGACTTTGACTTGCTGCCTCTCATTGATCGTGACTCGACATCAGTCACCGTGATCACGCAACATCTCGATGCGCGCCTGTTCCGCTCAGACGCTTCGGCTGGACGAATCGCAGCATCACCGGCAGGATTTTCGTGGCAGCAGTCTCCTGATCCTTCTGTGCTCTATCGCGTGGAACTATCACCTGAAGCACTTCGCTCCGTTTCGTCAACACTCAATGCAGCGCGTCACGCCTGGCCGGTACCGGAAGATGGCTCGGCGCTCTTTCCCCGTGGACACGGCAGCGCCATTCCGGCACTGCTGCTCGCCGCAGTGGAGCGCGATTTTGATCTGCAATCGCTGGTGCGACGCCGCTCGGCGTGGTTTTACGCGGACACCGCGCCGCTGGCCACGGTGATCATCACGTCGCGTCTGCAGAAGCAACACGAAATTGCATTGAACGCCATCCGAAACATGCGGCCAATCGTCGTGTCTTCATCGGGAATGGCTGCACAGACGGCCCCACCGCCCAAGGCGCTGCGCGACAAGCTCAACGCCACCAACATTGCAGCCGCAATGGCGCTCACCGGTCGCCCTCAGCTGTTTCTCAAATTGTCACAGGGCGCAGACATTGACGATCGCGGGCAACAGGCGTGGGGCGTAGCCACAAGCACCGACGCCGAGGGCAACTTCAACTTTCTGAATCCGGCCGCCAGCTCCGCTGCGTCGTTCTTCAAACTCACGCTCGGCGCAAACGGCTTTGACGCTGTGCAGAGCAAGGCGCTGGCAAGCGATGCGTCAGAAACGGTGCGCGATGAGATTCTCGCAGTGCCGAGCGCGCTCATGGATGTCAGCGCCGCCCGTACAATGCTTGCCAGACTGGAGCAGGCGATGCGGGCCGAGGGAGAGCAACGGCAGTCGCTCAACAACGCGCTGTGGCGCGAGACGAACTCGTCGCCCCTGGAGCTCATGGCGCGTCGCCTTGCCGCCAGCACGTATTCCTCAGTGAGCGGTCCAGTTGTTGTGTTCGATACAGTCGCCAGCTTCAAGCTTGCAGGCAGTGAACTTGCCCGCGTGATGTTGAGTTTTTACGCACCCGGCGGCGGTACTGAAGCGCTCAGCGTTCCGGCAACCGAGTCTGTGGCTATCGAGAGTCTGCCGGGCGTGCAAGGCGCCGCCGAAGGGGAGACGGTTACGGTAGAAGGCGTGGTGATCGACAACGTCACCGGCCGTCAGGTTCTACCGCTGCGCTTCAGCGTCACACGCGGCAGCTTTGCGCTCGAGAAGGACACGGTCGAAATCAACGACGATGCGTCGGTTGAAATGAAGGCAATACTGGCTCCCCCCCCCGAGGACGGTTTTGTGATGCATTGGGATTGGGGTGACGGCACGAGCGATGAAATCCCGGGGCTCACATCGGCCACACACATGTATGGCGAATCGGGCGACTACACAGTGATAGCGACGCTGCGCAGTTCATCGGATACGGCGGCATTGGCGGCAGACACGGCAGAGGTGATTGAACCGCCTGGCGTGTGGATCGGATCAGTGAGCGGACAGCACGTTTCACCGCAAGGGGCCGACCGTGGAGTCATACGTTTCGAAGCAACCAATGTGCGGTGGGAGTTTGATCCGACGTTCGTAACCGCTGACGGATGGCGCATATATCGCGTGGTCTCGGGCACGCTGTCCTACTGGAATGAAGTGCCGTGCGCGAGCTGGGCGGGACCGGTGCTCACCGAAAATCTGGCAGCCGGTGCGTTCAACACCAGTTTCCTCATTGTGAGCAAGTCCGGCGAGCAGGTACCCAACGGCGGTGCTGCAGCGCGATGGTACTACGGCCAGGCTGCGATCATCGCACCGCGCCGTCTCACCAACAAACTCTGTGCTACTGCCGGGACACCCGATCCTCCAGAGTATGTATTTTCCGGGCCGCCAATCTTTTTTCAGGCCCATGATTTTCAGGCGAGCCCGCAAGTGCAATCCACCGGCGAGCGCAGCGTTCTTCAAGGCTCCTACACACAAACCAAGAATGGCAGTACGTCATCCTGGAGCTGGCGGTTTGAGCGCGTGCCGAAATAGCTGTTGCGCAAATAATGCACGGGGTGAGTTGCCGATCAGCGCGCAAAAACGCAGGTTCTTCGAAGTACGCACTCGCTGAGCACTCACATCAGATCGGAGACAGAGCCATGCGACTCACTCCGCGCGCCATGCGCACGACAGCCGTCTTCGCCACGGCGTTGCTTTTCACCCCGTTGCTGGCTGAAGCGCAGTCTCACGAGTCGGGTGATCCCCCTACTCCTCCGGGGCCCGTTGCACCCGTTGGGCCGATAGCGAACGACTTTGCGTTTTTCTATCGACACGATGTGCGCACAGGATGCACGGACTTCCGATGCCAGGATCGCTTTACCGGCGGTGGCGGGCGCGTCTTCACCGATAGCGACCTTCCCGGGGGCGACACGGGCACGCAGCTGGTCACCAACGGGGCCACATCATCGGGGGGACGCGCCGGCTTCAGCGGTAGCGGCACTTCGTTTCTGCCGGCGCTCAGCGTGTACTCGTTCACCGAGCCGACAACTCGCGTGCAAAACTGGTTTGCCGGTGTGCATCGCTACACGGTCGGTGACGGCGTCACGTCGCTCACGCTCAACAGCGAGCTGTCGTTCACCTCGGCTGGCGTCCCGTCGTTTTTCAATATCGATAATCCGGGAGCAGATGAGCGTGACGACATGGATCCCCAAGGACTCGTGATCACCGGCATGTTCGTCTGGGAAGCGGACTACGACCAGCTCGGTTTTGGCAACTGCAGTGCGTTTGCCGCGAACGAAGATTCCGGCGCTATCTGCTTCTCTGGCGGCAGCAGCTTGAACTGGCCCGGTGTACGTCGGCTCGGCGACGCCACCTTCGACAATTTCGGTGCTACCGGCGGTTTGACCTCTGGCACACTCACCGTGAGCGGACTCACCCCGGGGCAACAAATTTTTGTGGGCGGCTGGGTAACCACTGTTTCCGGTTTCGGCGGGTTTGTGGACGCGCGCAACACCGTTCGGCTGTCATTCAGCGAGCCCGACGTCGCGAGTCCAGCCGTGCAAACGGAAACCTTCGCACCGGCCGAGCTGCCTCCCTCCGTACCGGAGCCCGCCACGTGGACACTGTTGGGACTTGGACTTGCGGGAATGACAGTGAGGCGCTGCGGCCGACGGTGAGTGCAGGCTGCAGGCGCATTTGATGTAACCCTGATGTGCGGCGGCGTGTAGAAGCGTGGGTCGCCCGCAGCTGTGCAGTTCCTTGCGCAGCCGCGATCCTCGTCATCAGGAGTTCTGGATGTCAGGCCGCGCCAGCAGTATCGAACAACTGCTCGACCAGATCGACGAGGTACGCGAGAACGAATCATCGATCAGCCTCGACGAGGTCCTCGACGCCATAGGACGGCGCTCCTTTGGGCCACTGCTCATCGTTGCCGGACTGATCGTTCTCGCTCCTATCCTCGGGGATATTCCCGGCATGGCCACGGTGATGGGCATATTCGTCGCGCTGGTAGCGGGACAGATCGTGTTTGGCCGGGACCACATCTGGCTTCCGCAATGGATGCTTGATCGCTCGATCAAGACAGCAAAACTCGACAAGCCACTGCGCTGGCTGCGCAAGCCCGCACGCTGGGCCGACGGGCTCACGCAAACACGGCTGCGAGCCCTCACCAGTGGGGTCGCGGTGCGCGTGGTAGCCGGCGTCTGCCTGCTATTGGCCTTTATCATGCCGCTAATGGAAGTCGTGCCATTCAGCGCCAATGCTGGTGGTCTGGTATTGATGCTGTTCGGCCTGGCGCTGATTGCCGGAGACGGCCTGATGGCACTCATTGGATCAGTTTTCACCGTGGTCACGGTGGGCCTGATTGCCTGGTCGCTGCTCTCGTAGCGACCGTATCGACACGCATCGGAACTCGGATTGCCTGCGGTTCCGGAGTCGAGCAGCAATCGGCGCAGTACTGACGCGCTGGAAGGCACCGGAAACGCCAATGCCCGGCACAGGTGGCCGGGCATTGGATGACAGTCTATTGAAGAGGCGCCGGTCGGAATCGAACCGACGAATACAGGATTTGCAGTCCCGGGCCTTACCACTTGGCTACGGCGCCACACTCTGCGTACAAGATGGACGAGCCAACGCCACCGGGCAAGCCGCCAGTACCACGCAGCTCGGGATCACGTGCGCCGACCGCGCCCACGTGGCATCGGCTCCCGAGCGTGAGACCGGCCTACCGCGCCCGCTCCAGAGGCATGCGCCGTAACCGCCAAACCGCCAGCCCCAGCGCAACCACCGTCACCACCGCCGCCCACACCAATGATGCGTTCCCGCCCGGCGCGGTTGAATACAACGCCGCGCCGCGCTCTGCCTCAGGCAGGAACAGCTGCGTGATGCCCAGCGTGACCTGACGGGCACTCAAAAACCGCACCGCCGGAAAGTTGCCGGCAATGGTGCCTTCCCACACCAGCACGTACAGCAACCCTACCAGCAACGAACGTCGCAACCAGATTGCCATCGCGAGGAACAGCGCCGAATAAACAAGCGCACCGGCCACGCTACCCAGCGCGAATGCACGCATGACACCCGTACTGTCGGCACCGTTGCCGGCAATGAGCCCCGCACCAATCACCGAGGCCAGCACCAGGGCACTCGTAAGCAGCGTGGCCAACACCCAGCGCACCAGCACGATCAACGGACGCGATGTAGTCGTGGTGAGCAGATACAGCAGCGTACCGTCTTCACGCTCGGCACTGGTTGCGCCGGCTGCGGTTAACAGCGCCGCGAGCGGTAACAACAGCGTGATCACGAGATTGTCGTAGCGCGCGGTGAGAAACGATGACAGCGCTGCCTGGTCACCGGTGAAAGACGTTTGAAACACCGCAGCAAACACCAACGGCAACACAGCAATCAGAAAACCGATTGACACCGGAACAGTTCGTACGGTGCGTGCCATACTGAGCTGAACAATCGCGCGCACACGCGCCACGCTGCTCATCGCTGCACCAGATACGAGAACACGTGCTCAAGCGATTCGTCGGCCGGTCTTACTTCAAACAGCGATATGGCGCCGCGTTGCGCAGCCACGGGAAGCGCGCGCGACAACGCCGCATGATCCGTCACGCGCACCGTGAGCAATGCATCATCGAGCGACAAGGCAATCACCGAAGGGTGCGTGGCCAACAGGGCAGCCAGCGCGCGATTGTTGCTCGAGCGCAAATGAATGGTGTGCGGGCGATCAGTCATGAGCCTTCTCAGCTCTCGATGATCACCACTGGCCGCCAAACGGCCACCCACCATGACCAGCACACGGGACGCAATGCCTTCCACTTCTTCAAGAATGTGCGAGCTGAACACAATCGCAGTGCCTGACGCGGCCTGCGCCTCAAGCAACGTCATCATCTGGCCGCGCTGACGAGGATCGAGTCCGTTAAACGGTTCATCGAGCAGCACCAGTTGCGGCTCGTGCACCAGGGCAGCGGCAAGCTTTGCACGCTGCTTCATGCCCTTTGAAAAACCGCTCAACGCACGGTGCTGTGCATCCTGCAACTGCACCCGCGCGAGCGCGCGGTCTACGGCGTCACTCGCGTTCACCAGCCCCAGCAGGGCTGCGCGCGCTTCAACAAACGCGCGGGCCGACAACATGCCGGGCACCGCTTCGGCTTCGGGCACCAGCGCGACATGTTTATATGTGGAGACGTCGCCAAACGGATCGTGACCGAAGACACGCACTGTGCCCCCGGACGGTGGCAACAGTCCGGCCGCCATTTGCAGCAGCGTGGTCTTGCCAGCTCCGTTGGGGCCGAGCAGGCCGGTAATGCCGGCGGTGACAACAGTGGAGATGTCGTTCACCGCAACAACGTCACCAAACCATCGTGATACGTTGACAAACTGCAGCGGCACGGCACTCATGCGTTGACCCGCTGAATGCGCCACCAGATTGCACTCCAGGCAACAACGCAACTCGCAGTAATGGCGGCCAGATACACCCACAGCGGATGGGCCGCAGCACGAGCCACGCGACGCGCCGGTTCGTCAAACAGCAAACGACTGACTGTATCGAGTTGCAGCAGCGGATTGAACAGCTGCGCTTGCGCCAGCGAAATCACATCGGTTGCCGCCAATGCGGTAGACACGGCACCGAGCACCAGAAACAGGCCAACAATCGCGGCGGTGGCAAAATGCCGACGCGGCGTGAACGATGCGACCGCTGACGCGACGCTGCCGAGCAGCACACCACTGAGCGAGGTGACAGCCAGAATCGGCAAAATGATTTTCCACCGGTCCTGCAACACGGCAATCGTGTCTTCCGCAATGCCAATGCCACCCAGCAGCAGGACAAGTTGTGGAATAAGCGCCAGTGCAATGAGCGCGACCACCATTGATGCCAAACGCGCCGACGCGTAGTGCCAGCGCGACAGGTCACGCGAAAACATCAGCGGCAACACACGATTGGCCTGGTCGCGACTGAACAGCTCAGGGGCCTGCGCCGCCGCAAACAACACATACAGGATGGACACACCGGTGAAGTACGTCGCGTGTCGAATCGGCAATCCGGCCTGCGATGCAATGAACACCGTGAGGACAGCGGGAACACTCGAGAACACCAGCACAAACACCGGCAGCGCTTTGGCACGGGCCGGCCGTCCCAAACCAAACAGCACACGCAATCCCTGCACAAACAGCGCGCTCCACGCGGCGCGTACGCTTAGCCGTTCACCGCTGTATCGACGATACCCGAGATCATGAATCGTGCTCGTCATGCCGCGACCTCGTCGCTGTCGTCACCATGGAACAGCGCGTCGACGCGCGTGCGTCCACGCTCAAAGCGCAGCAATCCAGCCTGCACTGCTGCACAGGCATCACGCACCGCATCGGCTGCCCGGTGTGCCGCCTCATGGTCACCGGGCGGCAGCGCCAGCACAAACCCCGAGCGCTCACGCGTGACGGCCCAACCACCATCGGTCAACTGCGTAATAACGGCCTCCACATCGCCATCTACTTCTACGGCAAACTGTGGAATCTCACTTGTGAGTGCGTCTACGGTGAGCTGTTGACGCAATACCCCCTGCTCGATCACGACCAGCGAACTGCAGGTGCGCTCGAGTTCGCCGAGCAGATGTGAAGACACCAACACACTGATGCCGAACTCGCGTCCCGTACGTCGCACGAGCGCGAGCATTTCATCGCGACCGGCCGGATCGAGTCCGTTCGTCGGTTCATCAAGCACCAGTAACCGCGGATCGTGTACCAACGCCTGTGCCAGCTTCACACGCTGTTGCATACCGGTGGAATACGTCCCCATCGGCCGGTAGCGCTCCTCGTACAAGCCCACGTGTCGCAATACTTCGGCCGTGCGTTCACGCGCCGCCACACGCGGCAACCCTGACAACCGCCCCAGATGCATCACGAACTCGGCGGCGCTGCTGTCAGCCGGCAGACAGTCGTGTTCGGGCATGTAGCCCACCAGACGCCGTATGGTATGCCGCTCGCGGACCACATCATGGCCAAACACCGTGGCGGTGCCGGATGACGGTTCGAGCAAGCCAAGCAGGATGCGCAGGAACGTGCTCTTGCCCGCTCCGTTGGCGCCCACCACTCCGGTTATGCCTTCGGAAATCGAGAGCGTCAGCGCATCGAGAGCCGTCACCGCGCCGAAGCGCCGCGTCAGCGCGGTGGCGGAAACAACAGAAATGTTCAGTCCTCGTCAGCGGAGGGCGTGCTCACCGTTTCAGGCGCGGCTCCGGCGGATCCAGCGGCTACAGCGGCTACAGCCACCGCATCGGCCAGCGATGGCAACACGACACCGGCTCTCGACGCGCGATACTCCAGTGTTTCCGGATCAAGAAGGCTGCGCAGCAACGCATCGGCCTCCCGATTCTGCAGATATCTGCCCTTCTCCCAACCGGCCACAATGCCCTTGGGTGTGCCGTAACACACATCGGCCAGCTGCGCCGACGTCAATCCGATTGATTCACGCAACTGCTTGATTTCTTTGGGAAGCAGCAGCCCATGCGCTGCACGGATCTGGTCGGTGGCCTGCTTTTCGGCCGCGTCGCGCTGCTCAATTGTGCGCTGCTCGTGTTCACACTTCTCGCAGCGAAAAAACTCCCGCGTTACTTCCGAAGCCATGCCGCTCAGACGGACCGTGACCTGTTCCGTGTGCAAAGCGTACCGCCCACCACACCCACGATGCAGCGAACCCTCCAACGACGACAAACTCATGACACTCCTGACAGCTCAAGGGTGACTGTTCTCCCGCAACCGATCACGCACAAATCATGCACAATCGTCATGATCGAAGAGTGGTGTGGGGTCCCGCGTTGGCGCCACCCCGTACGACGGCGGATTTGTGCGGGTTTCGCGTGAAATCGTGATGCCCGCGGCTCAAGTCCGGTCCCGATGGCGCCGATCCTTTTTCATGAACCTTGTCCCCATCACTACCCATGTCCGACTTCTGCGTCGTACGCCAGCCAGTATTCACCGGCGCCGGTGACCTGCTGGGCTACGAAATCCGCTTTCGTGATACCCCGGAGGGAGCCCAGGCATTTGCCCAGAGCTTTCTCAGCGGTGAGTTCGACAACGTGCGTGGAGACCGGCCGGCCTTCGTGCCCTGCTCACGCGCGCAGTTTCTCGGACAGATCATCCAGCTCGCGGACCCGCACACCACCATCCCGGTAATCCCACCTGACGTGGGAGACGACCCGGCAGTGGTGGAAGCGATTCAGCGCTTCTGCGCCGCCGGCGGGCAGATTGCGCTCGATGAGCTCTCGGAAACGGCGGCCGCGTCGGATGCGCTGCTTCCGTACGCCCATTGGGTGCGCATTGATGTACGCAACGACGACACGGCGGCGCTCGCGCTCATCGCAGCGCGTGTGCGCGTGCGGCCGGATGTGCGGCTCATCGCTGACCACATCTATGATCCGCAGCAACTTGCGCGCGCGAAGGCGCTCGGCTTTGACGCATTTGAAGGTTCGCACTTCAGCAGGCCGGAACCGTTGCAGTCCGGTGAACTACCGTCCTCCACCATCTCAGCCTTGCGCCTGCTTGGTCAGGCGCGTGATCCGAATGTGCAGGATCGTGCGTTGGAGGAGGCCATTTCGGCTGACCCGGTGCTCACGTTTCAGCTGTTGCGCATCGTGAACTCGGCATCAGTGGGCGCGCGCGGCGTTACATCTATCGGGCACGCGCTGCGCCTGATCGGACGCAATGCACTGCTCAAGTGGCTGGCGTTGGCGATTGCCGCGTCGCGCCGAGGCACCAACGACATTGATGCGCATCTCGTGCAGCAGGCGGTTGAGCGGGCGCGGCTGTGTGAGCAGCTCGCGGGCAGTGGCCGCGACGCCGGCACGCTGTTTCTTGTCGGACTGTTCTCGCTGCTTGACGCGGTGCTTCGCATGCCGATTGAAGACCTGTTGTCTCGCGTTGCGCTGGCCGATGACGCGAAGGAAGCACTGATTGAGCGAAGCGGCCCGTACGCCAACGCGCTCGTCTTCGCCGAATCGTATGAACTTGGCATGTTCGAAAGCGCAGCTGAAGTCGCGCGGGAGATGGGAATCGATCCCGACACTATCGGTCAGGCGTACGCCGGAGCGCTCACCTGGGCAGAAGAAATGCTGGCGCCAATGCAGCAAGCAAACCGTCGCGTGGCCTGATTACGGGCGTTCGCGCGACGGATGGAGGCTGTTCAGGGCACGTCTTGTAGCTGAGTCCATCGCTGTCTAAGGTTCAGGTTGAACCTTTTGCACGGCGAAACACACGTGGTCATTCAAGAAACATCGGCGGTAGCGCCGTATCAGGACTCGGTCGTCATCGGAGTCGCCAGGCCGGCCGAACTCGGCGCGCTCTATCGCGACCTCATGAGTCCGTACTGCCCGGGCTTGTCATTGGCGAGTTGCCCAAGCCCGCAGGCGGATTCATTGCGCAAGGCCATCGCGGTGCGCTTTGAAAACGGCGAGACTCCCGCGCAGATCACTGAGGCACTGGTTGTTGACTACGGTGCTGACATTCGCGGATCCCCCGCCTTCGAGGGCTTTGGCGCCACGGCGTTTGTTGTACCGGGGCTGCTCATGCTGGTGGGAGCGCTGCTGATCGCACGCTGGATTCGGCGCAGTGTGAAGCGCAACTCGGTGACGGCATTGCTGCTTGTGTTGCTGCCGCTGGTTGGCTGCAACGGTGGGAGAGACCTCGCCTCGACTGCCAACGACAGCGAGGCGGGAAAGCTGTCAGCGTCAGCGGGCGCGGAAACCGAGCGCCGGCTGCCGCAGGATTCCGTGTGGCTGGGCAACGCCTGGATGCGCGCCGGTGCTGCGGGCGCCACCACCGGCGCTTACGCCGTGATCTACAATACGCGCTCCGACAGCGTGAACGTGATCGGCGCCACGAGTGATGTGGCTGATACGGTAGAAGTGCACGAGAGCATGAATCATGACGGCATGGTGCACATGGAGCCGCAACGGTCGCTTACGATTCCCGCCGGCGACTCGGTAGTGTTGGCACCCGGCGGCAAACACTTCATGGTGCGAGTGCTGCAGCGCACGCTCACAGCCGGTGAGGTGGTGGACGTACGCATATTGCTCAGCAACGGAGCGGTGGTGAACGTACCGTTTGCCGTGCGTCCCATAGGCGGCTAGCGCTCAGTCGAGCGTTGGTGGCGCGCTCTCGCCCAGCCAGCCGGTGAGCAGCAGCACAATGAGCGCCAGCACGACTTCAATCTGTAATGTCCGGCGCACCAGCCTGACGCGTCCGGTGTCGAGCCCGTTGGCGCCCCGGTAGCGTGTGAGCTGTGAGTGATGTCGTGCGCCCAGCGCGAGCACGGTGAGTACGAGCAGCGATTTGATCACCAGCAACCGACCGTAACCCGTATCGAGCAACTGCATGGGTGATTCGAGTCGTGTGTATGCGGTGACACCCCCACTGAGCACCGCCAGCGGCGCGGCAAACAGCGCCACGCGTCCGTAGCGCGGCAAGCGTTCAACTGCGGCCTGCACATCATTCCACCAGGCGGGACCGAGCAGTGTGAGCGTTCCGATCCACAGGCTGGCCGCGAGTGCATGCACCACAGCCAGTGACACCGCCAGCCATGCGGGCTCCGCCGATGCGGCGTGCCCGAGAAACGGCAGAATGCCCAGCGCGGTGATCGCTCCCACCCGCGCCGTGAGATCGAGCCAGCGTGCATTCAGTGACGCGCCAACAATCACCGCACACGCCGCCGCCGCGAGCAGCAGGCGCCAGTGAGCCCATGACGTGGTCGCGATAATGCTGATCAGATCGCCAATAGGCTCAGCATCAACTGCAAACGCGTCAAAGTTCATGAGCTGTCCAAGCGCCTGAGATGCCAGGCCGGACAGCAGCAGCAGCGCAGCCGAGAAGAGCGCACGCCGGATCGCACGCATTGGTGCCAACCATGTGGCGGCGGCCGCACCGGTAAGCAGAAAAACCCCCATCAGAATCGCAGCGCGACCGACGGCTGTGTACAGCAGTGCGTTTTGTATGAGCGACACGGAGCGTGGAAGAGCGTGGCGGGGTGGTTTCCGATTGCTTGAAGACGTTGCAATGTACGGGTTGAGCACGCGGTGAGCGCGGCTGTACACCTCATCTGTCGGGAGCGAACAGGGTGCCACACTCAGGGCAACACGCAACGCAACGTACAGCGCAGCACACGGCGCCACACACGGTTCCTCGCACAGCGCAGCACACAGCGCAGCACACAGCGCAGCACACAGCGCAGCACACAGTGCAATACACGGTGCGACATCGCGCGCCTGCTGCGGCATGCCTGATGATGACGCTGCTGCTGGGCGCTGCCTGTTCGGATAAGCCGGCGGCAGAGCAGAACAACAAGGCTGCTGCGGTAGCGGCGGCGGATTCCGCCGCGCTCCGAACCCGGGCAAATGCACCAGCCGATGCACCGATCGGAGCGTTGGCGCTGTCGGGGGCCGATGTAGATAGCGCGGTGGCTGCCATCGAAGCGTGCCCGAGGGATGGGCGCTGGCATGTGTGCAGTGTGCAGTCGCGTTTTTCGCTGGCCGGATTGCGCGTACTCGCCCTCGACAGCGCGCTCGGCATTCCGGGCATCGATGTAGAAACAAAGGCGTGGCGCATTGGTGGCCAGCAGCTGCGTCTGGCGTTTTTCCCGAGCGAAGCGGAGGCGCGCCAGGCGATGGACCGCATGGATTCCGCGCGGGCGGTACCCGTGGGTTTTGCCGACTCCCCGTGGACCGAACGCGCAACGCTGCTGCACAACGCCAACGTGGTGGCCGTGCTGCTTGGTGGCAGTGACCGTGCCGTGGAGCGTGCGTCAAACGCGCTCATGGCGGGGCCTCCGCAACCGCCGCAGTGAGACAAGCCTAGGCAGTTACTCTGTTCGGCTATTGTTCGGCATACATGATCAAAATGTGACACTGAACGGCGTTTCGTGCACGGATTGCAGCATTACCAGGCGCTGTCGGCTCTGGCTGCGTTGTTTTTTGAATAAGTGCGACTAGTTTTGTGTATCGCTTGCACATCAGCGATACCAACTGCACCCAACGCTGAACTTCTTCGCCGACGCACATAACCATGGCCATCGACTCGATTAATCCGCGCTTCGCGATCCTGCGCGAAATCACACATCGCGGCGTTCGTATTTCGCCCCGTCCTGTAGACGAAAACGGCGTCACCCTGCCCACCTCCGCGTTCTTCGGCGACAACACGTTCGGCCTGCGCCAGATGCGCACCAAACTGCCATCGCACGTGTACGCCTCACTGGCCGCCTCAGTTCGACTTGGCCGCAAGCTCGACAGTGAGATTGCGCCAATCGTGGCGCAGGCAATCAAGGAATGGGCGATCTCGCGCGGCGTGACGCACTTCTCGCACTGGTTCCAGCCGCAGACGGGACTCACCGCTGAGAAGCATGACGCGTTCCTTGGCTTCGATGAAAACGGCTTGCCGATTGAGCAGTTCTCAGGCGAGCAGCTCATCCAGTCCGAGCCCGACGCCTCGAGCTTCCCGAGCGGTGGCTTGCGTGCAACGTGGGAAGCGCGTGGCTATACGGCGTGGAATCCAGCCAGTCCGGTATTCATCGACGAGGAAGGTGGAACACGCACGCTCTGCGTACCATCGGTGTTCATCGGCTATAACGGTGAAGCGCTCGACGAAATGACGCCGCTGCTGCGCAGCTCCGACATCATTTCGGAAAAGGCCATGGCGTTGCTCGAACTCATCGGCGACAAAGGCGTGCAGCGCGTGGTCACGACGCTCGGGCCCGAACAGGAGTTCTTCATGATTGACCGGGGGCATTTTGCATTGCGCCCCGATCTGGTCATGGCCCGTCGCACATTGGTCGGCGCCGAGCCGCCACGCGGTCAGCAGCTCGAAGATCATTACTTCGGCGGTATCCCGGAACGTGTGCAGGCGTGCATCAGCGAAGTGGAAACCGAGCTGTACAAGCTTGGCGTGCCCATCATCACCCGTCACAACGAAGTTGCGCCGTGCCAGTTCGAGATGGCGCCGTTGTACGAAGAGACCGACGTGGCGGTGGATCACAACCAGCTCGTCATGGAAGTGCTCAAGAAGGTGGCCATGCGTCACGGCCTGCAGGCGATCGTGCATGAAAAGCCGTTTGCCGGCATCAACGGTTCGGGCAAGCATTGCAACTGGTCGCTCGCCATTTCAAGCGACAACTCACTCGACGGATTGAACCTGCTCAAGCCGGGCAAGACGCCGCATGAAAACCTGCGCTTCCTGCTGTTCCTTGCGGCTGTGCTCAAGGGCGTGCACAAGCATGGTGCGTTGTTGCGGGCCGGCATTGCCAGCAGCGGCAACGAACATCGTCTTGGCGCCAACGAAGCGCCGCCGGCCATCATTTCGGTGTTCCTTGGCAGCATGCTCACGCATGTCGTAGAAGACATCGCCGCGGGCAAAACGGGCAAGGGTTCCGCTGAGGCAACCATGCTCAAGCTGGGTGTCGACAAGCTGCCCGAGGTGGTGCAGGACAATACCGACCGTAACCGCACATCACCGTTTGCCTTTACCGGCGCCAAGTTCGAGTTCCGCGCCGTTGGCGGTTCACAGAGCATCGCCTTCCCGGTGATGCTGCTGCAGACGGCCGTTGCCGAAGCGCTTGATGAACTCACGTCGTCACTGACCAAGGCACTCAAGACCGCCAAGACCACCGGCGACGCCGTGCTTGAAGTGGTGAAGGCCGCATTCCAAAGCACGGCAGCCATTCGCTTTGAAGGCAACAACTACTCCGATGACTGGGTCGTTGAAGCCAAGAAGCGCGGTCTGCCGAACTTGCGCCGTACGCCTGAAGCGCTGGCCGAAATGGTCAACAAGTCATCACGCAAGCTGTTTGAAAACACCGGCGTGCTCACGGTCCCGGAGCTCGAAAGCCGATACAACATCCGGCTTGAGCGTTACAACAAGGATCTGCTCATCGAGATGCACACACTGCAGCAGATGGTAGATACGCAGATCCTCCCGGCCACGTACACATACCTGGGCGATCTGGCGGGCGATGCGGGACGCGGAGCATCATCGGGCATCAACCTGCAACCGCTCATCAACGCGGCCAACACCGTCAGCAACCTTGTGTCCACATTGCAGAAGGCACGCACCGATCTGAGCAAAGTGCTCACCAAGGCGGAAGCGCTGCACGACGACATCGTGAAGCAGGGTGAGCTGATTTCTACCACCGGCCGCGAAGCCATGGACGCAGTACGCACCGCGTGTGACGCGCTCGAACTCACGGTCGGTGATTCCTACTGGCCGCTTCCGCGCTATCGCGAAATGCTGTTCCCGGTGTGATCCTGTAAACACCGTAGCGCTGGCTGTGCCGGTGCAACGGTGCTGTACGTGAACGCAACAGGAACAACAGTGCAATCAGTACCGGAACGGCAACGCGGGGACGAGACAGCATCTCGTCCCCGCGTTTTTATTGCTTGTCTGCAAAATTTGCAAGCTTGCGCAAATATGCCGCAGCCATGTTCTCAGGCGTGTCGCTCTCCATCACACCACCACACACGGCAATACCAGACGCACCGGCCATCAGGCAATCGGCAACATTGTGCGGAGTCACGCCTCCAAGTGCAATCACGGGCGTATCGCTGGCACGAACAAAGCGGGTGATCGCTGCCACCCCCGTTGGTTGCGCATCCGGCTTGCATGCTGTGCGAAAGACTGGCGCCAGGAGCTGATAGTCCAGCTGCTCATCACGCCCCGCAGGTGGCGCGGCATTCCGGGTAACTATCGTGGCGGACCGTTCATCCGGCCCAGCATGAACGCCATCGTCCACATGTACAGATCGTCCAAGCAGGATGTCATGATCGCCCGCACGCCACGGTGCGTCGTGTGACGTGAGATGCACGCCCAACCGCAACTCCGGCCAGGCGCTGCGCAACAGCAGATACGCTGAAGGACGAACGCTCCATGTCACGCGTGCGTCGTCTACCGCACGAATGAGCAGATGACAGAGCGACGCATACGCGGACAGCTCCAGGTCTGGTTCGCGCACACGGATCCAGCGCGCGCCGCCGCGCACTGCCATTTGCAGCACAGCTGGCAGCACGTTCGCGCTGCGATGCCGGTCGGTGATCACGCACAGCGGCGACGGAAGAACGTGCGGTACGTGCGCTACGTGCAGTACGTGCAGTTCGTCAGCTGCCAATGAGACCGATCTCCGGGCTCGAGGCGTCGGCGAAATAGCGCTCCGGAATGCGACCAGCCAATCGCGCGGCACGCCCGGCGCGCACGGCATCGCGCAACGCTGCCGCCATGAGTACCGGCTGGTCGGCTTTGGCCACCGCCGTATTGGCCAGCACTGCACTTGCCCCGAGCTCCATGGCCAGCGTGGCGTGCGACGCAGTACCAATCCCGGCGTCAACAATCACCGGTACCGGACTTCGCGCGCACAACTGCTCAAGTGCTGACGGATTGAGCACACCGCGCCCCGATCCGATCAGTGACGCCAGAGGCATCACCGCCGCACATCCAACATCAGCCAATCGCTGACATACCACCGGATCGTCGGTGCAGTACGGCAACACGGTAAAGCCGTCATTTACCAACTGCTCGGCCGCTTGCACCAGCTGCATCACATCAGGATACAGCGTCTCACGATCGCCTATGAGCTCAAGCTTGAGCCACGATGTACCCAGTGCTTCACGTGCCAACTGTGCCGTGAGTACCGCGTCGCGCACCGTAAAACATCCGGCGGTGTTGGGCAGCAGCCGGTAGCGAGCGCCGAGCAGTGCCGGTAGTGATTCGCCACTCGTTCCCAGTGTTATGCGACGAACCGCAACGGTCACCAGCTCCGGCTCACCCGCCGCCAGCGACGCCAGCAACGTATCGCGATTGGGGTAGCCCGCTGTGCCCAGCAGCAACCGTGAGCCGAAAGTCTCGCCACCCAGCATGAATGTGTCATCGCCAGCCCCAGCTTTCATGATTGCGTCCCGCATGGGCGCAGCAAGCAGGTAACCGGTACATGATGCGCATTCATAATGATCAGTTCATCCACCGGCCACCGCCGTAATGATTTCCATACGATCACCGTTCTTGAGTGTGCAGCCATCCCACTCGGCGCGCCGCACGACCGCATCATTGAGTGCAATCGCAACGTGCGTTGTGTCTGCAGCAAGATCCAGCACTGCCAGCGCCGCCGCGATGGTGGGTTCAGGCAGCGTATGTGCACTGCCGTTTACCGTAACGGTTGTGTGCAACCCATCAGACATGTTCAGGCTCCTTGGCCTCATCAAAGCGGTGAGGCGAAAACGAATCAATCCAGCTTGGCGCACTACCGGTACATACGGCTTCTGCCACCGCATCAGCCGTGGCCGGTGCGAGCAGAATGCCATTGCGATAGTGACCCGTCGCTACCATCAACCGATCGGAATGGAATCCAAGCAGCGGCGCGTCATCACGGGAACCGGGCCGAAAGCCGCACCAGGTATCAATCACGCGCGCGCTCTCAATCGCCGGCAGTACCCGCCAGGCGGCTTCGAGCAAATGCAACATGCCACCAGCTGTGATATCAGAATCAAAGCCACGGTCTTCAACCGTGGCACCGATCGCGAGCTCGCCATCGCTGCGCGGGACCAGATAAATGCGCGGCGTGAACACCGCATGCTTGAGCAACGGTGCATTGTCAGGCATAGCCACTGACAGCATCTGTCCCTTTACCGGATGTACCGGTGGTCGCCACCCGTCGGGCAAGCCATCAATCTCACGAGACCAGGCGCCAGTTGCCAGCACAATTATGTCGGCAGTGATTGACCAGTCATCACCATGCACCTGCGCCGCTGGCCCGGAAAGCGTGACAGCACGCGTAAGACCTTTGTGCACACGCACGCCGAGCTTGGGCAGCAGCTGATGCAACGCCTGCAACACGGAACGGGGATTCACCTGCCGATCGTTGGGAAGATAGCGTGCAGCCAGCACGGTACCCGCAAGATTTGGCTCCCGTTGCGCCACCTGCTCACGTGACAGCCACTGCTGCACTGTGCCCAGCGCTTCGTGAAAGCGCTGCGCGTGCTGCAAGCGGGCCACGTCGTCACGTGTGAGCGCGACCACCAGTGAGCCTGACTCGCGGAAGTCCAGCGCACACCCTGATGCCGATTCGAGTTCGCGCGCGAACTCCGGCCACAGCGTCACACTGCGCTCACACAACGCGTGCAGCGCCTCTTCACTCGGCTCGGCCTCAACGCCGGGAGCCAGGAGGCCGGCCGACGCCCATGTGGCCGGACGGTGCGCAGGCGATGTAGCGGCCGCATCGATGAGATCAACCACGCAGCCGCGTTGCGCGAGACGCCAGGAAGCCGCGGCACCAATGATGCCGCCGCCGATTACGGCCACGCGTGGTTTTGAAGTGAGCAAAGTCATTTCCGAACAATCACGAATGTTTCACCACCGCACAATGCAGCGGGCAGTCCAGCCATCTATCTCCTGCGACATATGGCGGAAATGGAAAACACGCTGCATGATCTGCGTGTCGCGATGACGCGACGCTGGCAAGAGCCATCGCATTCATGTCGGGTGCGTCAGTTCGCTGTTGCCCGGGAGGAGATTATGCCGAATCCCATCAGTCAGCGCATCGCGGAAATCGTTGGTGCGTGGGAAGGAGTCACCGTGCAGCCGCACAAGTTCGGCGGCATCGAGTTTCGTGTGCAGCATCGCGAAATCGGTCACTTGCATGGAGACCGCATGGCCGACCTGCTGTTCCCCGTAAAGGAACGCCGGTTGCTGGTGTCATCGGGACGAGCTTACCCGCATCACATTCTACCCAACACCGGATGGGTGAGCTTCCCCATCCGGAGCGTGCACGATGTGCCGGCGGTCGTCTCGCTTATGCGGGAAAACTACGAGCGATTGCGCGGCATGGAACGGCGCGCCGTCACACCGCATCTGTCAGGCAATGCGGAAATGCTGCCCGCGCGCACACCGGACGATCTGCCGGCGTAGCGCTGCGGCGCCGAAGTAGCGCAAAAACATCGGGGTATCGCAAAAACGCCGGCGCAGCAGCGCAACACTACCTTAGCGCTGCAACACCGCAATCAGCGCGATGTGGGAACGATGTTTGCCGAGGAGGCGGGCAGCTGATCATATATCGCTGCGTTCGCGCCTGTGTATGCGCCGGTAGCCATTGCATCGAATACGGACAGCAGCGCTGCCACGTGCAGCGAACGCAATCGCTGGTGCTGCGGGTCCGCCTCAAGATTACCACTGGCTACCACTACTGTACTCACGCTTGCGTCTGTAATCAGTTTGCTCAGCACGGGCAGATCGCCTGCGTTAGCATATCGTGCAACGCGACCCGGCAGTTCCGTAAGAAAGGACTTGGCGAGCGTGGCCGCGGCGCGCTGCGCACGTTCATCGGCGCCGCCGTTGCTTGGCGCTGGTGCGCCGCGTTGAGCCAGCAACGTAATCGCCGCTGCCGCGGCAGAGGCGCGTGCACCGCGATCCACCAATCCAATATCAAAGTGCGGTTGCAACTTATCACGCACCGCAGTGAGCACGCGCACTTCTGATTCCACGAGAGGTGCACCTTCTGATGCCGACAGCGCACCCTCAGTGGCAACACTATCCGCGCTATCGGGATTGAGTATTGGCAACAGCACGATTGTGAGCCCTGAAAGCAGACGCTCACGCAAGTCAATGTCGCGATCTTCGTTGCGTGTATTGGCAAACCATCGCACGATATCAGCGAGCGCAATCGTACCTGCAGATTCACCACCATTCATGCGCGACCACACGAGCACCTTGGTGGGCCCGCTGCCAATGGTGATGGTGCGAAGCTGGCGATTCTGCGCCGACCGCCCCACTGTTGCCACATCAAACCGTGCGTACTCCGCCATCGGTTGCGCCGCCTGCCAGAACTGATCGGCAGTAAAGCGGCGCGTTGTGATGCTGGGCTCCTTGTAGTCTGACGCAATGCGCAGTGCCACGCCCACCGCGCTGTCACCACAGCACTTCTCCAACGCGGCCGCTGCGTCAGCTGCGGTGAGCACCGCGCCGTCTGACGAATCAGACGACCCGGCACGACCGGCACAGGCTGCAACCACTGCAACACTCCCGCACAACAGCAACACACGTGCTCTTGCACCAGCAACCACAAAACGCGCCTTACGGTGCACCCGCATCCTCCTCATTGGCTGCCCGAGCGGCGCGCAGCATGCGCATGGCTTCGGCAATCGCTTCCTGCAGCTCACGATCACGCCCCGCCAACTCGTCCATGGGCGTGTTCTGTACCCAGACATCGGGCGGCACACCGTAGTTTTCAAGATTCACACCATAGTTGTTGGGCTTGCTCGGATCGTACGTCACCACGAGTGAGCCCGGTGTGCGGATGCTGCCGCCGTTGATGAGGGTGTAGCTACCCGTGGCAATCACGGCAGCTGCTGTGGGGTTGCCCACAATGCGTCCGAGCTCGAGCTGACGGAACGCCATTGGGGTGACCTCCGAGTCGGAACCCGAGCGCGCATTCACCAGCATGACCTTGGGACCGGCAATGGCCTGGCGCGGACGACGGCCCCATGCCCGTGATCCACTGCGGTTATTCCAGAACTGATACGGCTGGCGCTCAAGAATGTCGATGAGTTCCTGGTCGATGTTGCCGCCACCATTAAAGCGGATATCAACAATGATACCGGCCTTGTTGCTGAACTGATTGATCTCGTTGCGAAACTTGGCCAGCGACGGCTGGTTCATGCTGCGAATGTGTACGTACGCGATCTGTCCGTTGGTTTCGCGATCAACAATGGCCCGGCGCTGCGCCACCCACTCGTCATACTTGATGTTGCTGAGCGACGTCACGGTGGCAATGCGCACAGTCTTTGCGTCAGTTCCGTCAGCGCGCTTGCCCACTCGCACCGGTACATACTCGTTGAGCGCATTGCTGAGCGTGCGCCAGTAGTTGTCGCCCGCTTTGGTGTCTTCTCCATCAATGCTGAACACGTAGTCACCAACGGCAAGCGCCAACCATTCCTTGTCGGCCGGTCCGTCGCTGTGAATGTGCGAAATGCGATAGCGCCCCGACTGGTTGTCGGCTTCGAGCTCCATGCCGAGCAATCGCGTTTGCGCAATGCGCGGCATGGGACGCGTGGGTGGACCGCTCACGCCCGTATGCGACGCGTTGAGTTCACCGATCATTTCGTTGGCCAGATCGTACACATCTTCGTTGGTGCCAACGTGATCGAGCATCGGTTCGTACGTGCGCCAGATGGCATTCCAGTCGCGGCCGTGCATCTCCGCGTCATAAAAGCGGTACTTCATCACACGCCACGACTCGGCCAGCAGCTGACGCCACTCGGCACGCCGGTCTACACGCACATCAAAATCAAAGTCAACACGCTCGGTGCGCTGCGGTGTGGCGATGGTGAGCTTGTGCACCTCTGCGCCGTTGGTGGTGGGGGGACCATCACCGTTTCCACCGCCTGCGGTACGCCGGAAAAACACCATGCGCCGGTCGGCGGTTGGGGTGAGTCCGGGGAAACTGCCAGCCGCCACACGACGGCGATTCTGTCCGTCCAGGCCAATGCTGAACAACCCGTTGGCGTCATCACCGGAGCCACCGCTCACCGTGAAGTGAATGGCGCGACCATCACGCGACAAAAACAGGTTGCCCGCGCTGCCGGCGCCACTCGTGAGCTGGATAGCGCGGCGCGCTATTCCAACGGTATCAACGGCAATGGCCGCTGTGGTTGCTGTCGCAGCAGCATTGTCACCGCGCGCATCACCACCTGCACTGCTGTCGGCACGCTCTGAACGACCGCTGGCGCGCTTGAGACGCTCACGCACCAGCGGATCGCCCGGATCTTCGGCGCGGCGCGCCAATGACACGATGTAGATATGGTTGGTACCACCATCGCGCGACGAAGTAAACGCGACATGCTTGCCGTCGTGCGTGATTACAGGATTGCCATCGGCAAACGGATTATCCGACAGGTTGTATTCGCGCTTGCCGGCAATGTCGAACAGGTACACCTCGGAGTTCTGATCATCATCACGACGCGTGTACAGCAACTCACGTCCACTCCGCGAGTATTGCGCAATGGAATAACCGCCCGCGGGATTGTGTGCGAGTTCACGCGCTGCACCCTGCGAAACGTCCATTTCCCACAGCCGATTGTCGGCCGTAAAGGCCAGCTTTTTGCTGTCAGATGACCAGGTGAGATCGCCCTTGATGGATTCGTGCGTGGTGAGCTGCCGGCGTTCACCAGATGCACGCTGCCACAACCAGATCTCCTCTTCACCCGTTTCATCGGAGATGTACGCGATGTGACGACCATCGGGTGACCACGTCTGACTGCGTTCGCGCCAGGGCGACGAGGTCACACGGGTCATTTCACCAACACCCTTTTCGGTTGGCACCGTGACAATATCTCCGTGCACATCAACCGCGATGTAATCACCCGATGGCGAAACGGTAAAGCCGTCAGTGCGATTATTGGCCGCAATCACCCCCCAATGATTCTCCTTGGGATCGGTAGCCATGCGGATATCAATCTTGCGCGGTGTCCCTGACGGTACGTCAAGCGTCCAGAGCGCAAATCCGTTTTCGTAAATCACGCGCTTTCCGTCGGGCGAGATGGACGGAAACTGCACGCCGTCATCATTGTGCCTTGTCACCTGCTCCGGTGCACCACCTGTCGCCGCAATGCGCCAGATATTGAACGTACCATCGCGCTCCGATGCAAAATAGATGCGACCATCTGCGCCCCACATCGGATGCACATCGTGCACGTGTGACTGATACTCTTGTACATCGAGATCGGTGAGCTCGGTGATTTCACCGGTGCGCAGATCCTGCACCGCAATATCGGCGTTGTTGTTGCCGCGATAACCTTTGCGCCAGTACGACGGAACAGAGCGGTTGAAGGCCACCATCGTGGCATCCTGCTTGATCATGCCACTGCGGCCGGCATCCATGGACATGGCGCGCGGGATCGTGCCGTCGAGCGCCACACGGTACAGCGGGGAGCCCCACATGTTCACACCACGGCCCGACGTAAACACCACCTCTTTTCCGTCGGGCGTCCAGTACATGGCCTGATCATCGCCGCTGTGCCATGTCAGCTGACGCGGTTCGCCGCCCGTTACCGGCATCACATACACATCATTGTTGCCCATGCGATTGCTGGTGAAAGCAATCCACGCACCATCAGGCGAAAAACGCGGCATGATATCACGCGCCACATGTGACGTGAGACGGGTAGCGTTGCTGCCATCGCTGTTGGCCAGCCAGATATCGTCCTGATAGGTGAACGCAATGCGTCCGTCGTTGGCCACGTGCGCGTAGCGGGCAAAGCGCACAGGCTCCGGCGTGGGCGGCGCGACGGTTTGCGCGTGCAGCTGCGCATGGGCAGGCGCTGCCGCGGGCATGAGTGCCACCAACGCGCCGGCCGCAGCGCACGCAGTGACGGTGAGTGCGGCACGTCGAAGCAAATCAGGCATGTGGGAAACCGTCATGTGGGAGATATCCAGCTGCAAGGCAGGCATGGGAGAGCACTCCGGGAGAGAGGGGCGAGGCGTTGAATATGCGTCGTTTCCCGCTGTTGTGCTGGTCGCGTATCACTGCTCGCATGGCGGTTCGAGGCGGTCGGGCCAACCAACGCGTCACCCGCCGCGCACGTAGTTTGTTGAGAGGCATTCTCCGCTGATCCTTACACTGGCAGGCACCATGTTTCACTCGCTACGCACCCTGCGCCCCGGCGCGCTACTGGCCGCATTGGCTGTGGCCGCCCCGGCGTTCGCCACACTGTCCGCCCAGCCACGAGCATCGGATGATCCGGCCATGGTTGCACGCGCCCGGGCCATTCACGAGCGCGTCATGACGCTGGATACGCACGTGGACATCAGCCCGGCCAACTTCCAGCGCAACGCGCCCAACTACGCCGATCGGCTGCCGCGCACGCAGGTAGACCTCACCAAGATGGAAGAAGGGGGGTTGGACGCGGCGTTTCTTATTGTGTATGTAGGCCAATCCGCCGAGCTGAATGCCGAAGGATTCGCCCGCGCCAAGGCCACGGCAATGGAGAAGTTTGCCGCGATTCACCGCCTGACCGACACCATCGCACCAACGCGTGTCGGTCTCGCACGCACCGCTGCCGAAGCGCGCGCCATTCACGCCAGCGGACGCAAAGTGGTGTTCATCGGGATTGAAAACGGCTTTCCCGTGGGCAGCGACATTACCAATGTGCGGCAGTTTCACGCACTCGGTGGGCGCTACATGTCGCTCGCCCACAACGGTCACAGCCAGCTGTCGGATTCCAACACCGGCGAACGTGACAATGTGTGGTTGCACAACGGTTTAAGCCCGCTCGGCCGCGAAGTTATCGCCGAGATGAACAAGCTCGGCATCATGATTGACATCTCGCACCCGTCAAAGGCGAGCATGCTGCAGACGGTCGCAATAACCAAGGCGCCCATCATTGCATCGCACTCGGGCGTGCGGGCGATCTGCAATCACAGTCGCAATCTTGATGACGAGCAGCTGGACGCCATGAAGGCCAACGGCGGCGTGATTCAGCTCGTGGCGTTCAACTCGTATGTGAAGTGCAATCCGGAAAAGAACGCGATGCGTCAGGCAGCCATTGATGCGCTGCGCAAAGAGTATGGTGTGGCCGGCGCCAACAATCGCGACATCTCAGCGGCAATTGCAGCGCTGCCCGATGCACGTCGCAATGAGTTTTTGTCAAAGCAGGAAGACATCACGGCGCGTCGCTATCCCGCCGATCCGGCGGCCACTATTTCCGACTTCGCCGACCACATTGATTACGTGGTGAAGCGCATCGGCATTGATCACGCCGGTATCAGTTCAGACTTTGATGGCGGCGGCGGCGTGGAAGGCTGGCGCAGTGCCAGCGACACGTTCAACGTGACGCTGGAACTGGTTCGCCGCGGATATACAGAAGAGCAGATCGAGAAGATCTGGAGCGGCAACCTGCTGCGTGTCATGGAGCAGGTGGAACAGGTTGCCCGTGCCGCTAACTAGTGCGTCGCGAGCTTGCCGAACACTGTATCCAGCGCACGCTTGAGTTTGTCTACCGCCCCGGCCACCGCTTTGTCGATGTCCGGGGCGTTGTGCGTCACCGCCGTGGGCTGTCGGCCGGCGATGCGCGCTTCAATGACGCAACGTTTGTCATCCGCGCCGTGCTTGTGACTGTTTTCGTCGCTGAGGTGCACCTCTACGCGGGTCAGACGGCTGGCAAATCGCTCAAGTGCAGAGCGCAGGTTTGACTCAACATGCTCTGAGAGCGCTGCGGTGTTTTCGACACTGCTATCGGTGTTCACGAGTACGTCCATCTGAGATCCGCCGTGGGTGACAGTGGAGCGGACGGCTGCGTGATGTGCCTGGCCGACCGCGAGAAGAATGACTCTGTTGTATGGTACTACCCGTCTATGCTTACGGGGAGCCGACAGGGTGCGTTTGCGTTGCCGCGCTACGTGAGTTGCACATTGAACACCAGCGGCCGGACGGCATTGTTGCCGTAGCCAAGGGCGTTCCACTCCGCCACGTCGGGTTGTGTAAATCCTGCAGTGTCGGTGGCCCGACTGCGCAACACCAGTCTCCCGGGCTGGAGCGTTGGCGTTTCGAACGACCACGGTGTCCAGGCATATTCGCCCACCGGCTTGTCCAGTTCGGCCGCGTGCCACTCGTCGCCGCCGCCTACCGCTACGTCAACGCGCGCAACGTCACCGTGTCCTGACCACGCCCAACCTTTCACCACACAGCGCGCACCCGCCTTCAGCGTCACATCAGTGGCAGGAGAGACGATCATGGACTTCACCAACGTGCGCGTGACCGCGCGCTCACCCGTGTGTTCACGATATACGTAGCGCTTGCGCTGGAAATATCCCGTGAATGGCTCGGTAACTGCACGGAGCTGCGTAACCCACTTTACGTTGGCCATGCCGTACCATCCGGGTACCACAAGGCGAACCGGTGCGCCGTGCTCCGGCAGCAACGTCTCACCATTCATTTCGAGTGCCAACAGGGTATCGTCGTGTCGAGCCGCGGCAATGGGCAGTGCCCGTTCAAAGGTGACATCGTGCGGCGAATCTGCGTCTTCACGCGGCCCGCGATCCGCGCCAGACGCCACGACCTCCAGCGCATCGTCGTGCGGTTGCACCATATCCAGAACGTCTCGCAGGCGCACACCGCGCCAGGTCGCGGTGCTCACGGCTCCGCTGCGCCACGGTTCGCCGGCCGGTAGCGGATACAGTCCCAATCGGTCATTACCTGCACATTCCATCGTGACCGTGACCTCATGCTGCGGCATGTGGCGCAGCGCGTCATACGCGAGCGAACGCGACTCCGCTACAGCGCCCGTGACGGAGAGAGCGTACTGCGCCCGCGCAATTGACGGGATGGGAAAGTTGGTGCGCACATAGTGCAACGCGGTAGACGTAACGGGTGCCTGCAGCGCTTCGAGCGGCGACTCGGCGTTGAGCGGGTTGATTTTTACGACCTGACGAGTTGGCATGCACCCAAATTACTGCCTTGGCGACACGCACCGCCATTGTCTCACAGACAGTTGCCCTGCATCATGAAGCACATGCTCGCCTTCCTGTCGGACCTGTGGCCGGTGCTGGTGTCGTTTGGCCATATCGTTGGCGCCATCGGCGTCACAGTTGATGCTGTGCTGCGAAAGCGACAGGTGCCTGCTGTCATTGGTTGGGTTGGGCTGGCGTGGCTTGCACCGGTGGTTGGCTCGCTGCTGTACGTTTCGTTTGGCATCAACCGCATCAGGCGTGCGGCGTCGGCCATGCAGCGCGAGCCGATTCTCGGCGATACCGGCGAACTGCGGTCGGCGCAGGCCGGTGGCGACTTTTTGCATGCGTTGGCGGCGTCGCACCCGACACTGCCGGGACTGGCGCGACTGGGCTATCAGGCGACAGCGAATCCCCTGTTACCGGGCAACTCGATTGAGTTGCTGCAGAACGGTGGCGAGGCGTATCCGGCAATGCTTGAGGCCATTGGCCAGGCAAAGCACACGATTACGCTGCTGAGCTACATCTTCGACAACGACGAGGCGGGCGAAGTATTCCTGCATGCGCTCTCCGCAGCCGCATCGCGCGGTGTGCAGGTGCGTGTGTTGATTGACGATGTCGGATCGCGATATTCGCGGCCGTCAATGGTGGTGCGACTGCGCGCCGCGGGCATTCCCGTTGCGACGTTTCTGCCCACGCGTCTGCCTCGCTTTGCCCGTTACGCGAACCTGCGCAACCACAGAAAGATTCTGGTGATCGACGGACAGCTGGGCTTCACCGGCGGAATGAATATCCGCGTGGGTCATTGGCTGGAAAAGCAGCCGAGCGATCCGGTGCGATGCCTTCACTTTCGTGTGCAGGGGCCCGTTGTGTATGAGCTGCAGCGCGCGTTCGCTGTGGACTGGGCGTTTGTAACGCGCGAAGCGCTTGATCGGGACCCGTGGTTTCCACGACTCGGCAGAGTAGGCAATATCGTGTCGCGCGGTGTGCCCGATGGCCCTGACTCCGACATCGAGAACATTCTTGAACTTGTGCTGGGCGCGTTGTCGGCCGCAACACATCATGTGCGCATCATCACGCCGTACTTCCTGATTGATGACGTGGTGCTTCGTGCGCTGCAGATTGCGGCAATGCGCGGCGTCATCGTTGAAGTGGTGATTCCCGACCGCAGCAACATTCCCGTAATGGACTGGGCAATGACGCCACAGTTTGGTCCGCTGTTGGAAAAGGGAGTCCGCGTATTTCGATCGCCTCCACCGTTCGACCACACCAAGGCGTTCACCGTGGACGGACAGTGGTGCCTGGTGGGGTCAACCAACTGGGACGCCCGCAGCTTCCTGCTCAACTTCGAGTTCAACCTCGAATGTTATAGTCCCGAACTCACGGCCCAGCTGGACGCACTGATCGATGCACGCATTGCCAGCGCGCGCCCGGTGACGCGCGCCGAGCTGAAAGCGCGCTCACTGCCCGTGCGTTTGCGTGATGGTATAGCGAGGCTGGGGGCGCCGTACCTGTAGCAGGAGGCGCCTCACTGCCACGTCGCTCAGTCGCGACTGCGCACCGTGATTCGTACGGGCGATGAAATCAGTTCCCGACTGATCACCTTGTGCTCATGATCGGCCAGCACAGCGCGCAACGTGTAGGTGCCCGGGGCGAGCTGGAGTGTGGTCTCGATTTGTCCACCGCCAAAGTGACGATGCAGCGAATCAGCAGGAATGACTGCGCCTACAGCGGGCGGCTCCACATTGATGAGAATGTGGAAGTGACCGGTTCCGTTGATATTCACACCCGCTGGCGCAACGCTGTAGTTGCGCAAGCCAAACTGCACGCTGAACGAGGGGCCCACCACCGCGTTGTTTTCCGGCGCGCGCAGATAGATCTCCGGTGCAGGCTTGGCGTCGGCCGACGACGCTGCCTGTGCCTGAAGCGACTGCGTAGCGGCCGATGTTGCCAGCAAGGCAAGCGCTCCGCTGAGGGCACATGCGGTGTGCAATACAGTACGCCGAGCGGAACGGAACGGGAAACAATCAAACATGGCAAGAAACCTGACTGGTTTTGGAAGCGAGGCGCACGGCGCGGAATCGCGCCCAAGGTGCGCCTGCGTGAGCAATGTACGGACACTGGCTGTTTGTACTCCACAGCCTGTCGGAAGGTAACGCGAACGCGCGCCCGCCACGTTTCCACGTGACGGGCGCGCTGTTTGGGGCGGCTCCTGCGGGGTTACTGCGAGCAGCCTTTACTGCGGCGGCAGCCGGCGCGCCTTCTCGAGAAACACGTCGCGACCTTTGCGCTCTAACAGGTATACGATGCCATCGGGCCCGAATCCTGCGATGGTACGACCGGCAGGAATCTGCACCCTCTCGATAATCTTTCCCGCTCGATCCACCACGTCGTAGGCCAATCCGGCCGCAGCCGCTCCACCCGCGGCGCCCGGCAGTCCGCCCGGGACACGCGCCGAAAGCGCCGCCAATGGACTTACCAGCGTGGAAGTGGCCGGCAGCAGCCAGAGGTTGCCGTCGTAGTCGGCCAGCGACGTACCGGCCCGCAGCGGCGGATAGTAGTCGGGCAGCAACTCCGGTTCCACCGGCTCGAAGCCAGGACGGAAACCACGTGGTCCGCCCATCATCATCTGCTGCGCACGCTCGGTGGCTTCCTTGGCCGCTTCCTTGAGCGAATCCACCATGCGCGTTTTGTCATCATCGGTGATGCGCTTCCAGTCAAAGGGCAACGGCTCCGAGCGCTCCAGCGTGCCATCGGGCTTGAACCAGTCAATGCGATAGTCAAGCACGCGCACCACAGCCACCGAACCGTCGGCCATGAGCGCCCAGTCGTCGTTCTGCGGCAGCGGATTCATTTTCACATTCACCTGCGTGCCACCGTCTTCAGTTTGCTTCATTTCAAACTTGGGATTGGTGACGCGCATAAAGGTGACTGTGTCGATCTTTCGCGTATCAAAATCGGCGCGCAGAATCGGGATGGAGTCAGGCAGGTTGCGATCGTTAAATGAACGCGTGCGGCGCACTCCACCAACACTGATCTGTGCACTGTTGCCGCTGGGGAAACGATCTTCGGCCACGGCGGCTACCTGGCGGCGAATCTCGGCGGCTGATTGAGCGGGCGGTGTGGTGCGACCCGCTGCCGCACCACCGGCTGCGGCACCAGCGGCACCGGCTGCGGGTGGCGTCGATGGCGCGCCACCGCGTCCGCCACCGCGCGTGCTGCGCGTGTTTCCAAAATCACCACCGCCAAACTGCATTCCGAGCGCCGCACCACCCTGCTGCTGCGGGCGATAAATCAATCGGCCTCGCGAATCGAACGCATGTGTGCCGAAGTTTGCACTGGCCAGCAAGTTTAGATCGCGTGTGCGTGGAAATGACATCACGCGCACCATTTCACCCTGCTTGTTGAGCACCAGCAGTGACAGTGACGCTGGATCAACAATGAGTGTCGAGTCATCGACATACGGCAGCAAACCCGCATTGCGCTGTCCGTACGGCAGTGGCGCTCCGAGTGTGTCGGCTACGACCTTGGCAAGCTTGAGCGACTGATCAAACAACAGGATCTGACGGCGCACACCGTCATTAATGAACACACTGCCGTTGGACAGTGCGCGCAGTGTGTTCACATTGCCCAACGACTGCTCGGCTTTGGCTTCAATCGGACCGAGTTGGCGCACGGGAATCGCGACCCCGGCGACCTGCGCTGAGTCCTGTGCCATCAAGAGCGACGCGCTGCAGGCGAGAGCTGAGAGTGAGCGCACTGCGTGGCGTGTTGTCTGACGTAGCATCTGGACGGGCTCGGAATAAGAAGACATGCAACGTGAATCGTTCGTGAAGTCGCGCATCAATCGCGCCCGCCGCGACCACCGCCGCCACCGAATCCACCGCCGCCAGCTGTGCCGGAGCGGATTGCGCGCAGTGAACGTGCATCCATGAACGAAGCCAGCTGGTCGGGCAGCAACCGATACTGTTCAGCGCTCAGCAAGCTCTTGATCTCCGGGACAATGCGCAGCAGCATGTCCACCGTCTGCTCGCGACCGCGACGGTACTTGTTGAATGCCAGGTCATGATTGAAACGATCGGGCAGTTCAGCAAACTCGCGCGCCAGCGGCGTCCACACCGAATCGGACTTGATTACGTACCAGCGGTTGAGCGTGGCAATGCTGTCGGCCTGCACGCGCGTGAGCTTCAGCGAGTCCGACTGCTGCAGAATCTGCGCCATCGGATTCACCAGTCCGGCACTCACCGTGCCGCGCAACTGCTGCAACGTGGGCTTGTTGCCGGGACGTGTGCGTCCGCGATCAAGTTGCTGCATGAGCTGCTGCCGCTCGCGCGTTGGGCCTACGTCAAAGCTGAGCTGCGCGGTGAGCATGATCGGGTCGCGTTGTGCGAGCAACTGCGGGTTGGTATTGCCAAAGCGCTCGTTGGCTTCGTAGCGGTAGCTGTTGGTTTCCGGATCAAAGCCGCGCACGAACAGCAGCGACCGGTCAGGGAAGATATTCTGTCCCCAACCTTTGAGGTTATTCTGACCATTTACCAGACGGTCGATACCACCGAGCGGGTTCTGCACCTGCAAGCTCAAGCGAGCACGCTGCGGCAAGCCTACGCGGATGGAGTTGAAGTTGATATTCAGGTTGCCCGTCACATTCCACGGGCCCTGACATGAGTTGCGGCCGGCCAGTTGCCCCATTTGCGCCATCAGACATTCCCGTGCCTGACCACTCGTGCTGGCCATGAGCGTTTCAAGGCTGCTGGCCAGCGCCGGATCAGTGGCCCGCACATCAGCGGGATTGAAGATGAACGCCCGGTCGTTGCCGTAGCTGTCACCATTCACGTCGCCCACGATGCTCGGAGTGTACGGCCTACCCGACCGGATATTGAAGCTCCAGCCCAGAGTCACCGCTTCAAAGAACTCGCGGTTCAAGCCAATCTGGATCTGGTGGCGCGAGAAGCTGCCCGGCCCCCATTCGGTGGACAACGGATTCCCAACCGTGCTCTCGAATCCGTAGAACTGTTCACGCACATCAGAGAGCGTGTAGTTGGCGTTCCAGCGGAACTTGGAGTTGAACGCCAGCGGGAAAATGCGAATGGACAGCTGCTTGCTCTCGGACTTGAGGTCCGAGCGCGTCTGTGTGACGCGACCGAACTGATCAACCACACGTGAGTTGCGCCAGGCCGTCTGGCCAGTAGCCGGTACAATTTCACCGGGCAGTACGAACACCGGACGACCTGCTTCGTTGGCCAGCGTGAACTGCTGCTGCGCCGGGAAGTTCAGATCGATTCCGCCCGACTGGCCGTAGTTCAACGAGTATGTGGCATCGACACTGGCACGCAGACGGTTTTTCAGAATCGCACCCGACCACTGCAGATTTGAACGCAGTGAACGCTGCGTCACAAAATCCGACGCGAACATTGAGACATTGGGATTGCTGTTGGCAAACACGGTTCCGTTGGTGCCATCGGCACATTGCAGCGGAATGTTCGCGATATCCACCTGGTACTGGCTCCAATCGGGCG
Organism: Gemmatimonas sp.; assembly: GCA_011390805.1. Classification (GTDB taxonomy): domain Bacteria; phylum Gemmatimonadota; class Gemmatimonadetes; order Gemmatimonadales; family Gemmatimonadaceae; genus JAABRT01. The sequence goes on along the minus strand of JAABRT010000004.1, from coordinate 29,580 downwards.
AAGGTGCGGCGGCGCCAAAGCAGGTGAGCTGCTGCAATCCACCTGGCAAGCCAGTGTTGTCGATGGCGCCCTGTACAAGCTGAGTGCGCGGCGCGTTCTGGAAGATACCGATACCGCCGCGCAGGATCGCGCGCGGCACGCGCGCCTGACCGGGAATAAACGCTACCTGATCTGCCGTGCCATAGGTCCACGAGAATCCGATGCGCGGGCTAACATACACGCGGTTTGGCACTTCGGCGTTGTCAACACCAAAGGCGCTGATCACGTCTGGATTGCTGGTGGGTCCGTTAAAGAAACGATTGCCATCCACACGCACACCGTACTGCACCTGCAAGTCGGTGGAAGGACGCCAAGCGTCACCCAGTGACATGGCGGCGATGCCAATGCTGCCGTTGCGACGACGTGGAGCCAGCTGGCGCGTAAACGACGCCGGATTTCCCGCTTCAAGATCGGCCAGCGAGTTGAACGAGAATGTACCGAGCTGATTGTTCGTGAAGTCTTCCCAGTAACTTTCGTAGCGGGCTTCGGTGGTGAGCTTCACACGATGACGGTTGTCGTCGCTGAACCAGGACAACGTGTTCACAAACCCGTATGCCGAGCTGCCGTCTTCCTGATTGCTGTTGGGACTTCCGCCAAACTGCAGATTCTTCACGCTGCCCGTGCCGTCTTCAAACTGTGAGTTTACGCGCACGCTGGCCGATGGCAGAAACGAGTACGGGTCATTGTTCGACCGGCTGATGTTCATGCCCAGCGAAGATTCCGTCAGGATTCCCATGAAGCCGAGCAATCCGCTTTGGCGCAGCTGCAGCGATCCGCTGTAGCGGAGCTGCTTTCCATTGCGAGTCGGCGTGGAGAGTCCGGTGTTACCGCCCGTGGGAAGGATGCGATTCAGGTTTCCGGAGAACGCCAGGGAGTACGTGTTACCACGGGCTGAACTCAGCGGCGTAAAGTCAATGCTTCCCAACAAGCTGCCACGATCATTGATTCGCTGTCCCGGGAACCCCGAAATGCCTGACGGCAGCGACTGTGTGCCAAGAATGTCGAGCAGCCGCGAAACCGAGTCGAGCGCGACACCATTCGATGCGAATCCCACCGCGTTGGTGTTGAGCAGCGTCTGCAGATCGTTTGAGTTGCGATCGAACTGAAACGAGCTGTTGTAGAACAGGCGGTCGGGCGAGATAGGACCGGACGCGCTTCCACCGAGCGACAAACGGGTAGGCTGCTGGCCAGTGGCTCGCGCCACGCGATCGGCCCAGGTCAGCTGCGGCGCTTCGAGATTGGAGCTCATATTGCGACGCATGAAGTTGGAACCCGAACGCGTGCGCAACGTGATCTGACCGCCCGAAAATCCACCGCGTGACACATCGTATGGCGATGAGTTGAACGACGTGAACACCTGCGCATCGCGCGGGATACTGCCGTCTCCGAAGTTCAGACCATTGAGCTGGGTATTGTTCTGGTCACCACCAAGTCCGAACACCGAGAACTGATCGGCACCACCATCGGCCCCCGGAATCAGCTGCACCCCTGGAATGGCTGACGCCATGGCCGCGAGGTCACCCATTTGCGCCGCGCTCAGCAGCCCCGGATCAACGCCCGAGAGCAGATCCTGTTCATTGCCACCCACATCGCCAATCGTATCACCGCGGCTGACCGGGGCCCGCGCCGTCGTCGTAACGGCATCAATGCTGAACGGCTGCGGCGTCATGCGGGCGTCAGCAATGAGGATTTCCTCGTCAGCGACTCGCTTTACCTGATAACGGCGCGGGGCCAGTCCAATGGCATTAAAGCTCACCCAATAGTCGCCTTCGCCACCCGGAAAGGAGATCGTATAGCGGCCGTTGCGGTCGGTGGTCACGCGGCGGTTTACCTGACCTTCCAGCGTGGTCGCCGTCACCGTCACATTGGGAATTCCAGAGCCATCCGGGCCCGTTACGCGTCCGCGGATGATGTCGACACCTTGTGCGTGCAGCGGCGAAGCCAGGCCGAGCACAAGTAGCAGGGCCCCGAGGGCCAGAGATCGTAGAGTATTCACAAGCACAGTAGACGAAGGCAAACGACGGTCGTTAATGCGACTCAGGGAACTTTCCCGGTGTCGCGTACGCATGGGGACGCAGCACCCGCGCAAACCGTTGGACTGGTGGGATCACCCGCATCTCTGTATCGACGAGCCGCGCAACATCGCCCACACTGCCGCTCATCACTCCGGGTCGCGCCGCTCAGAAGTTCGCCGAACCCTCAGAATTGATGCCATATTACCTGATGACCCCTGCAGCAATCACATCGCTCCGAACTTCACTGTGATGCCACTTTCGCGACACACACAAGCTCTCATCAGCTCACACTCAGCGGTTCTCGGAGCTGTCTGCGTCTTCGGCTTTACTTCGGCATGTGCCTCTCCGGGCGATTCCGCGCCCGGTGCGCCGGCGCCCATTGGCGCGGTGGCCGAGCACCAGTCGCCGGTCCCTGATCATGCCGGCACGCCAAATCTCGTGGTGGCCGGTGATGGTGTGGTGCACTTGAGCTGGACCGAACGGGTGGACAGCACATCACACGCTTTGCGGTTTGCCACGCTCAAAAACTCCAGCTGGAGCCCGCCGCGGGACATCGCGCGCGGGAAACCACTGTTTGTGAACTGGGCGGACTTCTCCAGCATGACCGTGCTCGACAATGGCGACCTGGCCGCACATTGGCTCGAACGCGAAGGGGCGGGCACCTATGCCTACGGCGTGCGCATCGCGCGTTCGCGTGACAATGGCGCATCGTGGGAGCCGGCTCGCACCCCTCACAACGACGGCCTCCAGGCCGAGCATGGCTTTGTCTCGTTGTGGGCAGCCGGCGGCGACGCGATCGGCGCGGTGTGGTTGGACGGACGCAAGACGGCCATGCCCGATAGCGCGCGTGAAATGACAATCCGCACCACGGTAATCGGCAGCGATCCCGCACCAACGCCGGAAACACTGCTCGATGCGCGTGCGTGTGATTGCTGTCAGACGTCGAGCGCGGCTACCGCCAGCGGACGCGTGATCGTGTACCGCGATCGCACCGAAGAGGAAATCCGCGATATTTCCATCTTGCGCGAAGTGAATGGTGTGTGGAGCGAGCCCGGCACGGTGCACGCCGACAACTGGCACTTTGAGGCGTGTCCGGTGAACGGACCCAGTGTGGCGTCGCGAGGTGATACGGTCGCCGTTGCGTGGTTCACGGGCGCGCAGGACACGGCGCGGGTTCGTGTCGCAGTGAGCGTTGATGGCGGCGCCACCTTTGGTGCGGCAATGCGCGTGGACGACGGAGATCCGATCGGTCGCACAACAGTCGTGCTTGACGACAACGCACTGCCACTCGTGATGTGGATGGAACGCACGTCAGACAGCAGCGAAGTGCGTGTGCGACGTGTCGCGGCAGACGGTAAGCTCTCGCCCGCCGTTGTGGTATCGCGCGTGGACCCCAGTCGCCGCAGTGGTTTCCCACGCATGGTGCGCTCCGGCGATCAGCTCTGGTTTGCCTGGACCGTACCGGGCGACACAATGCGTGTGCGAGTCGCGACTGCTTCTCTCAAATAAGCGGCTCGGCGTCAGGCCGGCTGCTGGATGTCGTCGTTTTCGTCGCCGCCATCACCGTCGGCCTGATCGTCTGCATCAGGGTCTACTTCAACCATGACCCAATCGCCGTTTTCATCCTGCACCATGCCTTCGATTTCTTCACCAAGGCCAGCGGCCTTCCGGCGCGCCCGCTCTTCACGCTTTGCTTCTTTCTTGTTCTTTCGATCCTGTTCTTTTTTCCGACGCTCAAAATCGTAGTTGGGCTTTCGTGCCACGTGGCAGAACTCCTTGTCGCAAGTGAAAAAGGCACCCGGACAACTGCGTCACGAGGCTCCGCGCAGCCGAATGGGCAGGCGATAAACAAAAGCTAACGCAATTGACTACACCGCGTCCGACAAACTGGTGAAGTTGAAATCGCGCACCTTGATGGCCGGCATCACCAGGCTGCCACCGCCTGCGGTACGCACCGCCGGTCCCACGGCTTCAAGATTGTTGAGCATGAACAGCGGCGAATCATTAAAGCGAAAGTTCTTGATGGAACGCGCGATCTTGCCGTTCTCCACCAGAAACGTGCCGTCACGCGTAAGTCCGGTATACACCAGCGTGCGATTATCCACTGCGCGCAGATACCACAAACGGGTGACTACAATCCCCCGTTCAGTGTTCGCAATCATAGACGCCACACTCTCGCTACCGCCTTCCATGCGCAGCGAGTTGCCGCCGGTGGTCACCGGCTTGCCCTGGCGCTGGGCCCAGTACCGCGAATACGACAGTTGTTCGAGCACGCCGTTGCGAATCCACGTTTCTTCCTGAACAGGCAATCCGTCGCCATCAAAAGGCGCGGCGAGCACGAGCGGATCGCGCGGATTCGATGAGATCGTCACGCGCTCATCAAGAATCTTCTCACCCACCTTGGTACCACCACCGGGCTTGGAAAACGCCGAGCGTCCTTCGTCGGCCGAACGCGCTTGCAGTGCACCACGCATGACCGATACGAGGTTAGCCGTCGCTTCGGGTTCAAAAATCACGGTGTAGCGACCGGGCTCAATCGCTACCGGATTCGCGGAACGACGCGCCTTGTCGATGGCATCACGTGCGACCGCTTCAAAATCAATCTGCGTCCAATCGTTGTCTTCGGCCGCCGCCCACCCCGATCCGGTGCCATCGTTGGTGCGCGCGGTGAGCGTATAGTTGGCGTTGGTGCTGCGATGATACGCAAACAATCCGGCGTTGTTGCCGAGCGCCGAGGCGCTGGCGTTGCAGACGATGTATCCGGCCACGGTCAGATCGTTCGCGGCTCTCGCTTTGGTCAGCGCAGTTAACGCGGCCTGTGCGCGCGCATCGGCACTCAGCTCAGCGGTACTGTCAAACCACGCCGGAATCGGTGTGTATGTCTGCGCACCGAGCGGCCCAAGATACTCGGGATCTTCAGGCGCCAGCTTCGCAATCACCTCCGACTGCTCCACAGCGCGACGCAATCCCTCGTCGGTGCGATCATTGGTTACCACAGACGCCCGTCGTTGGCCGAATACACTCTCCACGCGAATGGTGGTGTTGGTAGTCGCACCGGCGGTAGACAGCTGGTTGTCGGCAAAGCGCAAGTTGGTTTCGCGCCCGCTCTGCACCGAAATGTTCACCGCATCTGCCTTGGAAAGCCTGACCGCGCGTTCCACCACTGATTGCGCGTCAGCTTCGCCGAGCACACCGTTGGCGGCCATCGCGTTGTTCAGGCGCGCGTGCATGAGCCGGCGTGGTGCGCCGGAATCAGATCCGATGCGGCGGCTCACAGCGACCGTCCCGTGTTAATCACGTTGATATTCTTGATGCGCACCGGCGGACATCCATGACTCACGGCATTGGCCTGTGATGGTTGTCCCTTGCCGTCGTTAAAGGTGCCGCCAAACTCGTAGCTCGACTTGCCGCCGAGCATATCGAGTGAGTTCCAGAAGTCGGGTGTGCGCATTTGATACGCAACATCCTTGAGCTGACCAACGATTTTTCCATTACGCACTTCATAACACAGCTGCGCACCGAACTGCGCGTTGTATCGCTGCTGATCAATGGAGTACGACGAGCGGCCGATCATGGCAATGCCGCGATCGGTTGCCGCAATCAGATCATCCCACGAAAGATCTTCTTCACCGGGTTGCAACGAGACGTTGGGCATGCGCTGGAACTGCACGTCGGCCCAGCTCTGTGCGTACGAGCAGCCGTGCGAACGCGGCTGCTGTCCGTTTTTCTCGTACCACCAGTTGAGCAACGGCGCCTGCTCGCGCGTGGTCTGGAAGTCGTTGAGAATGCCGTCCTTGATGATATGAAAATCATCGGGCATCACACCGTCATCATCGTAGCCGATGGTAGCGAGCGCACCGACTTCTGACCGGTTGCCAATGAGATTCATCATCGGCGGACCAAGCTTGAGCGAGCCAAGCACTTTCTCCGGCGGCGCCATGAAGCTGGTGCCGGCGTAGTTGGCTTCGTAGCCCATCACACGATCAAGTTCGGTGGGATGTCCGAGTGATTCGTGAATGGTGAGAAACAGCTGCGACGGATGCAGAATCAGATCGTAGCGTCCAACATCCACCGATTTTGCGGTGAGCTTTTCGGCCGCTTCGCCCGCCCACTTGGGCGCGTTGGCCGTGATATCCGCTTCGAGCACGTACTCCCAGCCACGACCGGCCGGCTGCACAACTTCAGGACCACGCACCGCGACCTCACCATTGGCTACCGCCGTGCACGACATCGTGACCCAGCTGCGCACGTAGTCCTGCGTGATGACAGAGCCGTCGGTGTTGGCGTAGTTGCGCTCTTCTTTCACAAACGACAAGCCTGAATTCACAAACCGGATATTGGCGACCTTCTGCGCTTCTGCGTTGGCGGCCAGCAGCAAGCCAACTTTGTCTTCGAGTGAAACGGTGAACGGATCAATGGTATACGCACTGCGCCACGTTGCATCGGGATGCGCGGGCGCGGGCGCGAGCTCAATACGCCGGTCACGCGCCACGCGATTGGCCTTTGCAATCGCGGCCGCTTCCTGGGCAGCCATTCCCACACCTGCGCTGGTCAGCTCCTGGGTGGCTGCAAAGCCCCAGCATCCGTCAACGAGCACGCGCACACCACAGCCCATCGTGTCGCTTTCCACAACGTTGGTGACCTGTTGTTCGCGCGTATTCACTGAGTTGTTGCGATTACGACTGATGCGCACATCGGCCCACGACGCACCGGCACGTTTGGCCGCATCCAGCGCTTCGAGCATGAGCTCGCGCGTGGCCGGATCGGTGTAGAGCGGCGGCAACGGTCGGAATGCACCTGGCGCCGCGAGGAGCGGTGAACCGGGCGCCGCGCGCAGCAGCTCAGGTGCAACGGCCAGCGCACCGAGCGATACGCCGCCGGCTTTGAGAAAATCGCGTCTGGATGGCATCGGCGGGGTTGGACGGAAGAGAAAGGCGCGTAGTGCGCCACTGATGGAGAATACGCGCATGAAGCACGGCGCGCTGATCCTTGTGACTTCAGCTCTGCGAGGCGATCGTCTCCAGCGATTCCCACCGGGCGAGCAGCTGGTCGAGCTCGGCCTCCACGCGCGCCAGACGTTCGCGAGCCGCCAGCACCGCCTCGGCGTCACGCAGAACGGCCGGATCGGTGAGTGCCGCATACGACGCATCACGCTCCTGCTCGGCCGTATCAATGCGGGCAGGCAATTCGGCCAGCTCGGCCGTTTCCTTGAACGAGAGTTTTTTCTTCCCTGATGTTTTGGCCGGTTGGTTCGCTGGTTTGGCCGCCGCGTTCGCGGCGGTCCTGGCCGCCGATTTCACTGTTGCCGCCGGCGACATGAGCGCCGGATCGGGGCGCTGCCGCAACCAGTCGCTGTAGCCGCCAGCGTACTCCTGCACCACACCGTTGCCCTCAAATACCAGGGTGCTTGTGACCACCGCGTCAATGAATGCACGGTCGTGGCTTACCAGCAGCAGCGTACCGTTGAACTCCAGCAGCCGGTCTTCCAGCAGATCAAGGGTCTCGATATCGAGATCGTTGGTGGGTTCGTCGAGTATCAGCAGGTTGAATGAGCGGGTAAACAGACGCGCCAACAGCAGACGATTGCGCTCTCCACCCGACAGGGCGCGAATGGGTGTACGCGCGCGATCAGGAGCGAAGAGAAAATCCTGCAACCAGCTGTGCACATGCTTTTGTGCCCCGCCAACGGTCACGAACTCCGCGCCGTCGGCAATCGCGTCAAACACTGTGGCATCGGGATCCAGCTGTTCGCGCAACTGATCGAAGTAGGCAATTTCCAGATTGGTACCAATGCGCACCGAGCCACCTTGCGGCTCAAGTTCGCCGAGCAACAAACGCAGCAGGGTGGTTTTACCAACGCCGTTGGGACCGATCAGCCCCACGCGATCACCTCGCATGATGGTGGTAGTCACGTTGTGCGCGATCAATTTGTCGCCGTGCGCGAAGTGCACATCGCGCGCTTCCACGACCAGCCGGCCACTGCGTTCGGCGTCCTGCAGTTGCAGCTTGGCAGTACCCACACGTTCGCGACGGGCTGAGCGCTCCACGCGCATCGATTCCAACGCGCGCACACGTCCCTCATTGCGCGTACGCCGAGCCTGAATGCCGGTGCGAATCCACGTTTCTTCGATCGCCAGCTTGCGGTCAAACTCGGCCCGTTCACGCGCTTCGGCGTGCAGCGCCGCTTCTTTGCGCTCGAGATATGTGTCGTAGTCGCCGCCCCAATCGGCCAGGCGCCCCCGGTCGAGTTCCACAATGCGCGTAGCCACCCGGCGCAAAAAAGCCCGGTCGTGTGTTACGAACACCAGCGTCTGCGATCCCTGCGTGAGCGTGCTCTCCAGCTTCTCGATTGCTGCAATATCGAGATGATTCGTGGGCTCGTCGAGCAGCAGAATATCAGGTTCGCGCACCAGCGCGCGCGCCAGCAGCACCTGTCGTTTACGGCCACCTGAAGACGTGTCGAACAACTGATCAGCATCGAGCGCAAACTGTTCGAGCACCGTCGAGACACGATTATTGAGCTGCCAGGCATCGGCCGCGTCAATTGCGTGATGCAGACGGTCGAGCTCGCGCAGGGCACGGTCGTTGTCCCGTGCATTCGCGCCACCAGCCAGCGAATGGCTCACCTGATGATACTGCGACAACATCTGTCCCAGTTCTCCCAGCCCGCCGGCCACTACATCAAACACTGTCCCGCCCAGTGCATCCGGCACATCCTGCTGCAGGCGCGAGACCGTGAGCGTGCCCTGCCGCACGACCTCACCGGAATCGGGCTGCAGCGTACCATCAATGAGCTGCAGCAGCGTGCTCTTGCCCGCTCCGTTTCGGCCGAGCAAACACACCCGGTCGCCGCGCTCAATGGAGAGCGTCGCGTTGTCGAGTACGGGCGGTCCGCCAAAGGCGAGAACGATGTCTTGCAGTGCAAGGAGAGCCATAAACGGGCAGAAGCAAAGAGAAAAGTCAGCTGCGGGATGCGATCACACGCGCCGCGACGGATCGTGCGTGCACATTTTTGCACACGCGTGCACAACAGACTGTGCCGTCCGGCTCGCGTTGCCCCGACCCGCAAGATATCCTCAAACCATGCCCAAACGATTGGTCACAGCGCTGATGGTCGGTTGTATGCTGGGCGTGATGCCTGCGGCCGCCCAGCCGGCCGGCGTACGCGCGCCGCTTAATGCATCCGAAGCGCCGGCGGCGATTTCCCGCGAGGAGTTTGCGCGGCTGGTTGCCACCCTGTCGGAACCGGGCGGCTATTTCGATACCGACAATCTGATCTCCAACGAATCAAGCTATCTGCACGCGCTGGGTGCGCTGGATGCCCTGGAGGTGCGCGGCGGCGCGTACATTGGCGTTGGGCCGGATCAGAGTTTTTCGTACATCGCACGCACGCGCGCGCAGTTGGCATTTCTGGTTGATATCAGGCGCGACAACCTGCTGCAGCATCTGCTCTTCAAAACGCTGTTTCACGCGGCCTCCAATCGTGTTGAATATCTGGCGCTGTGGCTTGGCCGACCGGTTCCGGCCAACGCAAAAGCGTACGTCGATCGCGATATCGTGGAGATCGTCGCGCTGCTCGATTCAGCCGCACCAACGGATCGCAGCCGGTCGCGCGCCAGTGAAGCCGTACGGTCACGACTGCGCGATACCGGCGTGCCACTTTCGGCCAGTGACCAGGCAACGATTGCACGCTTTCACGGCGCGTTTATGTCAGCCGGTCTGTCGCTGCGATTTACATCAGTTGGCCGCGCGCCGCGTCCCTACTATCCCACCTTGGCCAACCTGCTGCTCGAAACAGATCTGGACGGCAGGCGGGCCAGCTACCTGGCCAGCGAAGCCGACTTCCAGTACGTGAAGGAGCTGCAGCGCCGCAACCTGATCATTCCGGTGGTGGGCGATCTGGGTGGCGAATCGGCGCTGGGCGCCGTTGGGGAAGCTGTGCGCCGACGCGGCATGGAAGTCACCACGCTGTACGCCTCAAACGCCGAAGACTATGTCATGCGCGACGGCCACTTCGAGCGTTACGTACAGAATGTGGCCTCGCTGCCGCTCGCCAAGCGGGGCGTCATCATTCGCAGCTGGTTTGGTGGACCGGGTACACACCCGTATTCGGTACCCGGCTACTTCAGCACACAGCTGGTACAAACCTTTCCGTCGTTTCTTGCTGCGACGGCCGACGGTGCGCTGTGGTCGTATCGCGGGCTCGTATCATCACCGCATGTGGCGCCATAGCAGTCTGTAGCACGCCCGGACACGATACAGCGCACGGCGGCCAACCTGCGCCGCCCACGCCGATGGCAGCTCACACCACCACGTACGCTTCCATCGCGAAGTATTCCGCCAACCCGAGTTTATCGAGCAGCGCGGCAGTGTCCTTGTTGCGCGCGTCTACACGCTGCCAGAACTCCCGGTCGTCCTGCCCCGGAAACGGCGCTGAGTCTTTTTGCGACTGGTGCTTGAAAATCGCCTGAATCTTGAGACGCAGCTCGTCCTGTGAAATGGGCACCAGCCACGTGGCCTCGGTGACCGGCCACTCCTGCCAGGCACCACGGTACAGCCACACCTCAGGGCGGACAAAGCTGGCGTCGTCAGCTGCCGCTTCATCGAGTGCGCGCTCAACCGCTTCCTTGCACATGCGATGCGTGCCGTGCGGATCGGACAAGTCACCGGCCACAAACACAATTTCCGGGCGAGCGTCAAGCAGCAACTGCTTCACGATCTTCACGTCGGCGTCGCCGATGGGGTCCTTGCGCACCTTGCCCGTCTGGTAAAACGGCAGGTCAAGAAAACGCGCCGCATCGGCCGACATGCCCAACGTCTCAATACCCGACACGGCCTCCGCCTCGCGCACAACACGCTTGATGTCCTGCACTTCCTTGCTGTCTACATCACCGGCTTTCTTCTCAGCGAGGAACCTGAGCACGCGCTCACGCATGGCGGCAATCGATGCCACATCAAGATTGCGATCTCGCGCCAGACGAACAAGAAAATCAACGTGCCGGCGCACATCATGATCGAACACGGCAATGTTGCCGCTGGTCATGTACGCCACCTTGATGTCGTTTTCATTGAGCACCAGCTTGCGCAGGATGCCGCCCATGGAGATCACGTCATCATCGGGGTGCGGCGAAAAGCAGATGATGCGCTTCTTCACCGGCAACTTGCTGCGACCGCGAATACGCGAGCCCAACCGATTGAAAATGAGACCGTTCACATCACCGGCACTTCCGTGCTGGGCGAGCAGTGACGACAAATGGTATTCGGCGTAGTCACGCTCGGTGAGCTTGAGAATGGCCTTGCCCGTGGTGAGCGACAGCCACACTACCGCGCGTAGTGTGAGTTCATCAGTCCACTGTACTTCATCGAGCAGCCACGGGGTGGCGATGCGCGTTAAATCAGCCGACGCCGCTGCGTCTACGTAGAACGTGGTACCCGGGTGACGCTGCAAAAACGTCGCCGCCACATCGATGGCAATTTCACCTTCAACCGCGCGCTTGATGATAGCCGCCTTGTGTTCGCCGGTGGCCAGCAGTGCGATTTCGCGCGCGCCGAGGATTGTCGCCACGCCCATTGTGATGGCTTCACGCGGCACATGCTCTTCGCCGAAAAAGTCGGCGGCAGCATCGCGGCGCGTGACCATATCCAGCGCAATCAGACGAGTGAGGCTCTCTGCGCCTGAACCCGGTTCGTTGAAACCGATGTGCCCTGTCTTGCCGATCCCCAGCAGCTGAAAATCGATACCGCCGGCATCAGCAATGGCGCGTTCGTAGCCGTCGACGTAGGCGTCAACCTCGTCTCGCGGCACTTCGCCGTTGGGGATGTGCACATTGTCCGGCTTGATATCAATGTGCGAGAAGAGATTCTCCCACATGTACCGGTGATAGGAGTGCACACTCTCCTTGGGCATCGGGTAATACTCGTCGAGATTGAAGCTCACCACATGTTCAAACGACAGCCCTTCGTCGCGATGCATGCGGATCAGTTCCCGGTACACACCGATGGGTGTGGAACCGGTGGCCAGTCCCAGCACGCAGCTTCTTTTTTCCTTGGCGCGGGAACGAACCAGTTCGGCAATGCGCGACGCCACGAGTCGTGCGATATCGTCGTGGTCGGGAACCACCACAACGGGAATGCGCTCACGCGCAGTAGTGTGCTCGGAAATAGTCACAGAAAACAGGGGTAGTGCGAAACAGCGGCAGAATCACCCAGCTAACGAAGTCCGAACATGTAGCTGTTGAGATATTCAATGGTGGATTGCTGCTCTGAAACGCGATACGCAAGAATGTCACCAATGGTCACCACGCCGTACACCGTTTTTTCATCGGCCACGGGAAGGTGACGAATGCGCTTGGCCGTCATGATGGCGCTGCATTCATCAAGGCTTGTTTCCGGCAGACAGGTGACAACCGATGTGGTTTGCACATCAGCCACCGGCGTCAACTCCGGATCCAGTCCTTTTACGATAACGCGTCGCAGGATATCGCGCTCTGTAAAGACACCAAGCAGCTGTTTGTTTTCATCGACCACCAGCAGGCCACCCACTCCCCGCTCATTCATGAGGCTGGCTGCCTGCCGCACTGATGTGGAGGGTGGGCAGGAGACAACATCGGTTCCCTTGCGAAGCAGAATGTCGTGTACGGATGGCATGGCAGGACTCCGGAGGTGGGAAGGCGGGGCGGGACGCGACGCTATCGCGTAAGACCGTACACGATGTAGTTCGTGGCAAACTTGTAGGCGTCATTGGAGAGATTCACGGGGTAATATCCGTCGCCGGACCACTCCATGTAATCGCCTATGTCATTGTTGTAGTTCACGACGACCATGAGGCGACGTGAGGGATCGTTGTCTTCGAAGATGCCATAGTACTGTGCCCGGGCATCAGGCCTGCCGGGATGATGCATGCCGTCGAGCGTTTCGATAGAGAAAAACGAATGAAACACCGGATGATCAACGGAAAGCGGAAAGATCTGTGCGTCCGGCAACACCTGTTTCATGGCGTACTCAAAGTTCTGCCACTGTGCGAACAGGAAATCGTCAACAATGAGAAAGCCGCCCTTCAGCAGCCACGTGCGCAACCCCGCCGCCTCTGATTCCTCGGGATACCAGTAGCCCGGCTCCGACAGATACGCGACGGGATACTTCAACAGCTCAGGATCATCCATGTCGAACACGTTCGTTTCTCGCACGCGCGGCCGGATGGTGGACAGATCCTGCAGAATGGTCATGAAGTTGCGTTCCATGGCCGGATAGTCGTACGACCAGCCGGGATGACCGCCGTATCGCAGACGCACGAACGTGTAGGCGCCGTTGTACTCGGCGTTGGGTTCAGTGAAACTGCGACGGCGCTGTGAATCGGCGTGTGCCGCGGTGAGCGCCAATCCGACGATCGCCATGATCGACAGCAGACTCCATCGCTTCCAGCGCCGCGGGGCGTACTTGACGTATGTCACAGTGCGTTGAGACTGCAGGGAAGGAATTGGGGGGGAGTCGAAGCATGGCCCGCGCGCGAGCCTTCGTCAATAAACAGATCAGCTTCGAGCCAAGACCGACGCCGCAACACACCACGCCACCGCCCAGAGCGGTGATCGCGAAGTTCGCAGCAGGAACATCGTCGCGGCAGCTGCAATGAACACGTCTACCGGCAACCTGACGGCGGTCGTGATCACCGGGTTGTACAGCGCAGCGGCAAGCAATCCGACCACCGACGCGTTGATTCCGGCCAGGACTGAGGGCGCCCAGCGAAGCGCCGCAATGCGCTGCCACAGTGGAAGCACTGTGGCCAGCAGCAGGAATCCCGGCAAAAAAATCGCCACAACCGCCGTCGCGGCCCCCAACACTGACAGCCCCTGAGCCTCGGGAGTCACCGCCAGTGCTCCGTAGAGCGCGGCGACGGAAAAGAGCGGACCCGGAATGGCCTGGGCCGCGCCGTAGCCACTGAAAAACGCATCTGACGACAGCCATCCCGAGTCAACCAGAGAGACTTCGAGCAGCGGCAGCACCACGTGGCCACCGCCAAATACGAGTGCGCCGGCGCGGTAGAACGCAGCACCAAGCTGGGCCATACCGGCTCCGCCACCACCCGGCTCGCCTCCCGTCGCCGCAGGCAGCGCCAACGACAGGGCCAGCAGCAGCGCAAACGCGCTGCCGGCAAACCAGGCGGTTCGCCGCCCGATCGGCACGGCAACCGGACGCAGCGTATTCAGCGCGCTGCCGCGGCACAGTGCGAGCCCGAGCAAACCGCCGGCGACGATCACCGCCGCCTGAAGCGCCGGCGAACGCGCCCACAACATGACACCGGCCACCGCTGCTGCAATCAGCAGTCGGGGGGCGTCGGGGGTGAGCTGGCGCGCCAGCCGCACGACGGCGTGCGCCACAACGGCGACCGCTACGAGTGCAAGCCCGTGTTGCAGTGCACCAGCGATCCCATCCACCCCTGAACGCAAGAGGGCCCGCGCGGCGAGTGCAAAGGCAAACAGCAGGATCACACTGGGCAGGGTGAAACCGATGAACGCGGCCAGCGCGCCACGCCAACCGCCGCGCAGTAATCCAATGCCGAAACCGAGCTGGCTGCTTGCCGGTCCGGGAAGCATCTGGCAGATGGCCAGCAGCTGCGCGAACTGCTCGTCATCAAGCCATCGCTGTCGTGACACACATTCCGTGCGCATGTACCCGAGGTGCGCAACCGGACCACCGAACGAGGTCAGCCCCAGCCGGAGAAAGACGCGCAGTATCCGATACCATGCGGTGCCCTCGTGAACATGCATGCCCAACAGTAAGACTGCGCGTGCGTTCGTGGCAGGTGATAGTTTGCGCGCTGCACGACGTGTACTATCTGTGCACGCTTGCCCTCGCGCGCATCGCTTCCCTCAGCATCCCACTCATGCATTCACGCAATAAACTCGCGCTTGGTCTGACACTCATTTCACTGGCATGTCTGTATCCGGGGCTGACACAACCGGTGCTCACCATCACGGCGTCCATTGAGATACTGGGCAACACGCGCGAGATCTTTCGCGAAACACAAAGCATCACGCAGAGTGTGCGCAGTCTGTTCGAATCGGGCAACAGCTTTGTTGCCTCGATGATTCTGCTGTTCAGCATTCTCATTCCACTCATCAAAGCGCTGCTGGTAGCGGTGATCCTTTTTCAGAAGCCGGGCAATGCGCGAACGCGCCTGTACGACTTCGTACGATCGATCAGCAAGTGGTCCATGGCCGATGTCTTTGTTGTAGGTGTGTTCCTCGCGTTTCTGGCCGCGCGCGCGCTCGATGCGCTCGATGCCCAGGCGGGCGCGGGGCTGTACTACTTCGCGGCGTATTGCCTGCTCTCAAACTTGGCGTTTCAGGTGCTGACACCCGCCGCCACGGAATCAACGGCACCCCCTGTGTCGTGAGCGTGCTGTCGGCCTCAACGGTACGCACAGTCGGGTTCTTCCCGCGGTCACTGTGATCGCAGTGTTCGTCCCAGCAATGGGGTGGTAGTCCCACAACCGAATCTCCCGTGTCTGCCGCTCGTATCTCATGTCATGCGCAACCTGCACCACGCGCATGTCATGAGACACGTTGTCCTTTCACTTCCCGGAGGTTCGCATGTTGTTTTTCACACTTGCATCAGCGGCGATCATTGCCACCGCGCCGGCCGCCCCGGCGTGCCCCGCCAACGATGCCGTCACCACCGCCCACATGAACAACGCCAAGGCGGCTATGGTGAGCGGTGACCTGAATACCGCGCGTCAGCAGTTTCGCATTGCCGAAGTACTTGGACGCGATAGCGGCTGCCTGCCGGTAGACGCAGCACAGGGCCTGGCACAGCTGCTCTTTTCACAGCAGCAGGCAAGTGAAGCAGCCGAAGTACTGCAGCAGCTTGCCAACGATGCTGCACAGGCCGGCGACTTCGACCTTGAAGCGCGCACGCTGGTCAATGTTGCGTGGCTGCAGATCGAAAGTGGAGAACGTGCGCAGGCCAAAGCGAGTGTCCGTCGGCTGTACGAGCTCGCCAACGACACCCGGTTGTCGCCCAAAACACGATCGTACCTGAAGCAGACGCTGCGATGAAGCCCGGTCGGTCACGATGCAGCAGCCACACGCGCGCTGTTGCATCGTGACCATGTCGGGAGAAGTGGGTGAACAGCAGCGCTGCTCCCGCGCCACCTCCCGGCCTTACTTGAAACGCATACCGTTGGAGGCCACGGTACCCTTCTTGGGAATCACCGGCACGGCAGGCTTCGGCGCAGGCTTGTCGGTTGGTCGTCCAGAGGGGCGCGCGCCGGAACTGCCGCGCGGTGCAGCGCCAGACGCACCCGCGTTCGGCGTTCGTTGTGGTGCAGGCGTTGTGCGCATCGTGAGCGCAATGCGACCACGTGCCAGGTCAACACTCTGTACGGTGACTTTCACACGCTGACCCACACGCACCGCGTCATTGGGATCTTTCACGTAGTGATCAGCCAACTGACTCACGTGTACCAATCCGTCCTGATGCACGCCGATGTCGACGAAGGCACCAAAGGCCACGATATTGGTAACCACGCCTTCCAGCACCATGCCTTCCGACAGGTCCGAAGGCTTCTGCACATCATCGCGAAATGCCGGCGGCTCAAAGGCTTCACGCGGATCACGACCCGGCTTCTTCAGCTCATCGGCGATGTCTACCAGCGTGGGCATGCCCACATCATCAGACACGTAGCGTGTGAGCTGCAACTGAGAAACAAGTGCTTCGTTGCCTACCAGCGCGGCAACCTCGACACCAAGGTCAGCGGCCATGCGCTCAACCAATGCGTAGCGCTCCGGATGCACACCGCTCGCATCGAGCGGATGTCCGCCGCCACGCACGCGCAAGAAACCCGCGGCCTGCTCAAAGGCTTTCGCTCCAAGCCGCGGCACTTCCTTGAGTTCAGCACGTGAGCGCAAGCCACCCCGGGAGTCGCGCAGCGTCACAATCGCCTGCGCCAGCGTCGGACCAATGCCCGCCACGTACGACAACAGCGCGGCCGACGCGGTGTTCACCTCCACGCCCACCCGGTTCACACACATCATCACCGTATCGTCGAGACGGGACTTGAGCTTGGGCTGGCTGACATCGTGCTGATACTGACCCACCCCAATGCTCTTGGGATCAATCTTGACCAGTTCGGCCAGCGGATCCTGCAAACGACGCGCAATGGACACCGCACCGCGCAACGAGACATCAAGCTCGGGAAACTCCGCGCGCGCCGTATCACTGGCGCTGTACACACTGGCCCCTGCCTCGCTCACCACGACAACCTGTGGCACCGGTGGATCGAGTTCCCGCAGTGCCGCCTTGATGAGCGTTTCCGTTTCACGACTGGCCGTGCCATTGCCCACGGCGATCAGCTCCGGCGAAAAGCGCTGCACCAGTGCCCGCACCGCACCGGCAAACCGGTCTTCCTGATGCAGGTACAGCGTATCGGTGTGCGCCAATGCACCCGTGGCGCCCACCACCGCGACTTTCACACCCGTGCGGAACCCGGGATCAAAACCAATCACCTTTTTCTCACCGGCCGGTGCCGACAACAGCAGCTGCTCGAGATTGCGACCAAAAATGGTGATCGCCTCGTCGTCGGCGCGCGTTTTGAGTTCCACGCGCAGCTCCACTTCAATTGCCGTCGCGAGCAGTCGCTTGTACGCGTCAGCGGCCACCAGCGACAGCTGTGAATGCGCGCGGCGCGTATCGGTGAGTTCACGGGTTAAGCGCGCCACGATCTGCTCCGCCGGCGCGGTAATGCGCCACTGCAGTTCGCCCTCCGCCTCACCGCGCCTGATGGCCAGCATGCGGTGACTTGGAATCGTACCCAGCGATTCTTCGAACTCGAAGTAGTCAGTGAAGCGTGAGGCGTCACTTTCCTTGCCCGGCACCACGACACTCGTGACCTTGCCCTGCGCGCGGGTCATTTCACGCACCCAACCGCGCACCGTCGCGTCTTCGGCCACCTGCTCAGCGAGAATGTCCCGCGCACCCTGAAGCGCGGCACTGGCATCGGGCACATCGTCGTTGAGGTGCAAAGCGGCTGCAGCCTGCACGGCATCATCGTCGGAGTCGCCAGTCCAGATGAGCGTGGCCAGCGGCTCCAGGCCACGCTCACGGGCAATCATGGCGCGGGTGCGACGCTTGGGCTTGAAGGGCAAATACAGGTCCTCGAGCGCCTGCTTGGTGTCCGCGACACGAATGCTGTCGCGAAGACTGTCCGTGAGCTTGCCCTGCTCGTGAATGCTGCGCAGGATCGCGGCGCGGCGGTCTTCCAGTTCATGCAGGTAGGCCGCCCGCTCCTGCACATCACGCAGCTGGACTTCGTCCAGCCCGCCGGTGGCTTCTTTGCGATAGCGCGCAATGAACGGCAGTGTATTGCCGGCCTCAAAGAGTTCCAGCGTATCGCGCACCTGCGCGGGGGTGAGATTGAGCTCCCGGGCAACCCGGAGCACGATATCGGCGGCGGAAACAACGGAATCAACAGCGGTCATATGACGACGTGCGTAGGCAATGCGAGAAGAGGTCGGACGCAACAGCGCGCTCGGTGACGAGGGCGCATATTGTGCCGAGCCGCTCGCGCGGGCAACCGGTTGACTTTGCACGTGTCACCCGTGGCCGCCCGCTGTGGTGTCCCGTCGATTGTTTTTTGATTCTTTCCCGCCCCGGAGTTGCATCCGCATGCCCTTCCCGCGTTTCACTCGCACCGCTGTGCGTCGATCTCAGTCCTGCACCGGACGCCCGTCCACGACCCGATGGCTGGCAGCCGCCGGCCTGCTCGTCGCGGGCGTACCCGCGTTGGCGGCACCGCTGGTCGCACAGCAGCAGCCTCCGGCACCGCAAATGGAAATGCAGCAGGTTCGCGTGAATCGCGCGAACTGGGCGCTGGCCGATCGCTTCACGGCGGCCAACATGCGGAACCTGGCCTTCAGTACCTCCGTCGCACCGCGCTGGATCGGCGAAACCGATTCCATGTTCTACAACTGGCGCGACAAGAACGGCGGCACGTTCTATCTGGTTGTTCCGCAATCACGTACCAAGCGGCCGTTGTTTGATCACATCAAGCTGGCCGAAGAGCTGTCGCGACTGCACCGCAAGGCGTATGAGCCGGGCCGGTTGCCCTTCACCTCGCTCAACTTCACCAAAGACCACAAGAACATCCGCTTTCAGGTAGACTCCACGCGCTACGAGTGGAATCTCGGTTCGCAAACGCTCAAGAGCCTTGGCATCTGGAAGCGCGACTCCATTGCGCTCGATGAAGAAACCGGCATTACCGGGCCCATTCGGCAGCCCGGTGCGCCACGCGAATGGCGCAACTGGTCTCCCGACAGCACCGCGTTTGCCTTCGCACGCGACCACAATCTTTTCGTGGTTGAAGTCGCCTCCGGTGACACCACGCAGGTAAGCACCGACGGCGAGAAGGACTACAGCTTCGGATTCCGGGATACGGCCAGCACCAACAATCAGCGGCAGCAGCGCGACCAGGACGATCAGGACGACAACGACACGGAAGACGAGGACGACGACAGTCGCGACCCGCGCGTGCGCGCGAATGTGAGCTGGTCGCCCGATTCCCGTGCATTCACCGTACAGCGCAACGACTCACGCAAAGTGAAGGAGTTGTACCTGGTGAACGTGCTCTCCAACCCGCGCCCCACGCTGCGTTCGTACAAGTACTCCATGCCGGGCGAGACCGACGTCAATCAGACCGAGTTATTTGTCTTCAGTCGCGGTGAAAAGGCGTTGCGCAAAGTGCCCGTGGACAAGTGGAAAGATCAGCGTCTCACCAATATCCACTGGCCGGTAGCCTCGGAGACATTCCGTCTGGTGCGACGCGATCGTCTGCAGCGCAATCTGGAGCTGGTGGAAGTGAATACCGCGTCTCTGGCCATGAAGACGCTGCTCACCGAATCGGTGGAAAACGCGTTCCTTGAGATTCAACCCGTACGCTACGTCACGCGCGGCGGTGATTTTGTCTGGTTCTCCGAGCGCAGCGGCTGGGGACACTACTATCTGTACGGCCACGACGGCACGTACAAGCGCGCGCTTACCAGTGGTGCGTGGCGTGCCGACAACATCGTGGAGCAGGACACCATCAAGGGCACGATGTTCATCGGTGGTGTGGGACGTGAAGAGGGGCAGACACCGTATCTGCGTCACGTGTACCGCATGAATGGTGATGGCTCAGGCTTTGTGCATCTCACGCCAAGCCCGCACGACCACGTGACACGTGTTTCTCCCACCAAGCGCTTTCTTGTAGACAATGCGTCGCGCGCCGACACGTTGCCTGTCTCGGTGGTGCGAGACGCGGCAACAGGTCGCGTGGTGATGGAACTTGAAGTCATGGATGACTCGCGCATGCGCGAGATGGGATGGACACCACCGGTTCCGTTTACCACCAAGGCGGCCGACGGCGTGACCGACATCTATGGCAACATGTGGAAGCCGGCCGACTTTGATTCCACGCGCAAGTATCCGATTGTGGCCTACGTGTATCCGGGGCCGCAAACGGAACAGGTGACCAGCGGATTCAGCACCGGTGGCACCATGCAGCAGCTTGCACAGCTTGGCTTCATTGTGATTCAGATTGGCAACCGTGGCGGCACGCCGCAGCGTTCCAACGCGTATCACAGCTACGGCTACTACAACCTTCGTGACTACGCATTGGCCGACAAGAAAACCGGCATTGAACAGCTGGCCGCGCGCCACTCGTTCATCGATCTGGATCGTGTTGGTATTTACGGACACTCCGGTGGCGGCTTCCTCACCGCTGCAGCGCTCATGCTGCCGCCGTACAACGACTTTTTCAAAGTGGGTGTCTCAAGCGCCGGCAATCACGACAACAACATCTACAACCAGAACTGGAGCGAGCAGCATCACGGCTTGCGCGTCATCACGCAGCGTCGGGATACCACGCAGCGTGGTCGCAATGGCGGCACCAACGGTGGCAATACGCGCACGCAGCAGACGGGGCGCAACGGTTCGCGCGTTGTCGTGGCCGACGACAGCACCCGCTACGAAATCCGAGTGCCGACCAACGCCGAACTGGCCAACAACCTCAAAGGCAAGCTGCTGCTTGTGCACGGTGACATGGACAACAACGTGCACCCCGGCAATACCATCCGACTTGTTGATGCACTCATCAAAGCCAACAAGCGCTTTGACATGATGATCCTGCCGGGGCAGGCACACGGCTTCGGTCCCATGCAGCCGTATTTCAACCGCATGCTCATGGAGTATTTCGCCGAACATCTGATGGGCGACTACTATCGGCACACGGCAGAGATTCAATAAACGAACACGCGGCCGGTCACTCGATGAGTCACCGGCCGCGCTTTGTCCTGCAGACGCTCCGCTCGTACAGCATTACTACGTTCCTGCAATCTGCACTGCGAGCAGCGCAGACACCTCGTCACCCAATCCGGAAGCCGAGTCGGGCAGGCCGTATTGAAACGATACACCACGTTTCGCTTTGATGTTGCACAATCCGAATCGTATCTTGCGCGGACTTTTCCAAACTGTTTGACAGCCTCCGCCTTGTGTGGCGAACTCAGCTTTTTTTTCACTACCCGGAGTTTTTTGTGAAAGCATTTCACCAGCGTCACGCGCACATATCGCGTGCATCTCTCGTGTTCCTCGGTGGTATGCTCTTCAGCGCCACACATGCTTCTGCGCAGGATCGCCTGCCGTCGATGCCGGGCTACGCGCAGTTCCAGAACATGCGCACGCAGCTGCAAGGCGCGGTGCGCTCAGGCGCGATTACTCCGCAGTGGAGCGATGATGGAAGCAGCTTCACCTACGCGTTCGATGGCAAACGGTGGCGCTACGACGTGGTTGCGCGCCAAACGGAAGAGCTTAAAGCATCGTCACAGCAGTCACCGGGAGCTGGCCGTGGCGGGCCGCGTGTGGCGCGCGGACGTCAGGTTGAAGTGGCGTTCACGGCCGACAGCGTGCGTCGCGCCGAACACCGCGATCGCAATCTGTACGTAAGCAATGTTGATGGCAGCGACGAACGCCCGGTTACCATTGACGGCAGCGCCGAGCAGCGCATCAAGTACGGCACCGCCAGCTGGGTGTACGGCGAAGAACTGGGCCAGACCACTGCCATGTGGTGGTCGCCCGATGGCTCCAAACTCGCATACTACCGCTTTGATGAATCCCCTGTGCAGGATTATTACCTGCAGCTCGGACAGACAAAGATCCAGAGCGAAATGGACGTCGAGGCCTATCCCAAGGCTGGTACAAACAATCCGGTGGTCGATCTGTTTGTGTACGATGTCGCTACCAACAAAAGCGTGAAGGTGGACGTGCGGAGCGGTGCACCGTTCACCGACAGCACGGTGGGACACTACGTGTATCGCATTGCCTGGACGCCCGACGGCAGTGCCATCACCTTCAACCGCACCAACCGCCGGCAGAACGTGATGGAGTTCACGAGCTGCAGTCCATCCAGCGGCGCCTGTCGGGTGATCGTGCGCGAAGAGTGGCCCGCGAGCTGGACAGACAACCGTCCCGAGATCCGCTGGCTCAGCGACAACCAGCGCTTTATCTGGGCGTCTGAACGCACCGGCTTTCGCAACTACTACCTGTACCACATTGACGGTCGGCTGCTCGCCACTCTCACCTCACACCCGTTTGAAGTTGCGGGCGTACAGCGCATCGATGAAAAATCGGGGCAGCTGTGGTACATGGCACGCAGCGGCGACAATCACATGAAAATGCAGTTGCACCGCGTGGCGCTCACCGGGAAAACCGATGTGCGTCTCACCGACCCCGCACTCAATCACAGCGTGGACATTGCACCCGACGGCAAACACTTCGTTGACGTCGCGCAAACCCATAACACGCCGCCCGTTTCACGTTTGCTCGACAACAACGGCAAGCTGGTCGCCGAGTTACACAGCAGCGACGATACAAAGCTCAAGGCACTCGGACTGAGCGCCGCTGAAATGTTCACGTTCACGGCCGCCGATGGCGTCACCGAGTTGCACGGCATGCTGCACAAGCCCAGCAACTTCGATGCAAGCAAACAATATCCCGTGCTCGTGAGTGTGTACGGCGGACCGGCCACCAACGGCGCCCGCGAAACATTCACAGCACCGAATCCGCTGGCCGAATACGGATTTCTTGTCGTCACGCTCGACGCACGCAGCGCGGCCGGCCGCGGCAAGCGCTTTCTTGACGCCATCTACGAAAAGCTGGGGCAGGTGGAAATCGATGACTTCGCCGCCGGCATCCGGGAGCTCGGCAAGCGACCGTACGTTGATGCTTCACGCGTCGGCATTTACGGCACCTCTTACGGCGGCTACGCATCGGCCATGGCGCTGCTGCGTCACCCTGATGTGTTTCACGCCGCCGCCGCCTCAAGCTCGGTCACCGACTGGCGTCACTATGACACGATCTACACCGAGCGCTACATGTACACGCCGCAGGACAACAAGGCGGGCTATGACGCGGGGTCGGCCATGACCTACGCGGGCAATCTCAAGGGCCGGCTCATGCTGTTCTTCGGCACCGCCGACAACAACGTGCATCCGTCCAACACCATGCAGCTCATCAGCGCCCTGCAGCGCGCGGGCAAGAGCTTCGATGTGCAGGTGGGCCCTGACGCCGGTCACGCCGGGCTGAATCAGGGGCGCATGATGGAGTTTTTCATTGAAAACCTGGTTCTGGCCCGTTCGGCGGCCATGAACTGAACCGCTCCCGTCCGCCGTCCTGACACCGCTGGCCAACAGTCCGCAAACACGCATGGCGCCCCGCCTGTGACCGTCAGAACCACTGCGGGGTTATCACCAGCATGAGTTCTTCCGACGCCCAGATTGTGCGGCAGATTCTCGGTGGCGACACCGAGGCCTTTCGCATGCTAGTGGACCGCTACCACGCCGACGCGCTGCGCTATGCCACCCATCTGCTGGGTGACCATGCCGAAGCCGAAGACGCGGTACAGGACACCTTCCTGCGCGCGTACCGTTATCTGGGCGGCTACCGGGAGCAGGACCAGTTCCGCGCCTGGCTCTGGCGCATTCTCCTCAACCGCTGCCGTACGCGGGCAAGCGAGCGCGCGCGCCGACCCGAACCGCGCGACAGCTCGGTTATCACGCAACTGGTGGACGCGGGCGCCGTATCGCCCGACACCGATCTCGATCGCCGCTTTCTGCAGGACGAGCTGACACAGGCGCTGGCTCAACTGCCAAGCGAGCAGCGAGAAGCCGTGGTCCTGCACTTTGCCAACGGCCTCTCGTACCCCGAAATGTCCGCAATCACCGGCACCGGCGTGTCGGCGCTCAAAATGCGCGTGCACCGAGCGTGTGACCGGCTGCGCGCCCTGCTTACGGATGTGCTCAATGACTGACCCCAGGCTCCCCTCGGGCAACGCCGACCTGCCGCCGGAGCTGCGCGACCTCTTTCGCCATGCGGCACCCCACGACGCGGCAACGGCCACTCGTCAGGCCGACGCGATCATGACGGCGGTGCGCGGTTTACCTGCCCCGCGCCGTTGGTCCATGCCGCCCACGCTCACCCGATGGCGGCGGCGGGGCATTCTGGCGCCGGCCGGCGGACTGGCGGTGGCGTTTCTGCTCACGATGTGGGTGGGCGTCACGTCGCTGACCGACGTCTTTACCCGCAGCGACACCATGGTGGCGCGCTCGGAAGTGATCGGCGACACCATCATTCCACGCCTCGCCCCGCGTGACGAGCTCCGTGTTGTTATTGAAGAGGGGGCCCTCCAGCGGGCCCTGCGTGATACGTTGTACGACACCATGCGCATTGTGCGATTCGCGCTTCGGGCGCCGGCAGCCTCACAGGTCACGCTGGTGGAGTCGGTCTCGGACGTGCCGGTGGGCACCGTCGTCAGAGACCTCGCGTCCGGGCTGTGGGAGCTGCGTGCCGTGGTACCGCGCGACGCTGTATCACGGGCGTTCGCGTTTGTCGTTGACGACGTGCACCGCGTGCCGGTGCGCGGCGAGCTGTCGGGTGTGAGTTTTCTCCAACGTGAGACAACTCAGACTGAGGGTAGCTTGTAGCACCCGCTGCCGCTGTTTTTCCCCGTTTCCTTCACAATGACTGCTTTGACTTCAACCGGGCGGGGGCGCACCACGCTGCTCGCCGCGCTTTCGCTCGTTACGCTCCTGCTCGGTTACGCCGACCTCTGGCGCGGCGGCACCACCATATCGGCGCTCTGCCTGGCCATTGCCTACGCCGGTTTGCTGCCGGCTACGCTGCTCTCATGGGGCAAGCCACTGAAGGGCGAAGCCGAAATCGGTACCAACGAGCGCTTTGCCAACGCGCCGTGGATTGCGGCCGGAGTCGTTGCACTGGCGCTCTTCATTCTCTACGTGCTCACACTCGGCCCCAGTACGGCCATGTGGGACACCAGCGAATACATCACCGCCGCCAAGGTGTTTGGCATCCCGCATCCGCCGGGCAATCCGGTGTTTGTGATCTTCGCGCACGCCTTCGGTTTGTTGCCGATTCCCATTGAATACGGTGCGCGCATCAATATGCTCGCCGCCGTGACCAGTGCTCTTTCGGCGGGTTTGTGGTTTCTGGTCGCCGAAGGCGTCACACGCACATGGATTACGGTGCGATGGGCGCGCTATGCCGTCGCGTTTTCCGCCGTATTGGTGGGTGGCACCGCGTTCACCGTGTGGAATCAGAGCGTGGTGAACGAGAAGGTGTACACCGTGGCGCTGCTCGGTCTGGCGGCGGTGAGTTGGTTGATGCTGCGCTGGAGCGACGCACCCGACAAACCCAGCTCCGATCGCTACCTGCTGACCGCGGCCTATCTGGTGGGACTGGGTTACGCCAATCACCCCGCCGGATTCCTGCCGTTGCCGGCCATCGGTTTGCTGCTGCTCACGCGTCATCCGCTCACGTTGCTGCGTTGGCGTCTTGTGATCGCAACGGCGGCTGTCGCCGTCGTTGGCATGACGCCGTTTCTGGCCATGCCGATTCGCGCAGCGCACGAACCCTATCTCAACAGCGGCGGCGTTTCGGCATGCACCGAGGGCATTGCGGTGTCATGTACGTTCAGCGCCGAAACGTATCGCCTTGTGAAGGCGCACATCGATCGCGAACAGTACTCCGGACACAACGTCGCCGATCGCAAAGCGCCCATCACGGCACAGTACGGCATGTTCTGGCTGTACTTCAAATGGCAATGGTTTCGTGACGCCTACAACTCGGCGCCCGCCGTGCAGCTGGCACTGGCGTGGCTGTTTCTCGGACTGGGGCTGGTTGGCGGCGTAACGCACTTCAAGCACGACCGGCGAACGTTCTGGTATGTGGGTGGACTCATGTTCACCCTCACCATTGCACTCGTCGTGTATCTCAACTTCAAGTACGGTCATTCGCAGGCACCGGAGCTGGGCAGCAGCGTGGACCGCGAGGTGCGCGACCGCGACTATTTCTACACGTGGACCTTCTCGCTGTGGGGTGTGTGGGTTGGCCTGGGGCTCGCAGCGCTCTGGACGGCGCTGGCCAAAACGTTGGGCGGTACCGGCAAGCTGTCGGATCGCGGACTGCGCCTGGCCATACCTGTGCTCGGCATCGCGCTTATCCCGCTTGTCACCAACGCGATTGATGCCCCGCGCAACAAGCACACGTTTACACGTGAGTGGGCGCGCGACATGCTCAACTCGGTTGACCCGTACGGCATTCTGATCACCAACGGCGACAACGATTCGTTTCCGTTGTGGTATGCGCAGGCCGTGGAGGGAATCCGTCGGGATGTGACGGTAGCCGTGGTGCCGTACCTCGGTACTGAGTGGTACATGCATCAGTTGCAGAATCGCGAGCTCGAGCCGTACGACGTTGAAAACGGACCTGAGCTCTACAAGGGCAAAGAGTGGAAGATGCCCACGCGCAAACTTGTGCCGCTCACGCGCGAGGAAATCGATGCCGTGCCGCCGGCGGTGTATCTGTCGGAGCCGCAGCGCTTTGTTCATGATGGAATCGATGTCACCATCAATCAGCGCGGACTGGGTCGTGACCAGCAGTTGGTGTTGTATATGATCAAGCACGCGTACCCGGAACGCGGCGTGTTCTTCTCGTATGGTGGTTACGCCGACGCGCTTGGCATGAGCGGCAACATTCTCAATCGTGGACTGGTACAGCAGCTTGTCAGCCGTCGTCCGGAACCTTCGATGGAGTTCATTCCCATGCGCGGCAACGAAATGCTCGACGCAAAAGCCACTGAATCGCTGTGGAAGGAATACGGCGGCATTGACGCGCTCATTCGCGAAGGCGGCTGGGTAGACGACGCCTCGTCGGGCATTCCGATTTACTACGCCGTTACCGGGCAGTACGTGGCCGGTTTGCTGGAGGCACGCGGTGATTCAACGGCTGCAAACAATGTGATGGAGCGCGTGACCACGATGGCTGATCGGGCGCGGTTGCGGTGACCGCGAGCGTGATCGTGAAGGCCCGGGCAAAGTCGCGGGCACTTGCGTGGGCACAGGCACGCGTGGCTCGCACATGAAGGGCGGCAAAGCCGGTCAGGGCAGACGTCGTCCGCCGGCCAAACTTGATCCATTGGAAAAGCTGCAGCAGAAGCAGCGCCAAGGGCCCAAGCGTGGTGAACGCAAGAAGGATTGGGGCGCCAATGATCGCGAGGTTCCGGTGGTGCCCAAGCCTCCCAAACGGTAAGCACATGTCACGAGCCTTTCTTCGCGACGACGCTGAAGGCGAGATGCCTCGTCGCAACTACGATTTGCCGCCGCGCGATGATCCCGACTTCGATCGCGCGGCCGCTCGTGCACTGCTCGAAGCAGCGCGCGTTGGCGAAACGCAGCTCGCCGAACGCGCCACCGGCTACTACTGGGGCGAACCGGCGCTGCGCGCGCACGTGGAAGTTATGCTGGCTGAAGCTGAGCAGGCGGGCGACGACCGTCTTGAACAGGTCGCGCGGCGCTTCCTCGGGTAAGCCGGTAGTGCAGAAAACGCTGCTCCGACGATAGCTCGCGGGCAGCGTTTTCACATTACATCGACCACATCCACTCGTACTGCAGATCAGAAGTCGGGCGGATCGCAGGGATTCACATCTGGCTGCGGGTCGGGACCCGGATCGGGACGTGTGGTGTCGGCAACAGTGGTGTCGGTGGGCGGCGGAATGAGCGAATCGCCCGGACCGCAGTCGGGTGGCGCAAACGCATCGGCACCGGGAATGCACGCCGTGACGGCGCCGAGACACAGGCCGGCAATCAGCGCCAGTCGAAGCGGGACATCCCTGAAGGGAGAACGGGGGCTGTTGGGCAAGTCCATAATGTGCAATATAGCTTGGTAAAGGGGACGTGTTATTTACACGCTTGACGTCCCAAAGAGCCAGCGCCGATGCACAAGGGCGCGGACGACCTTCTGCCGGTATCGTTTATGACTGCGCCCACGTCTGATTCCACCTTCATGGTGGACACGCTGTTGCAAGAAGCCACTCAGCTGCACGAGCAGGTTGTGTTGTGGCGCCGGCACCTGCACCAGCATCCTGAGATTTCGTTTCAGGAGCACAACACGGCGCAGTTCATTTTTGACACACTTTCGGATATGCCCGGACTCGAAATCTCGCGTCCCACCGAAACCAGCGTGATGGCGCGTCTGATTGGCTCGCAGCCTGGGCGCGTGATTGCCGTGCGGGCCGACATCGACGCTCTCCCCATTGAAGAAGAGAACGACGTGCCGTATCGCTCCACCGTGCACGGAGCCATGCACGCCTGCGGACATGACGGACATACGGCCATTGCGCTTGGTCTGGCGCGGCTTCTGTCAGCGCACCGTGACGCCATTGCCGGCGAAGTGCGTTTTCTGTTTCAACACGCCGAAGAGCTCTCACCCGGTGGCGCCGAAGCTCTGGTGCAGGCCGGTGCCATGGATGGTGTGCATCAGGTAATCGGACTGCATCTGTGGGCCTCAATGCCCGTTGGCCGCATTGGTCTGGTATCGGGACCGGCCATGGCCGCACCTGACACATTTCAGTGCACCATTATCGGAACCGGCGGACACGCCGCCATGCCGCACGATACCGTCGACCCTATCGCCATCGGCGCGCAGGTTGTTTCGGCGCTGCAGCAGATCGTCTCGCGACAAGTTGATCCACTCGATCCGTGTGTGCTGTCGGTCACTCAGTTCCTGGCCGGCACTGCGTTCAACGTGATTCCCAACTCGGCCTACATCGCCGGCACGGTGCGCACGTTTGATGTGGCGCTCCGACGTGCCATGCCCCAGCGCATGGAGCGCCTGATCAAGGGCATCACCGAAGGCTTCGGCGCGCGCTACAACTTCACGTACGAGCTTGGCTACAGACCGGTGGTGAATGATCCACAGCTGACCGGGCAACTGGCTGATGTGGTCGCGCGCACATTCGGTGCAGACGTGCTCGATGCCATGCGCCCGTCCATGGGTGGAGAAGATTTTTCGGCGTACCAGCAGCGGGCACCCGGCGTGTTCGCCTTCATCGGTGCACGTAACGAAGAGGCGGGCATCACCTTTCCGCATCATCATGCACGGTTCGATGTGGACGAACGCTCGCTCGATCTCGGGTTGCGCTATCTCA
>JAABRT010000049.1 GCA_011390805.1 Gemmatimonas sp. | reverse complement strand
TCCCGCCACCTCGGCCAGATCAGACAACGTATCGGCCAAGCGGTTAGGCGATTCGTAGAGCACCACCGAGTGCGGGGCCGCACACGCCCAGCGCACCATCTCCGCGCGTGCCTTGCCCTTGCGCGGCAGGAATCCCAGAATGGAGCTTGGATGGGCCGACAGCCCGGCCCCCACGAGTGCGGCCAATGCCGCCGAGGCACCCGGCACCGGTACCACGCGCAGCCCCGCCTCAACGACCGCCCGCACCAATCGTTCACCCGGATCGGACACGAGCGGCGTTCCCGCATCGCTGATCAGAGCCAGCGCCGACCCACCGCGCAGCTGCTCCATCACCCAGGGCGTGGTGCGCGCCTCATTGTGCTCGTGCAGCGCCGCCGTGGGCGTTCGCACGCCGTACCTGGACAGCAGTGTGTGCGCGTGACGCGTGTCTTCGCACAGCACACGATCCACCATCTGCAACACGCGCAGGGCCCGTAACGAAATATCCCCGAGATGGCCGATCGGGGTGCTCACCACATAGAGCACGCCCCGTTCAACCGCCTCGGGGATGAGTCGGGCCACTGCATCGGCCGCCGCCTGGGCGGCGCCGTCAGCGCCCGGAAACTCGGTCACGCGATATCGACGACGATTGACAACCAATCAGTCGGCGTGCTGCGCGAACTTGGCTTCCAGCGCCGTCTTGGGCACCGCACCAACCACCTGGTCCACCAACTTGCCGCCCTTGAAGAACAGGATCGTGGGGATGGACCGCACGTTAAACTTCATGGCCGTCTGCTGATTGGAATCGACATCGAGCTTGGCCACCTTCACTTTGCCCTCGTAGTCGGCAGCAAGCTGTTCGACAATGGGCGCAATCATGCGGCACGGCGCACACCATGTGGCCCAGAAGTCCACCATGGCGAGCCCTTCGTGGCCCTCAATCTCCGTTGCAAAGTCCTGATCGGTTACTGCCTGCGCATTTGCCATCTGATTGCTCCGTGGAAAGCCGCACAGCGCACCTGGCAACTGTGTGCTTTCGTGATCGTGATTATCTAACACATGAACGAGACTCACCCACGACACCCTGCCATGACTGAATCCAGACCCCGTGGTACAAGCATTGCCCACATCGGCATTGCCGTACGTGCCCTCGACGAACTGCTGCCCTTCTACCGCGACGTGCTCGGCTTGCCCGATGTCCCGCTCGACGACGCCGATGGCGCTTCGATTGCAGGACTCGCGGCCGGCGAATCACTGGTTGAACTGTTGGAAGCCAAAACCGACGACTCACCCATTGCCAGGTTCGTCAATAAAAGAGGTCCGGGCATCCATCACATCTGCTTTGCTGTTGACGATCTCGATGCGACGCTCGAGAAGTGCCGAACCGTTGGAATACGCTTGATTGATGAAACACCACGCATTGGAGCCGAGGGCAAACGCATCGCGTTTTTGCACCCGAGCGCCACCGGTGGTGTGCTCATCGAACTGTCAGAATATTAGCCACCGCCATCCAGAAATCGCGACAGTGCTGACGCGCTGACTGCCCGAACTTAGTCCGGACAGCCGCTCAGAGTTCCCGAGGGCCGCACAGTCGCTCCGATTTGCCGCGAATCGCGCTGTCGAGCGGCTGGCCGGCAATCAGGCGCAAAAATCCCGCAGCGGCTCCATATCCACGATCTCCACAAACCAACGGTTCTGGGGACCAAGGATGGTGGTAAACGACGTAACCGCTTCGGCTTGCCGCTGCTTCAGACGCACCCGGAAGTCCTGCTTGCCGCCCTGCAGCAGCCGCGGCCGGTCTTCGGCAAAACTCCAGTTGTCATGATCGAGCTTGCACTGGATCACGATCAGCCGCTTTTCCAGCTGCTCACGGTCCATCTGCTCGCGGGCCGGTCCACGTGACGTGCCCCACACGGCCGACATTGTCTGCAGGTCCTGAGCTTTGACCGCCCGCATGAAGATTTCCACCGACTGCTGCGCCGAGGCCGCGCCCGCGGTGGACCCGGTGAGCGGAGCGGGCGCGTTGGGGGACGAACTGGTGGAGTTGCGCGATGCACCGCCGCCGCTCGCACAGCCTGTCACAAATACCGTCACGGCACAAAACACCATCAGGATGCTACTTTTGCGCACAACTTCCTCCGTTGCTGCATTACTTGCATGAGTGACAACCGGTGCACGCAAAGTCCCACACGTGACCGCCATTGATCCAGGATTTCCACTGCCCCGCCACATGACACCGCGACTGCGACTCTTCGTCAACATCGACCACGTAGCCACTCTTCGGCAAGCGCGACGTGGACACGAACCCGATCCCATTGAAGCGGCCCGCCTCTGCGAACACGCCGGCGCCGATGGGATCACTGCTCACCTGCGCGAAGACCGTCGCCACATACAGGACGCCGACATCCTTCGCCTGTCTTCCGCTGTTACCACCGCGCTCAACCTTGAGTGTGCTGCCCTCGACGAGATGCTGGCCCTGGCGGAACAGATTCGTCCGCAGGAGGTCACTCTGGTACCCGAGCGGCGCATGGAAGTAACTACGGAAGGAGGACTCGATGTCGTGCGCAACGTCACAGAGCTGGCAGATGCGGTCACACGAATGAAACGCGCGGGCGTGCGTAGCAGTCTGTTTATCGATCCCGATCCGGCACAGATTCAGGCGGCACGCGACATCGGAGCAGACGCGATTGAACTGCACACAGGCACCTACGCACACCACCCCGACGATCCGGCCACGCTGGCCGCGCTCGCCGATGGCACACAGCT
This sequence comes from Gemmatimonas sp., assembly GCA_011390805.1. Classification (GTDB taxonomy): domain Bacteria; phylum Gemmatimonadota; class Gemmatimonadetes; order Gemmatimonadales; family Gemmatimonadaceae; genus JAABRT01. The sequence continues at coordinate 22,689 of JAABRT010000049.1, read as the reverse complement.
CGGACGGTCGCTCGGTCTGGCCGTGCATGCCGGTCATGGCCTCACGGTGTACAATGTGGGACCAGTGGCCGCCATCGACGGCATCGAAGAGCTGAACATTGGTCACTCTATAGTAAGCCGCGCCGTTTTTGTCGGGCTCGCCGAAGCGGTACGCGAAGTACGACACGTCATGTCATTGGCCCGTCCATAAATCCCATGAACACGCCCCCCGCCCTGCTCGCCTTCTTTCGTCAGGAGGCCTCGGAGTACCTCGACCAGCTCGATCAGGTCGTGCAAAACGAGAGCGACGCTCCCCCCGACGGGGCGGCGTTCCTCGCGAACGCGCGGGCGCTGCGGGGCTCGGCCACCATGACGCGATTGGGCGGGCTGCCGGAGATGGCGTCCACACTCGAGCGCGTCGCGGCCGGAGTACGCGACGGCGAGCTGCGCTGGGACCAGCGTCTGCAGTTTGCCGTGCGCGGTGCGCTGGTTGAACTGCGCGCACTTATCGCGAGGGTTGAGTCGTGGTCGGAGGCGGAGCAACGTCAGGCCCGCACTCATTCAGTAGCCTTGGCGTCGGTGGCCGCGGGCTACCTCGCAGCTACCGGACCATCGGCCTCCCCGGCCAGCGCGGTTATACCCATTGCCCGCCTGTTTCCAGATGACGGGAAGCCCGGTTTGCTGGATCGCAATCAGGATCCGCCAATCACGCTGGCCGAACGCTTTCGCACCGATATGGCCGCCGCCGCCGACAGTGTGGCGCGGGAAGCAGTAAATCTGATTGCCGGCGAACGCGGTCCGCAGCAGCTCTCGCTCACCGACGCCGTGCGGCGAACGCTGCTGGGATTGGCCGATGTCGCGGAGAGTTACGGCGCGACGTCTATCGGGAATCTGGCCATGCGCATGGCCCGCTCGGCACTCGAAAGGCCGGCCGAGCGTGCGGCCACGCAAGCGTTTGCGCAGTTGCTCATGGATCGCGAGCAAGGTGACGCTGAGCTGGCGGCGCGGGTTCGTGAGCATGCAACCGCGTGGCCGGGCACCGATATGCCTCGCGGGGATACACCGCTGGCGGTGCCTTCAGTGGGAACGCGCGCAACTCCGCCAGTGGTGCGTCACCGGTGGTGCCGTCAGTGGGAACGCGTGCAACTCCGCCGTTGGTGGCCCCGCCGTCGGCGCCTGTGCACAGCGTGCCGGCTGCAGCGGTCAAGCCCGCTCACGCGGGCACGCCGCAGCAAACGCCGGCCGTGAGCGTATCAGGGTTTGAACGTCGCGCCACTACCGAGGAGTCTCCGTCGCTTGTTGTCCCCATCGAAACACTGCTGTACAGCGGCAACGCCGCCTTGGAGCGGGCCCGCACCGTGCGCGATGAGCTGCGCGACGCGTGGCAGCGTGCCGGTGGAACGGCGACGGACCCAACGATGTCATCGCTGCTCGACGAACTCAGCGATCTGCTTGACCTCGCGGTCACCGGCTAGCTTGTCGCTGTGCGACTGAACTGGAAAACCGCACTCGGCTTTGTGCTGAGTGCTCTGCTGCTATGGCTGGCGTTGCGCGCCGTTTCCCTGGGAAGCGTCGTGGATGTGTTGCGCGCGTCCAACCCGTGGCTGTTTGCGCTGTGCACCATTGTGGCCACACTCATTTTCCCGCTGCGTGCGCGGCGGTGGCAAACAATTCTTGAGCCGGTAGCAGGACGCATACCGTTTGGACCGTTGTGGCGCAGCACCGCGATTGGCATGATGGTGAACAATGTGATTCCCGCACGTGCCGGCGAGGTTGCTCGCGCGTACGCGCTCACCAAGGAAGTCCCGCGTGTCACGTTCACCGCGTCGTTGGCATCGCTGGCCGTTGATCGCATCTTTGACGCGATTGTCCTGTTGGCGCTGATGTTCGGCGCGATGTTGTCACCGGCGTTTCCCAGTGGTGCGCGCTTGGCGGGACTCACCATCACGCAGTTCGCCATGAGCGGCATCAGTGCCGTAATCGCGTTGCTTGTGGTCTGCTATCTCGCCGTGCTCATGCCAACGCGCGTGATCGGCATCGTGCGCACAGTTGCCACGCGTGTTCTTCCCAGGCTTGCCGATCGTATTGTAGCCTTCGCCGATCAGGCACTCGGCGGATTGTCAGTGCTAAAGGATGCTCGGCGCTTTCTCGAAGTACTGTTCTGGGCTACCCTGCATTGGCTGGTACATGCGCTGGCGCTGTGGATTGGCTTCAAGGCCGTAGGAATGGACGCACCATTCAGCGTTGCGCTCTTTCTGCAAGGAGTGCTCGGCTTTTGGGTAGCGGTACCGTCATCGCCCGGATTCGTTGGGGTGTTTGAGTACGCAGCGCGCATCGGTTTGGCGGTGTATGGAGTTCCCGAGAACATCGCCGTAAGCTGGGCCATCGGCTACCACGTACTGTCATTCATTCCCATCACCCTCATGGGTGTGATGTATCTCGCACGCCTTGGCATCAACCTGCGCGATATCGGCGACGCCGCGGAGCGCAAAGACGATGTGAAAGACGCGCGCGCGGCATTTGCTGCCCAAACATCGGCAGAACCCGAACAACCTGTATGAGCATGCGCGTGTTGGCGCCGGCCAAACTCAACTTGTTGTTGCGTGTGCTGGGCAAAGAAGCAAGCGGTTATCACGCGATTGAAACGCTGTTCATCAAGCTTGCGCTGCACGATGCTGTCGAGGTCACTACCGGTGTTCCGCACCGGACGCTCACCTGCGACGGCCCCATGATGCCCCCCGGTGGACTCGGCGCCGCGCACGACAATCTTGGCTTTCGCGCCGCCGAGCTGTTCACCGAGCGCGCGCAGTGGGACACCGGTTTTGCGATCAGTATAGAGAAGAACATCCCCGTAGGCGGCGGGCTTGGGGGGGGGAGCGCAGATGCGGCGGCGGTACTGCGCGCGCTCAATGCGATGGCACCCAAACCGCTGGCACAGAGCGCGCTGCTTGAGCTCGCGGGTACGCTTGGCTCCGACGTTCCCTTTCTCGTGTCCGATGCGCTGCTGGCGTGGGGATGGGGACGCGGCGACCGTCTGCTGGCGCTGCCAGCGCTGCCCGAGATGCCCATTGATCTCATCACCTTTCGCGAGGGTGTGAATACGGGCGCGGCGTACAAGGCGCTGGGCATCGGTGAATCCACGCCGGCCGGGGCGGCGGCGTACGCGCCTGATGCGTTCACAAGTTGGCAGCACGTGGCAGAGCTGGCAGCCAATGACTTTGAACGCGTCGTGCCCTCGCTGCACCCGGGTGTGGCCGAATGGCTGCCCCGGCTGCGGGCGGAGGCTGCCCGGTTCAGGGAAACCGGCCACACGTCGTTCGCGCTGATGTCGGGCAGCGGGGCCACCTGCTTTCTGGCTCACCCGCCGGGCGCCGTTACAAAGCTGGCCGAGCCGGTGGGCGATGCTCAGTTGGTGCATACTTCCACGGCAACGGCAATTGTCCCGCCGCAGCGAATGATCTAAGTTCTGGCGTGGGTCGTTCAGCTTAGGTGCAGGTGTTCGTGTGTGGTGCCCTCTCGTCTAACGGCAAGACAGCGGCCTTTGGAGCCGCGAATCGGGGTTCGATTCCCTGGGGGGCAACTTTGGCGCTCATTGGCCGGTCATCGGCTGGTGAGTGCCTTTGTTTTTCTGGTGGCGGGGGCTCCGTTTGGGAACCTGTGCCGTTATGATGCAAGGCTGGTGCAGTTTTGTGGTAAATCGTCGATAGTGCGGTAAACTCGGCCGCTGGCCCTTGTTTCCGTCCTCCTAAATTCGCTAATTTTCAAGGCTGCGGTCGATGGATCGGCTGGCTGTCTCCAAAAGTGGGTTCAAGATTCTCTCCGGAACGGCCAACCCGGCTCTGGCAGAGGATGTCGCACACCACTTGGGAACGGAACTGTGTCGCGTTGCCGTGCAGCGCTTCGCAGATGGTGAAGTGTTCGTGCGCATCGACGAAAACATTCGTGGTGCAGACGTGTTCATCGTGCAGCCAACGAACCCACCAGCCGAGAATCTGCTGGAAATGTTGTTGTTGGTGGATGCTGCACGCCGGGCATCTGCGGCACGTGTGACATGTGTACTGCCGTATTACGGATACGCCCGTCAGGATCGCAAAGACCAGCCACGTGTGGCGATCGGCGCGAAGCTGGTGGCAAATCTTATTGAAACGTCAGGTGCAGACCGGCTGCTGGGTATCGACTTCCACCAGCACCAGTTGCAGGGCTTTTTTGATATTCCAGTCGATCACCTGTATGCAGCACCGGTGTTCGTCTCGCATTTTCGCAAGAAGCAGTTGAAGGATCTCGTTGTCGTGGCGCCGGATGTCGGGTCGGCCAAGATGGCGCGCGGGTTCGCCAAGCGACTCGACGCGTCCTTCGCCATCATCGACAAGCGTCGCCCGAAGGCGAATGTTGCTGAAGTGGTAAACGTGGTGGGTGAAGTGGCCGGACGGGATTGCATTATCCCCGACGACATGATCGACACCGCGGGAACCGTGTCCGAGGCCGCCCGGGCTCTCAAGGAACTGGGTGCCAACGACATTTATGTATGCGCCACGCACGCGCTGCTCTCCGGCCCCGCCGTGGAGCGCCTGTCGGCGGCGCCGATCAAGGAAGTGGTGGTAACCGATACCATCGCTTGTCCGCCGGAGCGGCGGTTCCCCGCGCTCACCATTCTCTCCGTTGGAGAGCTGGTGGCCAAGGCGATCCGCTTCACGCACTCCGATCAGTCGGTGAGTTCGCTCTTCGATTGACGGCGCGCACTTCATTCAGTTGTCCACGCGTTTTCACAGAGTCCTGTCATGTCATCCGCAACTCTTTCCGCGACCCTTCGTTCCGACACCGGTAAAGGCGTCGCGCGCAAGCTCCGCCAGAACGGTGAAATCCCGGCCGTCATTTACGGGCATGCCCGCGAGCCGCAGGCTCTGACGATCAACGCCCGTGAGTTCGACCGCCTCATTCGCACCGTTGCCTACGGCAGCACCGTGATTGAGCTCGACCTCGGCGGCACACCGGCGCGTTCACTCATCCGTGAAATCCAGCGCCACCCGTTCAAGAAGCAGGTCATGCACGTCGACTTCCAGGAAGTCGTGGCCGGCGAAACGATCACGCTCAAGTGCCCGATCGTGTACCATGGCACGCCGTACGGTGTGCGTGTAGACGGCGGCATCTTTGACCAGATCCTGCACGAACTCACGATTGAGGCGTTGCCGTCAAACATCCCTGATCACATCAACATCGATGTGTCAGACGTGCATGTGGGCAAGCCGTTGCACATCTCCGACCTCAAGCTGCCGGAAGGCATCAAGGTCATGGACGACGCCGGCCTCACCGTGTGCATCGTGCAGCCGCCCAAGCAGGCTGCAGAGCCCGTGGCGGGCGACGAAGTCGCCGAGCCGGAAGTCATCCGCAAGGCCAAGGAAGACGACGAATAGTCGGTTTCTCGCGACACTTGGGGCGCGCGGCAGGCACACGGCCTCTCGCGCGCCCTTGGCGCATCTGCCCTACCCTCCGCCCTCCCCTCTGCCGGCCCTCGCCGGCGGCGATGCATTGACGCTGACTGAGCGAGCACGTGAAAATCATCATGGGCCTCGGGAATCCGGGGAAAGAGTACGAAGCCACACGACACAACGCGGCCTGGTGGTGGCTTGACCAGCTCGCGCGCGACTGGTCGTTTGAAAGTTGGCGGAAAGACCGCGATGCGCATGTTGCCGATGGCTACGTAGGACCGTTGCGTGTGCGCCTCGTCAAGCCGCAAACGTTCATGAATCTCTCAGGCGCCGCGCTGCGCTCGTATCTTGGTCGTACGGGATTCAATGCGCAGGAGGACCTGCTCGTGGCAGTCGATGATATCGCGATCCCGGTGGGCGAGTACCGGTTCCGTCCGTCGGGCTCCACAGGTGGACACAACGGACTCAAGTCCATTCAGGCGCAGCTGGGCAACATGGATTATCCGCGCTTGCGGATTGGCATTCGTCCGGTTGACGAGCGCCGTGTGATCGGGAATCTGGCTGATTTTGTATTGCGTGTAATGCCGCGTGATGAACGCGAGATGGTGGAAGCACTGTTTGGCCGGCTGCACTCGGTGGCGGATACATGGATTCGTGAGGGCACGCAGAAGACGGCCAGTACGCTGGGTCGGTGAACGCACCACACGCATCTTCCGTGGTGCGTTGTAACTCTGCCGATGCAGGGGCGTAGGGAAACACAACTCATGCTTTGCGGAGCGTAAGAATTGCTGACTGTCATTGCGTCTGGACTCATGCCAACCCAACAGGTCGGGCTCGCACAGCCCCCCGCGCCTCCAGCAGCGCCTGACGCGCCATCAAATGGGCAGCCGGATGCGTCGCCCGATGCAGCGGCTCAGGCCCCCACCGGCGTTCAGTTGCCCGGCAGTGAGGCGGTTGTTCCGCTTACCCGGCAACAGGTGCAGGCAATTGACCGCCGCGGTACCGAACTCTCCAATCAGATGCGATCCGTGCAAGCGCGCCGTGACGATGTCGCGCGCGAGCTGAATAACACCACACAGCCCGCCGACCGCGCGGGACTCGAAGAACGTCTCAAGTTCCTTGACCAGCGCATCCTCACGCTTGAGCAGGCCATTGATGCCAACTCGTCGGCGCGCGCGGCACTTGAAGCCAACTATGTGGCGACATCCGGATCGAGCGACGGTGACAACTCGGGCAACAACGGCGATCAGTACGACGGACTCATTGCGTTTGCGGTACTCTTCCCCATCTCGCTGGCCATCGCGCGCGCCATCTGGCGCCGCACGTCACGCCGCAGCGTTCAAGCTGCCATTCCCCAGGCCGAGGCGCGCTTCGCGCAACTGGAGCAGTCCATCGATACGGTGGCTGTTGAGATCGAGCGCGTCGCAGAAGGGCAGCGCTATGTCACGCGGTTACTGCGCGAAGGTCAGCCCATTCCGGATTTCGTGAGCGGTCAGGCCGCTGAACCGGTGCGTTCGCGGTTGGAGGATGCACGCTGAGACGCCGGCGCGGTGTACTGCGGTTGGCGTTGTTGTGCGTATTGTGCGCTATTCCCTCGTTTGCCAGCGCGCAGGATGGCGCGAGCGACCGCCGCTGGCACGGTCGCACGCAGCTGAATGGAAGCCTGCTGTTCGGTGATACTGAACAGCGTGTATTCGGTGCGCTTGGCGCACTGTCACGCGCCGATTCGCTGCTCGAGTTCAACGGCTCGCTGCAAACACTGTACGGCGAAGCGTCACTGGCCGACGGCGAGCGCACGGTGATCAAGCGGCTGTGGCTTGGCTCGCTCACCGCCGACTGGCGGCCCAACGACACGTGGTCGCCCTTTGTGCTGGCCACCGTTGAAACCAATCTCGAGAAGCGCATTCTCAGCCGCTTCAATACAGGCGCTGGCATCAAGTTCACGGCGCGTCGCACCGAGGCACAGGAAATCAGCGTGAGCGTAGCGCTGCTTGATGAGCGCATCAGACCGGACCGGCCCGATGCCCGCAGCACGCGCCTCACGCGATGGTCCAACCGGCTGCGTGTGCGGCATGCGTTTGACAGTCGGACACGCATTTCGCATGTGACCTTCTGGAGGCCCAGCGCCACCGCCATTGACCGCTATCTCGTGCAGAGCACCACGGAGGTGGCTGTCGGGCTGTCGGCGCGCACTGCGCTCACCCTGAGCCTGCTCAATAACTACGACAGTGAAGCGGTCTCTCGCGGCGCACGCACGTACAACGACGGCCAGCTGCTGCTCGGGCTCGCCGCGACCTGGTAGCCTCGCAAATCTGCGTGCGGGGACCAGTCGCCTCGTTCGCTCTCAGGCGCTACCTTATGGGGCTGTGGTCGTGAACAACGAACTCACCTTCACCACTTCCCAATGCTCGATAATCTTCCGCTGATTGCGCTCGGAGCCGGCGTTGTCGGCCTGATCGCCACGTTTCTCACGTTTACGGCCGTCAAAAAGCAGTCGGCCGGCTCGCAGGTCATGCAGGATCTCGCCAATGAGATCCACGTTGGCGCCATGGCCTTCCTGCGCGCCGAATATGTTGTCCTTGTCCCGTTTCTCATCGTCGTGGCCGGCTTGCTGGCGTGGGCGATCGGAGTCAAAACGGCCATTGCCTACATCCTTGGCGGCGTGTGCTCCATTGCTGCCGGTTGGGTGGGCATGCAGGGCGCCACGGCAGCCAACGTGCGCACGGCTGAAGCAGCCCGCGCCTCGGGTCAGGCCGCAGCGCTGCGCGTAGCCTTTGGCGGTGGATCCATCATGGGTCTGGCTGTGGCTTCGCTCGGTCTGTTCGGTATCGCCGTGATTCTCATGTTCGTGGCGAAAGTCGAGCTCACCGGCGACGCCAAGCTCTTTTCCGAAATCATTTCGGGCTTTGCCATGGGCGCGTCGTCCATTGCACTGTTCGCGCGCGTTGGTGGCGGCATTTACACCAAGGCCGCTGACGTTGGCGCCGATCTTGTGGGCAAGGTTGAAGCCGGCATCCCCGAAGACGATCCGCGCAATCCGGCCACCATTGCCGACAACGTTGGTGACAACGTGGGTGACGTGGCGGGTTTGGGCGCCGACATTTTCGAGAGCTACGTGGGCGGCATCATCGCCACGATCGCGCTGGCCGGCACGTCGGTGCTCATTCCCGGCGATCTGCGACTCACCGCCATGTTGCTGCCGGTGGGCTACACCGTGGCCGGCCTGGTGGCGTCGCTGCTCGGCATTTTCATGATGCGCATTCTGGCCAAGGGTGATCCGGCCAACGCGCTGCGACTGGTGACGTTTATTGCGGCCGGTCTGTTCCTCGCGTTTGCCTTCTTCATTACGCAACAGTTCCCTCTCGGCATGACGCGCGCTGACGGATCAATGCTGCCGGTGCTTGGACCGTTCTGGGCCGTGCTCGCTGGTAGTGTGGCCGGTATCGCGATTGGTCTGGTGACCGAGTACTACACGGCCATGGGTCCGGTGCGTCGCATTGTCGAGTCGTCAAAGACGGGACCTGCCACCAACATCATTGCCGGTCTCGCAATCGGTATGGAAAGCTGCATCGTGCCCGTGCTGCTTATTTGCGGCGCGATCTTTACTGCCTTCTCGGTGGCCGGCCTGTACGGCATTGCCATCGCATCGGTGGGCATGTTGGCCACGGTCGGTGTCACGATGTCTGTTGACGCGTACGGACCGATCTCCGACAACGCCGGTGGTATTGCCGAAATGAGTCACCTCGGCAAGGAAGTGCGTGCGATTACCGACGGACTCGACGCACTCGGCAACACGACTGCGGCCATCGGTAAGGGTTTTGCGATTGGTTCCGCCGCGCTCACCGCATTGGCGTTGTTCTCAGCCTACGCGGCGGCCGTGCAGCTTGAGACGTTGAACTTGATCGATCCGATGGTCGTGATCGGTTTGTTCATCGGTGGTGTGATGCCGTTCTTTGTGGGCGCGCAGACCATGACCGCTGTCGGCCGCGCTGCACAGGGCATGGTGGAAGAAGTGCGTCGCCAGTTCCGCGAGATTCCCGGCCTGCTCGAGGGCAAGCCTGGCGTGAAGCCGGATTCGGCGCGCTGCGTGGAGATCTCCACCAAGGCTGCACTGCGTGAAATGGTGCTGCCGGGTGTTGTCGCCATTCTCGTGCCTGTAATCGTTGGCAAGTTCGTGGGTGTGTCGGCGCTTGGTGGTGTGCTGGCCGGCGCCACGGTAACCGGTGTGATGATGGCGCTGTTCATGGCCAACGCCGGTGGTGCGTGGGACAACGCCAAGAAGGCCATTGAAGGCGGCCTCGCAGGCGGCAAGGGCAGCGATCCGCACAAGGCGGCAGTGGTTGGTGACACCGTCGGCGATCCGTTCAAGGACACCAGCGGACCGGCCATGAACATTCTCATCAAGCTGATGAGCGTGGTGAGCCTCGTGCTCGCGCCCTGGTTCCTGGCGTAATCGCAGCATCGCAGTATGTACAAACCCCTACCGGTCGATTGACCGGTGGGGGTTTTTCATTGGCGCACGCCGCCGGACGATTAGATTGCGCGATTGTCCGCATTGCCCACAATCGCACCCCGGTGTCATGCTCAAACTTGGTATCGTTGGTCTCCCGAACGTCGGGAAGTCCACGCTTTTTAATGCGCTCACGGCCGCCAAGGCCGAAGCGGCAAACTATCCGTTTTGCACTGTCGACCCCAACGTGGGCATGGTGGAGGTGCCCGACTCGCGCCTCACCGCGTTGGCCAAAATTGTGCAGCCCAAGCGCACCGTGCCTGCAGCCGTGCAGTTTGTTGACATCGCCGGGTTGGTGAAAGGCGCGGCACAGGGTGAAGGACTTGGCAACAAGTTTTTGCAGAACATTCGCGAGACCGATGCCATCGTGCACGTTATCCGCTGCTTCGAAGATCCCGACGTCACGCACGTGATGGGCGACCCCGATCCGGCGCGCGACAAGGAAATCATTGAGCTCGAACTCGCGCTCTCCGATCTGGCACAGGTTGAAAAGCGACTCGACAAAACCAAACGCGCCGCGCGCTCCAATGACAAGGATGCGTTGGCCGAACTGCCGGCGCTTGAGCGCGCCAACGCGGCGCTGAGCGAAGGGACCCCGCTCTGGCGTGCCAAGCTGTCAGCGGAAGATCTTGAGACGCTGTCGGGCTTGCAGCTGCTCACGGCCAAGCCCGTGCTGTACGCGGCCAACGTTACTGACGCCGAGTTGTCGGGCGACGAAGGACCGCTGCTCAAGAAGCTGCGCGACGCGGTGGCGGCCGGAAATGAGAACGCGGAAATCGTACCCTTTTCGGCCAAGATCGAATCGGAGTTGGCGGAACTGCCGCCGGAGGAGCGCGATGAGTTTCTCGCCTCACTGGGCATCACCAGCGCCGGGCTTGATCGTTTGATTCTTGCGGGATACTCACTGCTTGGTCTTCAGACGTACTTTACCGCCGGCGAGCAGGAAGTCAGGGCCTGGACGATTCACCGTGGTGACTCCGCACCGGCGGCGGCGGGTGTGATTCACACGGATTTCGAACGCGGATTCATTCGCGCGGAAACCGTGGGCTTTGACGAGTTTGTCGCGCACAACGGCTGGAAGGGCGCCAAAGAAAAAGGCGTCGTACGCAGTGAAGGCAAGGAATATCTCGTACGGGATGGCGATGTCCTGCTGTTCCGCTTCAACGTCTGATCAACGGCGCACACCCGTGTGAAGGTGCGCTGCAGCAGCGGCGATCGGCACCCTTGGTCACGGTACGTGTACCAGTTGCGGGGCCTTTGTCGTGGAATGTCCGCGATACTCGCAAAGAGAGCAGTCCCCATCGTCTCTCGGTATACACCATGATGCTTTCCCGTTTGAGTTTACACACATCTCTTGCCGCTCCTGCGGTGCTGCGCCGCGGAATCGGCGCGGCATCGCTGCTGTTTTTTGGTGCGCTGGCTCACATGCCGGCCGTGTTGGGCGCGCAGCGCGCCACCAACGGTACCGTGGCCGAAACGCTGCCCAACGCCAATGCGCAACTCCAGTCACCGTATCCCACACTGATCCCGGGCATGGCTCCGGTGCCGTTTACCATTGGTGAACGGCTGCAGTACGACGTGAAGTTTTCGTTCAAGTCGGTTGGCACCGGTGTGATGGAGGTCAAGGAGATCACCGATGTGCGCGGCCGCCCGTCATGGCATACGGTGTTCACCATCAAAGGTGGCATTCCGTTTTTCCGTGTGGATGACAGCATGGAAAGCTGGTTTGATGTATTCACGCTGAGTTCGCGCCGCTTTCATCAGCGCATTCACGAAGGCGGCTACAAGCGCACGCGCTTGTACGAGATGTATCCGGAGCGCGCCGTGTTTCGCGAAGGTGACAAGGAAGAAGAGCAGAGCGTGAACAGCCCGCTCGACGACGGCTCGTTTTTGTACTACGTGCGCACGATTCCTCTCGAAGTCGGCAAGACGTACGAAGTGCCGCGTTACTTCAATCCGAAGTCAAACCCGGTGCGCATTACCGTCGTGCGTCGCGAAACAATCAAGGTGCCGGCCGGTGAATACAAGACGGTGGTGCTGCGTCCCACCTTTCAGTCACGCGGAATTTTCTCCGAAGACGGAAAGGCGGAAGTGTGGATCAGCGATGACGAATACCGCATCATGGTACAAATGAAAACGAGCCTGAAGATCGGCTCGATCAACCTGTATCTCGAAGATGTGCGGCTGCCACCCGGACGCAGCGGCGGCGTTTCACAGCGCTGACACTCCGTAGCAACGCCGCAGGCTGTCGGGCGGAACCGCCGCTCGCTTACTCTGGCAACACCGCCTCGCTCGGATCAATCGGCTCCGCACATTGAGCATCATCGTGTGCGGGGCTGTTTACGTATGTGCTTACGCGGTACGCATGCATGTCGAGCGCAGGCGGTGTGTGCACAATCGTTTCCACATCGTCCAGCGGCGTATCAAGGTTGAGCCAGCTGTGATACTGCGCGGGTGCGAGCAGCACCGGCATGCGATCGTGAATCGCCGAGACAAGCGGATTGGCAGCCGTTGTCAGCAAGGTGAACGTCGCAATGGCGTCATCAGGCGCCGGTGGTGAATACACATCCCACAGCGCGGCAAACGCAAACGGCGCGTTATCGGCCAGACGAATACACCACGGCTGTTTGCCCTGCTGCGATTCAAGCACCTGCCATTCGTAGTACAAGTCGGCAAACACAAGTGCGCGCCGCGAGGCAAACGGTTTGCGGAACGACGGTTTGCTGCGCACGGTTTCGCTGCGCGCGTTGGCCATGCGCTGACCGATGCTGGCATCTTTGGCCCACGATGGAATCAGTCCCCAACGCAAGCGCGCCGTGCGTATGCCGTCGCGATCCGAGACCACCGCCAGCACCGACTGGGAGGGTGTGATGTTCCAGCGCGGGGCCACATCCTCAAACTCGGCCAGCAACGCCGAGTCGAGCGGCAGTTCGCGCACGCGCGAGGGTAGCGACAGTCCGTAACGTCCGCACATGAAAGGGCCTTCCCGACGTGTGATCACGCAGCGGAGTGCACAGCGCGTTGCCACGCACTACAGCGCGTCACAGCGTTGGCGCAATCACGTACAGCGTGTGAATGAGGGTACGGACCGGATTCCGCGTCCGAAGGCAATGTGGTGAGCTTGCGCCTGTCTCGCCACTTCCGGAGTGTATATGCGCGAACCTCATCAGCTTCCGGCCCGCACACACGGGGCCGCTCAAATCACCGCGGTCGTTGTGCTTGCGTTGGCGTTGCTGTCGCCCCTGACCACCAGCTCGGCGCAGCGCACCAACGCGTCGGGCAGCGTTTCCCGCCACGCTGGTGAGGTGGCCGACACAGCGCCGGCGCGGCTCTCAACGCCCGGCGCCGTGGCACGCGACGCCCGTGCCTTGGCGCGCCGTGTTGGATTATGGGCCTCGGCAGGTGGTGGACGCGGCTCCGCCGGACTGCAATGCGACGCCTGCAACTCCGCCACACAGCCCGCGTTTCTCGGTCACGTGGCGTTGGGAGGAACGGTGCATGAACGACTGCACGTAGGCGTGGAGCTGTGGACGTATCTGGATGTCATCGGCAACGGCATTGATCGCACAGCGCGCGGTACACAGCTCGTCGCACGGTACTATCCGCAGCGCACGCGCGAGCTCTTTGTGGTAGGTGGCGTGGGCACGTCGCGCTTCAGCATTGACGATGGTGACACACGCTTTGGCGTTGCGGCGCCCGCGCTGTCGCTCGGCGCCGGGTGGGACATCCCCGTACGGGGTGTGGTGCTCTCGCCTTCTGTTTCGCTGGTGGCAAGCGCCGGCGGCACGCTCTCCAGCAGTCGAACCGGCAATGCAGTAGCGCCCGACGCACGACTTGGTCTCTGGCGATCAACGATTGCCATCACCTGGTTTTAACGGAGCAATAATGTCATACAACAACACGACCGCTGCGTCGCGCGATGCGGGTGATATGGCAACGGATAATCACACGGCTGATTCCGGCAGTGATGCGACGTTCAGTGCGACGTTTACCACATTTACCGCCGCATGCAGTGCAGTTGTGCGCCGCGCAGCTGCGGTGTGCGCCGTCGCATTGCTTGTAGCAGGCTGCTCTTCCGACGCCACAGCCCCCACCGCTCCGTCACCCGATCAGCTCGCGTCCGCTGCACCGGCAGTGTCGTTTGGCATCTGGAGCCCCGGGCCCGGCGAATGTTCGCGGGCGGTGCACGACCGATTCAGTACGATCGGCCCCGACGGCAAGCGCTATCCCACCTGGCACCCGCCAGTTGATCCGCTTAGTGGCTGCAGCTTTGGACACGAACATGGTCGCGACCCGCGCGGATCGGCGCTGTATTCGGTAGTGGGCGACTTACCCTTTGGCTACGCCAATGAACAACTCGACGCGGCCAACCTCGGCCTGCGCCGCCACGAAGATCACGTGGGCCACAAAGTGGAGTGGGAAAACGACGTAGTGATGCGCAGCGGTGATGGGGCCGGTTCACTGCTGCAGGTGCGCTGTGATGTGCTTACCAAGCTGCATCAGGGCACGCATTCCAAAGATGCGTTTACCAACAACCTGCACGAACTCAACTACCACGTGCGCTGCACCGATCGCACCGAGATGCACGTGACGGTACTCACCGCGATCGGTCGGCCGGGTGAGTTTGAACGTACCTGTGGCGGCACCGTGCAGGTTGGCCCCGCCACGCCCGTTAACTCGCCCGTGGGCAACGGCAAGCGCAAGATTCCCGATTGGTCGTGCATGGAATCGCGCGTGATGGTGGGCGCCGGTTCCAAATCGGATTTCGGCGCGCTGCACGAAAGCTGGCAAACGCACACGCAACTGCGCACCGCCGACGGCAACAAGGTGATCGCTTCGTTTGATCCGTACTTTCAGGTGTTTCGTCCGAGCCGGTTTTTTGACAGCCGCGCCGCTGACAATGTCGGTCGACCGGCTGCGCTGTGTACGGAGCATCAGCATCTGGAGCGCCACGCGCGCGGCAACGAATGTACGGCGGTGCTGCAGGCGGTGTCCGCGATGTCGTCGGGCGGGAGTGCGTTTACGCTGTTGCCGTACGATGACAGCCGGTCGCCATTCAACGGTGTGCGTCGGCAGTTTGATGTGAACAACAACACGGTGCGCAACGCCGGCGGTCCCAACGTGTGGTACACCGACCCATTTGGCCGGAATGCGCGGCCGGCGCCCTTTCCGGGCAGCATCCGGCAGTGGTTGTCGTCGTCCAACAACGACTACGGCGTGGGTGTGAACGGTGGGGTGTTTGGTGGCAGTCGCAACTACGGCGGTCCCGGTGTCCGGGCACCCAACTGATGCGGCGCCTGCGCGGGCGGCTTCCACCGTCCGGGGGGATGGGCACCGCCAGCCGCGGTGATCTCGCCGCTGCGGCTGCCTTGTGCCAGCTCCCGGGCCGCTGTAACTTGAGGGGCTATTGGTTACCAGCAGCACAACGCTGAGGTACCCTCCTCCCGGAATCCGGCAGCCCCGGGGGGCCAACCGACCTAACGGTCACGACCACAGGGAGAACTGCCGAGTGGCTACACTCAAGACCCGTATGGCGCCCACGCGTCCGTACGAGATCGTCTATATCATCGATTCGGCGCTCGAAGACGCCGCGATCGCCGAGAAGCTCGAGAAGCATCATGGCCTGCTCGAACTCGCCGAACCGGCTGAGATCGAACACTGGGGCCGTCGCCAGCTCGCCTACAAGATCGGGCGTCACGAAGCTGGCTACTATGCTATCGCCAAGGTTCAGGCCGCGCCGGGCACCCTGCCCGAGTTCGAGCGTGCACTCAAGCTTGATGAATCAATCGTTCGTTACATGGTGTCGCTGGTCGAGCGTGTGCTCGGCGCGCCTGCCCTGAGCGAAGAAGAGATGGCCGCGCGTGCGATGGCCGATGACGATGACGACGAGGATGACGAATAATGCGCCGCCCCAAGAAGCCCTGCCCCATCACGGAGGCCGGCATCCGGTTTGTGGATTACAAGGACGATCGCCTGCTGGCCCGTTTCATCACGGACTACGGCAAGATTCTTCCGAGTCGCCTGAGCGGTGTTGACGCGCGTCATCAGCGTCAGCTCTCCAAGGCGGTCAAGAAAGCTCGCTTCCTCGCGTTGCTCCCGTACGTAAAGGGGCAGACAGGTTGATGTGAATACGGCGGCCGAGGGCGCGCCGATCGTCACCGCCCCACGTGAGCGTGGGTGGCGATGGCTCGTTGTCGCGCTGCTGGCGGCGGTGGTGGTGTCTGCGGTCGATGCATGGCCCACCTCGCTCGCACTGTTGGGACTGGCAGTTCGTTGGGCGTTGCCGGTGCAGTCGTTTCTGTTGCTGGTGCTGGTTGGTCTGGGCGCGTGTGCAGTAGCGGCCTGGGCCAACGGAGGGCGGGCGTTACCGGCCATTCTGGTGAGCGTTGTGCTGACGCTGTGGATCTGGCGTTGGCCTCCGGCCTTATCCGGCGTGGCGGCGTTTGAGTCCGGCTGGGCGCTGGCAGTTGCTGCGGTGTTTGGATGGGTGTGCGTGGTTTCCACAGATCAGCCGCTGTTGCATCGCGCGCTGTTTACGGTAGGCGCGGCCGGAGCGCTCGTTCTGGCGCTGCTCACCGTGCGCACCACCGGTGGGATCACGCAGTGGCAACAGTCGTTTGCGCAGGAGTTGGTACAGCGGCGCGACCGTTCGCTGGCACTGTGGCAGGAACGGGTGGCTGATCCGTCGTGGGTTGCGCTTGGTGCCCGGGTTCCGGCCATTGAAGCAACCAGCGGCCGGTTGGCGCAGCGGTTGGCAGGAGCGTCACCGCCATCGCAGGTGGTAGCTGCACTGCTGGTGTTGGAGACGTTGGCAGCACTGTCGTTGGCGTGGGCCACGTGGCACCGGTTCGCACGCGTTCGCCTGGGCCCGCCGTTGTCAAAGTTGTCGGCGTTTCGATTTAACGATCAGTTGGTGTGGGGTTTGATTGTCGGTGCCACGCTGGTGTTGTTGCCCTCCCTGAGAGGATGGCAAACGGCGGGGATCAATCTGTTACTGGTGTTTGGAGCGCTGCATGCGCTGCGCGGTCTGGGGGTGCTGGTTTGGTGGGTCCCCGACGGCTTGGCTGCAGTGATTCTGATGGTGTTGTTGGTGTGTATACCGCTGCTCGGTCCTGTCCAGGTCCTCGCGACCGTCGCCGTTCTGGCGCTTGGCCTCGGATTGGGTGACACTTGGCGGGATTTCCGTCGCACGGCGCGTCCGTTGCGTCCGGATCTTCGCCCTTGACCGGTCGACTCACGTCGGCCCCGGAGTTTTTATGGAAGTCATTCTTCGTAATGCCATCGACAAGCTCGGCCATCCGGGTGATGTCGTCACCGTTTCGCCGGGCTACGCCCGTAACTTCCTGCTGCCCCGTGGCTTGGCGTACCAGGCAACCCCCGGCAACCTGAAGCGCATTCGTCAGGAGCGGGCCCGCTTGATCGCCGCCGAGCAGGAGCGCATGGCGGCCGCGCAGGAGCTGGCCGCCAAGTTTGCCGATGTATCGGTGACCTTCGCTGCCCGCGTTGGTGAAGAAGGCAAGCTGTTCGGCTCCGTGACGGCGGCCGACATTGCCCATCAGCTCGAGGCGCAGGGCTTCAAGCTCGAGCGTCGCCAGATTGAGCTCGTGGAGCCGATCAAGGCACTTGGCGTGTACCGCGTGGCCATCCGTCTGCACGCCGACGTCAAGCCCGAAATCAAGGTGTGGATTATCAAGCAGTAGTTGCACGGCGCCGGTAGGCAGCCGGCTCACGCTTCGATAGTCCGGCAAATGCGGCCGCATTCGGTGCTGACCTTCGGGTCAACCGATTGCGGCCGCCTTCGTTTGGTGCCAGATCAAAGGAGCCCGGAAGGAACGCTTCATGCACCCGATGACTTGTTGTGGCTCTGCAGCCCCTTGCAGATTTGCTCGATCGACGCCATCGCCCGGGCACTTTTCGCAAGCTCTGCGGGTATAGCTGACGCAGAAACCCTCGTCCCTTCGTGTCATGACCAAATCGTCAGTTTCGCAGTCAGAAGCCCTCGCCCGCCGCGCCGCCGCACTCGCGACAGAACTCAAAGCGAGCGATGTCGTGATCCTTGACCTGCGTGGCGTTACCGATATGGCAGATTTTTTCGTCATCGCCTCCGGTACATCCGACACGCACGTGCGCTCTGTTGCGCAGCACGTGATGGACGAAATGAAACAGGAAGGCATGCCGGTGCACCAAAGCGAGGGGCTCACGCAGGGACGGTGGGCACTGCTCGATTTTGTTGACTGTGTGGTGCATGTCTTTCACCCCACCCTGCGTCAGTTCTACCAGCTCGAGCGGTTGTGGAGCGACGCGGTGCCATTGGCCATGGAGCCTGCAGCCCAGGGAGCCCGGTAATGCGTCGAAGCATCCTGCCCATCGCGTGGCGTACTCTCATTGCCGGTGCAGCCATTGCGCTGCTCGGACCGGGGACTGCACTGCACGCGCAAATGTACTTCGGACAGAATCAGGTCCAGTACGACAAGTTCGCCTGGCGTGTGATTGAGACTGATCATTTTCTGGTGCACTACTATCCGGAAATCGAAGAAGTCGCTCAGCACGCGGCGCGCATGTCGGAGCGCTCGTACGCGCGACTGACAAAGCTGATGGGACACCAGTTCGCCGAGAAGAAGCCGATTCTGCTGTATGGCAGTTCGGCTGATTTTGCACAGAGCAATGTGTTTGGCGAGCTCGGCGAAGGCACTGGCGGTGTGACTGACTTCCTGCGCCAGCGCATGGCGCAGTTTTTCACCGGCGACATGGGAAGTTTTGAGCACGTGTTCCAGCACGAAATGGTGCACGTGTTTCAGTATGACATTTTCTCCCGCGGTCGCGCCGGTGCCAACTTCGGTGCGTTGGCGCAGGTGCAGCCGCCGCTGTGGATGATGGAAGGTATGGCCGAGTACTTCTCTATCGGTCAGGACCACCCGTGGACAGATGCGTGGGTGCGTGATGCGGTTGTCAACAACACCCTGCCCTCCATTCAGCAGATGACGGAGCGCCCCGACAAGTATTTCCCCTATCGCTACGGTCTGTCGCTGTGGCAGTACGTGGGACAGCGCTGGGGCGATGATGTTATCGCTGAAATCATGAACGCCATTCCGAGCATCGGTATTGAGCGTGCGTTCCGTCGCGAACTCGGCTACGGGCTTGATGACCTGAGCACGCAGTGGACGGATGCCATGCGGCAGCGGTACTTGCCGCTGGTGGCCACGTACGATCGGCCGCGCGAGTTCGCCGAGCCGTTGTTGTCGCAGCGCTTGTCGGGTGGCATTCAGAATCTCTTTGTCGCACCGGCGCTCTCTCCCGACGCCAAGCTGATCAGCTTCATTTCGTACGGCTCGCTGCTCAAGGGCGAGATCTTCCCTGATCTTTATCTCGCCAACGCCGAGACAGGTGAGCGCATCACACGGTTGGTGAAGTCGGCCACAAATCCCGACTTCGAGCAGCTGCGTTTCATCTATTCGCAGCCCTCGTTTTCGCAGGATGGCAAGCTGCTCGCATTCACCGGTCAGCGCGGCGGCAAAGATGTGCTGTACGTGATGGATGTGGCCCGTCGCAAAGTAATCCGTCGCATTGAGCCGCCTGTTGATCAGGTGCTCAACCCGGCCTTCTCCCCCACCAATGATCGAGTGGTGTTTTCGGGGCTCAGCGGCGGCATTACCGATTTGTGGATTGTGAACATCGACGGCAGCGACGCACGGCGCCTGAATCGCGATCTGCACGGCGACGCGCATCCGCAGTGGTCACCCGATGGTCGCACGATTGCATTTGCCAGCGATCGCGGGCCGGAAACCGATTTTGAAGTGCTGGACTTCGGCCAGAATCAGATCTCATTGATGGACGTTGAGACCGGGCGCGTACGCGTGCTGCCCAATCAGGACGGCATCAACATCAATCCGCAGTGGGCGCCCGATGGCAAGTCGCTGATCTTCATCTCCGATCGCACCGGCGTGGCCAATCTGTTCGAGTTCGATCTGGAGACGGAAACACATTACCAGCTCACCAATGTGCTTGGCGCCATCACCGCGGTGGCTGAATACAGCCCCGCCATTACGTGGGCGCGTGAAGCGGACGTGCTGGCATTTGTGTATTACGAGCGTGGCGATCATACGATTTACCGTGTAGACAATCCGCGATCGCTGCGCGAGCAGCCGTATCGTGATCCGGCAACCATTGCGCGGGCCGCGCGCGCCGACTCCATCGCGTCGGGATTGATTGCGGCGGCACCCAACGAAGGTGTGGCGGGCGCCGATACCGCCGCGTCGCTGCTTCCGCGCGCGGGTGCGGCGCTGCCGCGTGGCACAGTATCGGATACGAGTGCGGCAACGCGTTCCTTTTATCGCGCACCGGGGCTCAATGCACGGCGTTCGGAAGCCGTGCCGGCGTCGGTGCTGGCGCGCGGAGTGGTTGGCCCCGTGTCAGTTGATGCCCTGCTCGACAGTGCCGACTTCAATCTGCCCGATACAACGTCCATGACGGAGTACCGGTACAAGGCACGCCTGACGCCGGAGTACATCGCGCAGCCAAGTGTTGGCGCGCAGGCGGGGGGGGGCTTCGGACAGGGGGTGTACACCAACACCACCATCATTCTGGCCGATCTCATGGGTGACCATCAGCTCGCCATTGCCGGTGGATTGAACGGTCAGCTTGCGGACGCCCAGATCTTCACCGGCTACACCAATCTCGGTGGCCGATTGCAGTACAACATCTCGGCCGGCCAGTCGCCCTTCTATTTTTTTGGCGGCATCACGCAGGAGCTGGTGAGTCCCACGCAGGCGCTGGAGACCATCAACTACTTCCGATTGGTGCAGCGCAACGTCAGTACCACGGCGCAGTACCCGTTCAATCGATTCACCCGAATCGAGATGGGTGCGAACTTTTCCAATATCGATTATCAGCTGTTCCCGTTGCAGCGCATTATTGACCTAAGCGGTTTTGCCACGCAGTTCGAACCCGGACGCACACAGAACCTGCAGTCGGTGAATACAGTTGCCCCGACGCTTGCCTTCGTCACCGACAACTCGCTGAACGGATTGGTGGGTCCTATTTCCGGCCGCCGTGCCCGTTTCTCGGTGACACCGCAGTTCGGCACGTGGAAGTGGGTGGACTACCTGGCTGATGCGCGCTACTACAAGCCGATCATTTTCAACTATCTCACGTTTGCCGCGCGCGGCATGGGCAGCCTCACGGTTGGTCCAGATGAAGGGGTATTTCAGAAGTGGATCGGGCGCCCTGATCTGATCCGCGGCTTTAACCGTGGCAATGCGGGCTTCGGATGTGGTGGCCTTGGTGCCGGCGTCGGCGGCGGTGCGGCGTGTACCGACGAGGCTGTGGTTGGTTCGCGTCTGGCGCTGGCCAACGCGGAACTGCGCTTCCCATTGCTTCGCAAGGGATTTGCCCAGGGCTACTTCGGCCTGCCGCCCATTGAGGGACTCGTGTTCTACGACGCCGGTGTGGCGTGGAATGCCGGCCAGACGGTGTCGTGGTCGCAAAGGCCTGATCGCAGTCCGCAGGATCACCGCTCTGTGTTGCAGAGCTACGGTGTGGGTGCCCGCGTGAACCTGTTTGGTCTGATGGTCGTGCGGTACGACTACGCCATACCAATCGGCACCGGGCAGAAGGGCTTCGGGACATTCTGGTTCGGTCCCAGCTTCTGACGGATGGTACAAACGGCGGACACCATGGTGTCCGCCGTTTTTTGTTTGTTGCTGTCTGATTCGGTCTTACGGCCGCAAAGTGCCGTGGGGCCTTGTGGCCTTAAAGCCTCGTGAGATTCGTGCACGGGCACCCAGCGACGGGGCCTGCCTTCGACGTCGCGGGCTGACATCGGGGCTCTGTTCCTGCGTACGAAGCTGTTCGAGGCCATAAGGCCTTAAGGCCTCACGGCACGGTGTGGCCGTAAGGACGAATGCGCAGATCGCGCATGAATCAGACGTTGGGGGACCACAACACCTACCCGGCGCCCGGCCTTCTTCAGTAACTTCCGTGAATGCGCACGATCCTCGCATGGGCGCTCATTCTGCTGCTGCCGGCCTGCGCCGACCGCACTGAGCCACCTGCCACCACCGGTGCCCTCGCCACCATTCCTGCTGGACCTGATCCGGTCGTCCTGCGTGTATCGCGCGGCGGCGGGCTTGTGTCGGCTGTCAGCTATCCCGGTCTCGATTCGGTTGTCTGGCGATCCAGCTACCGCGTGCCCGCGCTTGAGCGCGTGTTGGCCTATCACGCCGACGATGGCTACCTCACGGCGGTAGATACGAGCGGGCGCCCAGTACGACTCGATCTGCGTCTGGGAGCGGTTGCCGTGCCCGGATCGGCCGGTGGAAGGCAGCACGCCTCGGCCGACGGGTCCATTCTGTACGCGGTGAATGTTGAAGGCGATGTGGCGCGCTACACGCCCGTGGGAGACCGCTGGACGATTACCCCTGACGCGCTGCCGTCGGCGCTGGTGCCGCTCAACGACGGCTCGGTGGTCATGGCCACACGCGGCGAGAACGATGTGCTGCTGCGCCGCGTACGTCCGCCCGATTCCGCGGTGGTGGACTCGGTGCGTTTGAACGTCAGCGCCGACAGCGCCACGATCCGCGGTGTGACCGTTGGTGACCGCATGTTTTTGTCGGCGGGCAGCCATCTGTTCTCGCTGCGTACCCGCGATTTTGTGGTTGATGTGGACGTTGACGTTGAAGCGCCCATTCGCGACTTCGTCACATCGCCCAGCGGCGATCGCATGTTTGCGCTTGTCAATGGAGAAAACACGGTCATTGTGGTTGATCGCTTCCAACA
>JAABRT010000048.1 GCA_011390805.1 Gemmatimonas sp. | reverse complement strand
CGGCATGTCGTAACCGCCGCGCATCGGCTAATGCCGACGCGCCATCGTACACGCGGATATCACCCACCAGCGCGTCGTGCGCTTCGGCCAGCGCCAGCCATCCGTCGAGCGCGGCGTCGGTGTCATGACCATGGGGACCGGCATCTTCGGTGTACACGATCGCCGCGACATCAGTGCTCCATGACGCGTGCGGGTCATGTTCCCGCACCACCGCAACAGCGCGTGAGTCAAAGAACTCAAGACAACGCGGTGCAATGGCCGACCGCGCGTCAGGTGCGTGCGCCAGCATGCGCAACGACTCGTCGCCACCGGTGGCGGTTTCCCGTGCTGCGACAATAAACGCCAGCGCCGCAGCCTCACTGGCAAACGGTATCGCCAAGCCGATTACCTGTTCCGGCAGCGGTACCAACCGCAACTCGGCTTCCACCACAACACCAAGTGTGCCTTCACTGCCTACAAACCAGTCAACCGGATCGTGCGCAATGGGGAAGCCCACCGTGTTTTTTTCAAGCGCAGGACGACGCACTTCGAGTGCATCGCCATTCGCGAGCAAAACCGTAAGCGCGTTGACGTGCGCACGCGTAGCCCCGTAGCGAAAGGATCGTGCACCACTCGCGTTGCAGGCAATCGCACCACCAATCGTACTTTCCTCTTCACTCGTGGGGTCGGGTGCAAACAGCAATCCCACCGCTTCTGCTGCACGTCGTACATCGGCCACTCTAGCGCCGGCCTGCACGCGCACCGTGCGATGCACGACATCGATATCGCCAATGTGCGACAAGCCGGCCAGCGACAGCAGTACACCCTGATCGGTGATCGACGCACCGGTGGTGCTCGACTGCAAACCAGCCGCGGTGACAGGTGTGCGCGACGCGTGCGCCTCCGCGAGCACACTCGCGACCTCAGCAACCGACTGCGGTCGCGCCACACCGTGCGGTACCATCTCCAACCCCGACCAATCGCGCGCGAAGGCGCCGCACACCGCCGGGTCGGCGCTTATCGCCGCGTGCTCCAGTGCCAGCGGTACGCTGTGTGTTGTTGCAGGCGATGCCCCTTCAGACACGATCAGCTGTCTCGCAACTGGATGATCGATGCAGATCGTACATCGGGCAGCGCCATGAGCGCCGTGCGTGTGTGCTCGTCCACAATACCGTCCACTGTAATCGCGGCCAGTGCATCTCCGCCCTGAGCCAGTCGCGCCTGATGGTATTCGGCGATGTTCACCTTCGATTCGCCAAGCACTGTTCCAACCCGGCCGATCACGCCCGGCACGTCGTGGTTGGTGAGCACGATCAGCGTGTCACGCGGATTCACGTCTACATGAAACGCACCAATACGCGTAAGGCGTACCGCGTCGGGCGTCGCAACGCCGGCCACGGAAAGCTGCTGCATGCCGCCACCCATTGACACTTCGATGGCGCGCGGATGACCGAGGTCGTTGGATACTCCAACCGACAAGGAGATGCCGCGCGCGTCGGCCACGGTGCGTGCATTGATGAGATTCAGTCGGTCATTCTCAAGCACACTTTCCATGGCGCCAACCGCCGCCGACGAAAGCAACGCACTGCTGCCACCGGCCAGCGCCGCACCACAGCGCACCGTGAGCTGATTGATGGCGCGTGTACCCTGATCGGCCAACAGCGATCGTGCCACTGCCGCGCATCGCCTGGCCAGCAGCATGGCCGGTTGCATATCGGCCCAGTCACCGGCTGCTGCAGCTACGTTGATCGAACGCGACAGATCCTGTCGCAGTAACGCGTCGCGCACGCCAATGCATACATCCTTGGCCACATTCCGCTGTGCTTCGACGGAGTTTGCACCCAGATGCGGAGTAAGCAGAATGCGTGGTGCTGTGCGCAGCGGATGATCGACCTTCAGCGGTTCAGCGGTAAAGACGTCGAGAATCGCGCCACGCAGCTGGTCGGCGTGCAGCGCGGCCACCAGTGCGTCTTCATCGATGATGCCGCCGCGCGCCATGTTCACCAACACCGTACGCGGTTGCATGCGATCGATTTCGCGTTTGCCAATCATGCCGCGCGTATCAGACGTAAGCGGCGTGTGCACGGTGATGATGTTGGCTTCACCCAGCAAATCGTCAAGCGAGTTGCAGCGCTGCACGCGCAACGTGGTGAAGCGCTCGTCGCTCACGTAGGGATCATACGCAACGACAGGCATGCCGAAGGCGTGTGCACGCAATGCGACTTCGCTCCCAATGCGCCCCAGGCCAACAATGCCAAGCGTCTTGCCCTTGAGTTCGCGTCCGAGCAGATCGCTGCGTTCCCATTTGCCCGCTGCCATTCCTGTAGCGGCACGCGGAATCTGTCGCAGCAAACCGATCAACGCACCGAATACCAACTCGGCCACCGCGACAGTGTTGCCGGCGGGCGCGTTGATAACGGCAATGCCGAGCGCTGTTGCCACATCAACGGCAATATTGTCAACACCTACGCCGGCGCGACCGACCACGCGCAGCCGTGGCGCTTTTTCCAGCAGCTCCCGAGTAATGCGGGTCGCGCTGCGTCCGACAATAGCGTCGTAGTCGCCGATGCGGTCATGCAGCTCGGCGACAGGCAACGTGGGCACCTCGTCAACCTGTAACGAGGGCTCAGCCGAAAGAATGGCGACGCCTTCCGCGTCGATGTCGTCAGTGACCAGGACGCGGTGCATACGCTCTCAGGTAAAGGTCAGTCGGTAACGTCCGCGCGGCCCACAGCGCCGCGCACAGCTTCACGCATGGCCAACAGGACACTCTCACGGGCAGCCGGTGAATCATCGCGCACATGGATCTCCACACCGTCGCTGATTGGCAAGCGACGCCATGTAGCAG
Source organism: Gemmatimonas sp. (assembly GCA_011390805.1). GTDB lineage: Bacteria > Gemmatimonadota > Gemmatimonadetes > Gemmatimonadales > Gemmatimonadaceae > JAABRT01. The sequence continues at coordinate 22,800 of JAABRT010000048.1, read as the reverse complement.
GGCCATCGTTCGTGGCGACTCCATTGCTGCCGTTGAGCATAAGCGCCGGCGACAGCGACTGTGCCACGCGTCGTTCAAGCGCGTCACCCGTGACCTCCCGCATTTCTGCCTTGATGGATTCAAGCGTTTGTCCTTCACGCTGGCGAATCTTAATGGCAAGCAGTTGCAGAAGATGGCGGTATCCGTAGGTGGCGGCAGTGCCCGCACCCTCCGGCCGATCGAGCAGCCCGTTGGCTACATAGAATCGCACCGCGCGCGCACTCGGCATGGCGCGCGCCGAGGCGTTTGTTGGGCGCATGCCGGCGGCGTCAACGAGTGCCGACGCATGTGCGGCTAAACCGCGCGCATTCCACGGAGCGTGACGAGAATGGGCGCGCAGTAACGACACTGGTGAATCAGCCATGGATCGCGAAGTTGAAAATGAAAGAAAACGATGCCGTGAATGCGGCTGCGACAGTGAGCTAACGCACCGGGTTGGTAAATGGATCCCGCCACTGTCGCATCAGATACCGGCCACTGATTTGCAAAACAATTCCGCCGCCCGCTCATTGCGCTGGCGGCTTGTTTGTCCCATCGTCGGTTAATGCTGCTCGAGGCGCGAAAGCTCCCCTTGGCGGAGCGCGCAGCAGCGCGCTACTTCCGATTTTTGCTGCGCCGGGCGTTTGCCCGGGTGTGGCTTGGGGGCGTCCCATTCCCGGACGGCCCTGCGCCAAGCATTGCGTTTCTCAACCACAGCGCGTGGTGGGACCCGATTCTCACACTGTTTCTGTCGCGACGGGTGCTGCAGCGTGACGCGTACGGCCTGTTTCGGGGCGAGGAACTCAAGCGCTACCCGTTCTTTCGCCGTTTGGGATGCTTTGGCATTACCACCGAACGCCTGGATGACCTGCGCGCGCTGCCGGCGTACGCAAGCAGCCTGCTCAACGGCGGACCGTCGCGTACCCTGTGGGTGTTGCCGCAAGGAGAGCTTCTTCCGGCGCACATGCCGCTGGCCTTCCGTTCTCTGATGGCGCGTTTCGCACGGGTGATGCCCGAGGTGCCGCTGGTGCCGGTGGCCGTCCGCTATGAGTTCCGGCTGGATCAGCGGGCGGAATGTTTTGTGCGCGTTGGTGAGGCGCTGTACGCGCAGCCCAACGAAACGGCGTCTGCGCTGACGCGCCGACTTGAACAGCGGCTCCGGCAGGAATTGGCTCTGCTCGACGCGGAGTTGGCGCAGCCGGGTGTCAGGAACTTCCGGCTTGTATTGGAGGGGCTCGGCTCGCTCAGCGCGCTCTACGACCATACATTTGGACGTCTTCAGTATTTACGCAGGAATGCGTAGCGGCCGTCCGGGCAACATTCGGATTCAGCCAACCGGGTAGAGGTTTCCGTCGAACTCTTCGTGCATCAGAAGTTGCCAGGCCGTCCACGTGACACTCCCCAGTATCACCACCACCCCGCGGAACAGACCTGACAACAACCTCCGATGCCGAGAACCCTCGGCGGAACCTCACCTACCCAACAGCTACTGAATCCGAACTAGCTGACCGCCGACATTCCCTTCGGAGTGCCCGCGTGACTCGCACCGAACGCCGTACCTACGCCCGCTTCGTTTGCCAAAGTGGCAATCGTGTGCAGGTCGGCCGGCTTTTCGAGAAAGTGCAAAGCACCCAAGCGACTCGACGCCTGCCGGTTTGAATCATCGGGGTAGGCTGTGAGCACCAGTACGGTTGCACCGTCGCACACCATACCGGCCATCGCCATCACCTGAAGACCGCCGTCACGCTTGCCACCCAGCCGCAAGTCGGTGACAATGAAATCGAACGACTGCGTTTTGAGCACTTCGAGCGCCTCGGGCAGAGACTCCACCGCCGTAAGGTGGTTTCCTTCTACCTCGAACAGCTCAACCAGGATGTCCCTGATGGATTGCTCATCTTCAACAACCAGTACGCGCTTCACTTCTTTGCTTTCCATGCAGGCCAATGAGCGCGAGAAACGGACCACCGTTTTGCTTTCTTGCACAGATTGTTGTAGCGCATGGACTTACGCGTTTGGCGGCTCACAAACATGCTGTTGACGCCGAAGTGAATTCGGTCATATAAACAGCGAGCTGTCCGGAATCCGGACGCCGGTTTTCGCGCAGCGGCCTACAGCGATGCGTTGAGGCGCTTCAGCTTTTGATTGAGCGTGGAACGGGCAATGCCGAGCAGCGCAGCGGCTTTGGTGCGATTGCCTTCACATTCGCGAATGGCGGCGTCAATCGCGCGGCGTTCCGCGTCTTCCAGTGTGAGAACGCCAGCCGGAGCCGCCGCCACTGACACCGATTCCGCCGCCGCGGTGAGCCCCAGGTGCCCCGGCTGAATGGCGGCGCCATCTGAAAGAATGCTGGCGCGCCAAAGGGTGTTGCGCAGTTCCCGGATATTACCCGGCCATTCATAGTCAAGCAGGGCGTTCATGGCCGCCTCGCTGAGCGTCGCTCCGCGCGGAAGCAGCGCGCTGGCCAGTGCGGCGATCTCCCCACGGCGGTCCCGCAAGGGCGGAAGCATGATGGTGAGCACCTGCAGGCGGTAAAACAGATCGGCGCGAAACCGCTTGGCCTCAACAGCGGCGGCCAGCGGTTCGTTGGTGGCAACTACCAGCCTGGCCGAGCTGCGCAGTGACGTCGTGCCGCCCAGTCGGCGAAAGACGTGTTCTTCGATGACCTTGAGCAGCTTGGGTTGCACCTCGGCGGGCATCTCGGCGATTTCGTCGAGAAAGACGGTACCGTCACCGGCCACCTCGAGCAGTCCCCGTTTGGCCGTGCGTGCGTCCGTAAACGCTCCACGTTCGTGTCCGAACAGCTCGCTTTCAAAGAAAGTGCTGGTGAGCGATGCGCAGTTGATTTCGACAAACGGTGCGTTACGTCGGCTCGACCGGTCATGGATTTGCCGGGCCACGTATCCCTTGCCGGTGCCGGTTTCACCCTGAAGCAGCACCGGTGCGTCGGGGTTTCGTGCCGCCAGCTCAACCAGTTGTTCAAAAGTAGGGGGAAGACTGGCGTTCGTGATCGAACGATCAGGGGAATCGCCATTGCGATCGCGGGCGCGCAGCAGCGCCAGCTCCTGTCGTAAGCGACCACGTTCCGAAGCGCGCGACACGGCGGCGGCGAGTGCTTCGAGATCGACGGGCTTTTCCAGCACGTCCACGGCCCCGCGCTGCATGGCGCCTACAGTTGTCGGCACATCTGCAAAACCAGACAACACAATAACGCCAATATCGGCATCGTCTGCGCGCAGTGCATCAAGCAGCAGCAACCCGCTGGCATCGGGAAGCCGGAGGTCGAGCACCACCACGTCGGGGGCATGCTCGGCCGCCATCGCTCTCGCCTGCGACGCTGTGCCGGCTCCACGAGCGGTGTAGCCAAACGTTTCGAAAAACTCGACCAGCGTCTCGCGAACTGTTTGTTCGTCGTCCACCACGAGCACAGATAGCGTCACGACGCCGCCGTGGACGGGAGTGCCAGGGTAACCGTGGTGCCCTGCTCGGGTGCCGAATCGATCGCTATCGAACCACCATGTTCGTCCATGATGCGTTGGCACAACGCCAGCCCGATTCCGGTCCCGCCCGGTTTGGTGCTGAAAAAGAACTCAAACACGTGCGGCAGCACTTCCGGTGGGATGGCCGACCCGCCGTTGGTGAGCCTCGACCGCCAACTGCCATTGGGCAGCAGGTGTGAACTCAAGAGCAACTCGCTGCCTTGCGGCGCAGCGTCAACGGCGTTGACCAGGATGTTGAGATATACCTGTTTGAGCTGCTCCGCATCAATCATGCAGCGCACCGGTTGCTCCAGTCGCACGCGGCGCAGCGCCACCCCGGCCACACTCAGTCGCTCCCGCTCCAGCTCGAGCACCTCATCCCAGAGTGCTTCGGGATCGCCGGGCGCGAGGTGGGCCGCCGCCGGCCTTCCAAAGTCCAACAGCGACGTGACCATTTTGTTGAGTCGATCAACTTCGCGGAGAATGCGTCCCACATTCTTCTCCACCACTGGATCTTCACGTGCTCTGAAGCGCAGCAGCTGTGCGGCTGAGGAGATACCGAAAAGCGGGTTGCGAAGCTCGTGCGCAACGCCGGCGGCGACCTCGCCAATTGCTTCGAGCCGGCGTTTGTGTTCCACGCGGCGCACCAGCCAGGCGCGCTCAATCGCGACAGCAGTCTGCGCGGCGATCACGGAGAACACCCGCTCGGCCTCGTCGAGCTGCTGGGCCGATTCCAGCGACTCGGTGGCCAGCGTAATGGCCCCCAGCACCCCTTCGGCACTGGTGAGTGGCACAGTGATTTCCAGATGCCCTTCGGCTTCCTGCAGCACCACACGCCCCGCCGCCAACGCTTCCAGCCACGACGGCATGAGGCGCGACTCGAGCGCTGCGGCAGGACCAGCCTTCTGGAATCCCCATCGGTGGGCGATGCGGATGGCGGCCGTCTCATCATCTGCAACGGCGATCACGACACCGGTACTGGGCACCGCACGGCGCACCTGGCGGGAGACCTCTTCGTAAACCCGACCCACGTCGATCGCGTGTGACAGGGCGATGCCCGTCTCAATCAACGCTTCGCGGGAGCGGTGGCTCGACGAAATATCGACGGTTGAGAATACGTACCCGTCCACACCTTCGGGGCCGCGCAGCGCCGAGATGTGCATGAGGAAGATGCGTTCCTCTGTGGGCGACGAACAGGGAAACTCCCAGCGCACCATGGGTGCGCGTTCCTCGCGCAGCAGGGTCATGGCGCGTTGGATCTGCTCGCGCGAAGCGTCGTCTGCCATAGCGGCAAAAATCGACGTCCCGATCATGCTCGATTCCAACGCCAGCTGGGTGGCGCCGTTGTTCTCCGCAAACTGAGACCAGGAACGGTTGGCGGCGGTGATGCGCCCTTCCAGATCCACGGAGTAAATGGTAAGCGGCAGGGCGTCGAGAACGCGTCGGGAGAGCGACGTGTCGTCGATGATGGCAGGAGAGTGGTGCAGCGTCATGCTTGAAAGTACCTCGCCCGACAGCGCGAAGTTGCGCCATCGGGCGAGATTTTCTGCTTCACATGCCCTGAACTAACGCCGCTTGGAGCGTGCGGCTTTTTTGGGTGCTGCCGACTTGCCGGCGCTCTTTGCAGCGGTCTTCGGCTTCGCTGCCTTTTTTGCTGGTGCTTTCTTGGCTGGTGCTTTCTTGGCTGGCGCCTTCTTGGCCGGTGCCTTTTTCGCTGGAGCCTTCTTGGCCGGAGCCTTCTTGGCCGGGGCCTTTTTCGCTGGGGCCTTCTTGCCCGGTGCCTTCTTGGCCGGCGCCTTCTTGTCTGGGGCCTTCTTGGCCGGGGCCTTTACCGCTGGTGCCTTCTTGGCCGGCGCCTTTACCGCTGGCGCCTTCTTTGCCGCCGGAGCCTTCACCGGCTTGGCTGCGGGTTCCGCCGCCGGTTTCGCTGCCGGCTTAGCCGCCGCCGGTTTCACGGCCGCCGGTTTGTCCGCCTTCGACGCCTTGGCAGGCTTCGCAGCCTTCTTCGGAGGCGGTGGTGGCTCGTCGCCATCATCCGCCCCGTCATCGCCGAGGTCATCGTCGCCGCCGTCCTCGTCGTCTAGGTCGTCGCTCTCGTCGTCAAGCGCTTCGTCGTCGTCGAGATCATCGCCGTCGTCCGAATCATCACTATCGTCCACGCCGAGCTCGTCGTCGTCATCGTCCGAGTCGTCAACGATGATCAGCGGCACGGCGGTTTTCTTCTTTCCGGGCGGACGCCCGCGGCGAGCCGGCGGACGACCGAAGATGTCCTCCTCCTCTTCGATGTCCTCCTCGTCGTCCTCTTCTTCCTTGACGCCGTAGTCCTCGTCCTCGTCGTCGTCGTTGTCTTCCGCACTGTCCCAGAGACCGTTTCCGTCCTCGTCATCGGGGATGCGATAACTGTCCTCCTCTTCGTCGTCATCGTAGCCACGCGCAAAGGCCAACAGCCCCTCGTGCGACTGTTCGCTGTCGAGAAACTTGAACTCCTCACCAACCTCATCACTGCGCGGCATGACCGCCTCCTCTCGGGTTACGTCGGAACGAGCGAGAAAAATGCATCACCCCTAGTACTCGAACCAGAACGCGGAGTCAAGCGATCTGGCGATATTCGAGCGCGACGGCATCGACGAGCGCGTCGTAGACATCGGGTTCAAGCAGGCTTCCGCGCTGTGTTGCGAGGTAGGCGAGGGCTGCCTCGGAGGTCATCGGCTCCCGATAGGCGCGCTTTGATGTGAGCGCGTCGAAGGCATCAGCAGCGGTCAGTACCCGTCCGCCCCAGGAGATGTCGGTACCGGCCAGTCCGCGTGGGTAACCCGACCCGTCCCAGTGCTCGTGATGGTCGCGGATGTAATCAATCGCCCCGCCCAGCTGTTCGAGAGGCGCCAGAATTTCGAGCCCCAGTTGGACGTGGGACTGCACGTGCGCAAACTCCGCTTCGGTAAGCGGGCCGGGTTTGTGCAAGACCGCTTCGCGCAGTCCAATTTTACCAATGTCGTGCAGCCGTCCGGCGGTGCGCACCAGGTCAATGTCAACACTGGGCATACCCAGCACCTGCGACACGCGACGGGCCAGCTTGGCCACCCGTTCCGAATGTCCGCGCAGGTAGAGATCCTTGGCTTCCATGGCGTTCACCAGCGTGTGCGCCACGTTGAGCGTGAGCGCGCGCAGCGCGGCTTGTTCACGCAGCAGATCAGCCGTGCGCGCGGCCACCTCTTCGCGAATCAGCCGCTCCACATGCTTGCGCCGCAGCGAATGTGCGCGTCGGCCAAGCGCCGCTTCAACGGCGGCCTGCAACGCCGACAGCTCCACCGGCTTGATGAGATAATCACCGGCACCGGCGGTGAGGGCATCGGTGGCCGACTGCGCATCGCTCATGGCGGTGAGCATGACCACGGCCAGATCGGGGTCGATCTCAAGTGCCTGCGGCACGATTTCCACCCCGGTCATGCCGGGCATGCGCAGGTCGCACAGCATGACCGCGGCGCGCTCATGTCGCAGTGAATCGAGCGCAGCCACACCCGAATCGGCCGAGCTCACCTCGTAACCACGTGACACCAGAAAGCGGGTGAGCGCCATGCGAATGGTCGCCTCATCGTCCACGATAAGCACACGACGCAGCGATTCTTCCTGCGCCGCGAGATCGGCTTCGGCGTGAATGCGGCCGAAGGGGTCGGACATCACGATCGGCTGCGCGGCCGTGGGAGTTCTCATTCGACGACAGCCCCGCCGGAGACAGGCGTGGGCAGGTTAAGCGTGAAGGTGGTACCAACGTCGGGTGTGGATTGCACCTCGATCGTGCCATCGTGCGCCCGGGCGATACCGTAACTCACACTCAAACCGAGCCCCGTGCCGATACCCGGCGGTTTAGTGGTGAAGAAAGGTTCGAACAGTCGCTGCAACACCGTGGGCTCCATCCCTTTGCCTGTGTCCTCAACGCTGATCAACACGCGCTCGTTGTAAACGCGAGTGCGCAGCGTGAGTTGACGGAGCGGACGACCTTCCATGGCATGTTCAGCATTGGTGATGAGATTCAGAATCACCTGCTGCAGGCGTTGTGCATCTCCCTGCACCGTCGGACACGATTGATCGAGGTGCAAACTCACCTCGATCTCGTTGCTCCGCAACACATACGCACGCAAACGCAGCGTCTGTGCAAGCAATGCGTTGACATCCACCGGACCGAGCGATGTGTCGCTCTTCCGCGCGAACAGCAATAAATCGCGAATCACCTGCGTTGCGCGCTCACTCTCCCGCTTGATCAGCTGCACCGATTCGCGTTGCTCATGGTTGAGCTCGTCTTCAAGCAACAGTTCAGCGAAGGCTGAGATGCCGGTAAGCGGATTGTTGATCTCGTGCGCCACGCCTGCAACGAGCTCACCAAGCGCGACCATTTTTTCGGAGTGCCGGAGTTGCTCGGCCACGGCGCGATCCATGGTGACATCACGAACCGAGATCACGGCACCGTGCACCACGCCGTCTTGCGCGCGCAACGCGCTTTCCGTTACTGCGGCGGCGAACTCCGAACCATCGCGGCGGCGGTGGCGCTGTTCAGCATCCGCCGCGCCAAGTTTCGCCGGAATCACGAGCTCGCTGAACGGTTTGCCGAGCAGCTCACCGGTGGTCCAGCCGTACTCGCGCGCGGCGGCCGGATTGGCGTATCGAATGTGCTCGCCGTCGAGAATGAAGACGGGGTGATCAATCGTGGTAAGCGCCGTGGCGAGCGTGCGTTCGCGTTCGCGTGTGTGGCGCTCTTCTTCGTCAAGCAGCACCGCGTCAACGGCCAGCGCGACCGACGCTGCCAGTTGCTCAAGGCTCACCCGTTCGCGGTAGGAGAGCGGCTGCGCAGCTGTGGAGGAAACCAGCAGCGCCCCCAGTGCGTGGTCACGCGCCATGAGGGGCAGGACAAGCACCCGCTCGTCAGAGACGCGGTCGCGCAACAACGGCGGCGCCTGATCCGACAAACTGTCAAACTCAACCGGTCGTCCATCGGGGGAAATGCCGAGCAGTCCACGCGTTCCCTCGGGCCGGTGGCCAACAAGCCCGAGCAGTGACCCGACGGCTGCCACGTATTCAATCCGTCCATCGCGCGCGCGCGCCACGCCAAGTGCCTTGCCGGACGACGGGGCAATGTCGTGCAGGATGTCAAGCACCGCGCGCAATACGCTGGCCACTCCTCCACTCTCGAGAGTAGCCCGGGCGATGCGAGCCGATGCTTCGGCCCGCTGTCGTTCCGTCTCCTGTGCACCAAAGAGTTGCGCAGTTTCAAACGCCTGCATGGCGTGACGCGCGAGAATTGCGACCAGGTCGGCGTCGTGCGCGTCAAATCCCGCCGCGTTGTTGGTGCGAAGTCGCAGCAGGCGCGATGGCTGTCGGTCGGCGTGCATCGGGATGCTCAACACATCACAGTCTGACTCGCTGCGAGACGATTCGGCGCCGGGCCCGCGCGCGCCAAGCAGTTCCAGCGACCCGTCAGGCGTTGTTTCGAGCAGCTCGTACGATGTGGCCGTCACCACCATGGCCAGCGCTTCCAGAATGGCGTCGGGCAAGCGTGCCGCGTCCAGGATTCCGGCCAGATGCTGCTGTGCATCGGCCAGTTGTGTGAGGCGGCGTGCCCGCGCGTTGAGATCATTCACATAGCGCGCGTTGCGCAGTGCCAGCGCAACCTGTGATGCAAACGCCTCCAGAAACTCATGTTCCGACGTGTCATTTTCGCGAGGCGCGACAAAACGGATCGACATGAGTCCCCACACCCGACCGGAGATTCTGAGCGGCAAGAGCGCCAATCCCGCAATACCCGCCTCCCGCAACGTGGCGGTGAGCCGCAGTTCGGTAGGTGAGCCGGCGGTCATGTCGTCAACGAACACGGGCACGCCGTCACGCACCACACTGGCCATGCGTGTTTGCCAGAACTGTGCCGATGCCTGCTCAGGATGTACCGAGCCGATACCGCTCTGAAACACGAGCGCAGCAACGTTCTGCTCCAGATCGACGTCGTAGATGCTGAAGCCGCCGGCGCCGAGCAACTCGCGCACAATTTCACCGATGTGGGCGTATACCGCTTCCGGCGCGCCAACGCCGGCCAGTGCCTCGGCGGTGCGGACAAGCACCGCGTTGCGCCGTGCCGCGACCGCCGCTTCATGCGCCTGCAATCTGGCCGCGCCGGCTGCCGCTTCGGCCTGCCCGACCAGCGCGTTGTCTCGCAGTGCCACGGCACTGAAGTCGGCCAGCCGCTGCAAAAACTCGGCGTCGCTCTGGCTGAATCCATTCGGCTCAGCGGAGTTCACGATGACCAGCAGACCGTCGACGCTGTCGTTGACTACAATCGGCGCCACCGCCACGTGGCGGATCTGCATGGCATCGCGAAACCGCGGGTCGACGCGCGGGTCGTTGGCGCCGTCGTTGGTGAGCACGACCTGCCGCGACGCCAGGGCCTGCCGGAAAAGCGAAGGCGGTGGCATGATCTGGTACGTGTGCGCCGTGTACGGTTCGAGAAGGCCGGTTGGCGCCGTGACGCGACAGCTGTCGTTGTCCAGCTCCAGCACGCAGGCACCAGCCGCGGTGGTAAACGACTGCGCTGTTTGTGCCAGATGCAGTAGCACCCGCCCCGCCGACGGCACGCCCTGTGCCATGTCCCGGGCCAGCTGCAGCAGCGCGTCCCTCTCCCGTTGTGCGCGGTGCTGCGGTGTGGTGCCGTTCGCCGTTGTTTCGCTCACGATGGGCTACGTCGCCGAATCGTGTGGCTGCTGCTCACTGCGATCCGGAAGCGCGTGCGGCGGCCAACGCCTGATCGATTTCCCGCCGATGCTGCTCGTACTCGGTAAGCTGCCGCGCGAGTTCGCTATCCGACACGCGGAGCAGCTGTTGCTCGAGCTCCCGGGCGCGATCACCGTCGGCTGAGTTTCGCGCCAGGCGAATGGAGAGCACGAGGCCCAGCAGGTGATTGTTGTCGGTGCGCAAAATGGTGTCAGCCTGCGCCGCCGCGATTTCGATAATGCCGGCAGCTTCGGCGATCAGTGCCGCGTGGTAGCGGCGGTCGAGATCAATGTTCTCGAGAAGTTCATGGGCCGGCAACGCCATCTGCGCGAACATGACGACGGAGTCGCGTTGTCCACGGTCGTTGTACGTCATGATGCGGTTAAAGAGCGCGTCGGCGCGCTGTTCCGGCGTCATGCTGGAGATATCCGGCGCCCGCGCTCCACTTCCGGGTGCTGCGCCAAACGCCGGTCCATCGATGGCGGGCGTGGGCAGCGCGTTGGCCGAACCGTCAATCACGCTTCCGCGCTCGGCGCCAAAGTTCTGACCGGCGAGCATGGCCACGACCGCCATCAGCGCGACAAACGCCACGCCCCACGGCAAGACGGACGCCAACCCACCGCCACCGGCTGCGGCGGTAGACGCGCCGGCCGCCGCTCGCGCCATCGGTAGCCCCTCACCAGCGGGCGTACCGCAGCGATGGCAGAACCGTGCGCCGGAGGCGAGGGGGGCGCCGCAGGCGGCGCAAAAGTTGCCGGAGCCAAGAGGGCTGCCGGTCTGGGGTGCAGGCGAAGCGGACATAGATAGCGTAAGCTATGAGGAAGACGCTCACACTTCCATTGATGGGCGGCTGGATCTAGTGTGCGGAACGACAACGGCGATGCCACACCGACACAACACCGATCACCTCGTGCCCCGTTTCCCAGGCCAGTGACCCGCACCCCCCGCTCCCTTGTGCCGGCCGATCTCTCCGGCGCCACGCCCTCCGATATTCTCGATCTGGCCGAGTCGCATCAGGTGCGATTTTTGCGCCTGCAGTTCACCGATATCCCCGGTGCGATGAAGAATGTGGAGATCCCGGCCACGCAATTCCGCAAGGCGCTCAAGGGGGACATTCTGTTTGACGGCTCGAGCATTGAAGGATTCATGCGAGTGGAAGAGTCGGATATGCTGCTGGCACCCGACCTGTCCACCTTTCAGATCTACCCGTGGGGCGACCCGGCAGCCCGCGTCGCACGGTTGATCTGCGACGTCACCCTTCCTGACGGTACGCCCTTTACCGGCGATCCGCGCTACGTGCTGCGCAGACAGATCGCCGCAGCGGCGGAACTCGGGTTCGATATGAAGGCCGGCATGGAGGCGGAATTCTTTTTGTTCAAAGCCGGCCCCGACGGCGCGCCGGCCACCACCACACATGATGTCGGTGGATATTTCGACCTGGCACCGCTTGATCTGGGCGAGGATGCACGTCGCGCGATTGTAGACACGCTTGAACAGCTCGGGTTTGAAGTGGAGGGCGCGCACCACGAAATCGCGCACGGTCAACACGAGATCGATTTCCGCTCCGCCGACGCACTGCGCACCGCCGACAACATCGCCACCTTCCGGCTGGTCGTACGACAGGTGGCCCGACAGTTCGGTTTGTTCGCGTCCTTCATGCCGAAACCGTTGTTCGGGCAGAGCGGCAGTGGCATGCACACGCATCAGTCGCTGTTCCGCCAGGGGCAGAACGCCTTCTGGGATCCGCAGCGGGAATGGGAGCTTTCACTCACCGCGCTGCACTACATCGGTGGTTTGCTCAAGCATGCGCGTGCCATGAGTGCCATTACCAATCCGCTTGTGAACTCCTACAAGCGACTGGTGCCCGGTTTTGAGGCACCGCTGCACGCCGCCTGGTCGCTTCGCAATCGCTCACCGATGATTCGTGTCCCCGAGCGACGCGGTGCCGGCACCCGGTTGGAGTTGCGGACCCCCGATCCCAGCGCGAATCCCTATCTCGCGCTGGCCGTCATGCTGGCTGCCGGGCTCGATGGCGTGCGCACGGAAGCTGATTGGCGCGAGCCGGTCAATACCAATATCGCCGAGATGTCACATCGTGAGCGGCGTCGTTTGCGAGTTGACGATTTGCCGCGAACGCTCGACGAAGCCTGCGACGAACTGGAGCGGGATGTGATGCTCACCAGTGCGTTGGGCGACTCGGTGACTGAACATTTTCTGGCCGCGAAGCGTGCCGAGTGGCGTGATTATCACAGTCAGGTTTCGGCGTGGGAGTTGGACCGATACCTCGCGCGGTATTGAGTGAACACACCTCGCGCTTCCGTGCCGGGCGCAGTACCGTCGTCGCGGCAGCGCGCGCGCTCCGATAAGCGGTTGCCGTCGGCACTGGCCGGTTTGCTGGCGGTTCTCATCGTCACATCCGGCCTGGCGTGGACCTTTCTGGGCTTGTCGCTCAAGGCGCTGGAAAGTGTGTTGCGCGACCGCGTCGAAGCGCTTGCGCTCATTCACACGGTGAATGACGAAATGCAGCATCTGATGGCCGACATGGCAATCAAGGCAGACCGTGGCTCTGTGTCGCTCGACAGCGCATCACGATCGGTACGCGGGGCGCGGGATCGCGCGCACACCGCGTGGAGTTCGTATCTCGACACGTGGTTTACCGAGGAAGAGGCCACGCTGGTCACGCGCATTACGCCCACGATTGAAACGGGATTTGCGACTGCCGGTACACTGGCCGACCGGCTCGACGCCGGCGACCGTGAGCAGGTCACCGCGTTTCTCGACGGTTCGTTTTTCCCTGAGCTCGACGCGTTCTCGTCGGCGCTTCGCCAACTGGTTGCCATGCAAGTCAGTGTGACGCGTGAAGCGCATGCGCTGTCGCAAGCGCGATTCCGGATTGCCGGTCGGGCGTTTCTCGGTGCGATCATTGCGGCGTGCGCGCTGATTATGGTTGCCCTGCTGGCCGGTGCACGACGAACCACACATGCCACGCGACGCTGGACACGTTGACATCCCATTCTTCTGTATTTCGCCAATGAAAAACGCACGCCGTTCAGTTGGTTTACTGCTCGCTGTCTGTCTTTCCGTGATTGCCTGTACTGACAAACCGGCGGCTACGCCGGCACGCGAGCAGGTGGTGCCCACCGTTGCGCTCAGCTTTACTGACGCGGCCCCGGTGTTGGTGAATGAAGTGGAGGAAGTGCACGAAGACGCCGATGGCCGGGTGTGGTTGGCAGCGTACCAGCTGCCCGGTTTACTGCGCGTGACGTTTGGTGAGGTGTCAACGGTTGACACTGTTGGCGCATTGGGGAGTGCGCCGGGCGAGTTCCGCATGCCCTTTGCGGTGATGGATGCGCCTGACGGCGGTGTCTGGGCGCTGGATGGCGTGGCGCGGCGACTGGTGGGCTTCACGCGCGCTGGCGGCGCCGGCGAGGTGCTCGAGGTGCCCGACGCTGTGGACCAGTACCTTGTGCGGCGCGATACGCTGGGCAACTGGATATCGGCACTGAGTGACCGCACACGCAATGACTCCGTGCCGCTGGTTCACGTGAGCGACCGCGGTACCGACACCATCTTCCGCGTGCACACCCCTGCTGCGACGGTGCGCATTCCCATGGGCCAGCGGGCGTACGCGGCGCCACCCGAGTACGCCGCGCGTGACCTGTGGGGCGCTCTGGCCGACGGCACGGTCTGGATTGCGCGTGGCGGCTCACATCAGGTGGACTACCGGCTGCCCGGAGGTACGCGCACGATTGCCGGGCCACGTGAGTTTGCCGCGGTGGCCAGTAATGAGGCCGACCGGGGTTTGATGCGCGGACTACCGGCAGCTCCGGGCGTGCCAACTGAAGCGCTGCAGTATGCAGCGGTGAAAGGCCCGTTTCTGGAGGCGCGTGCCGCGGGTGATGGTGAAGTGTGGACGTGGCGCACGCAGACGGCGCCCAAGACCGAAGAGCGCTACACGGTGTTCCGGCCGGGCGAGGCGCAGACGGCCGATGTCACGTTGCCGCTGTATCACCGGGTGGTCGGCCTCGGGGCGCAGTCGGTGTACGTGGCGGAACGGCTCAGCGACGGCCGCTGGCGGGTCACACGGCATCCGCGACCGCGGGTTGACTAGTAGCCCGTTGTCGAGCGAAGGGATGCAGTCGGCGCGCGCGGCACTGTCGCTCCAGGCAGCACAGGGGGGCGTAGGCGCGGTTTTCGCGCAATGCTCCTGAGCTCGGCAGGATCATGCGCGGCCCTACTTGCCCGCATGCCACCGTTGATTTAGTCTATCCTAAATATGTTTCTAGGAGAGACTCATCAATGGTTTTGTATAGACTGTTCCTGACTGCCTGGCTGGCCGCTATCGTCGCGCCGGCCGCACTGCAGGCGCAGCGTCCTGCGCGGTCGCCTGAGCGGGGCGCCAGTCTCGGGCAGATGGTGGTGGGCGTTCTGCAGGACGAAGCCGGTGTGCCGGTTAACGCCGCCCGCGTGCAGTTGGTGGAGTTGCAACGTCAGGTCATTACCAACCCGGACGGGGTGTTCCGCTTTGTAGGGGTGCCCGCCGGCGTGTATCGCCTGGCCGTGTCGCGCATCGGCTACGCGCCGGGGCTGCACACGCTGCGGGTTGGCGACAGTGCCACGCGGCTCACCATCACCATGAGCGAAGGGCAGATGGAGCTTTCGGCGGTGCAGGTGAGCGCCAGCCCCACCGCTACTACGCCATTGACTGCGCCACAGGCCATGGCCACGCTTGGCGGCGAATCGCTCCGCGAAGCACAGGGTCGCTCGCTGGGCGAGACGCTCGAACCGGTGGCCGGCGTCCGGTCCATCAGCATGACCACCGGTATCGGGAAGCCGGTGATTCGCGGTTTGTCGTCGCAGCGCGTGATCACGCTCGATAACGGGCAGCGTGTGGAGAGTCAGCAGTGGGGCACCGACCACGCGCCCAATCTGGAAACGCGCGATGCCGAACGCATTGAGGTCATCAAAGGTCCGGCCAGTGTGCTGTACGGTTCGGATGCCCTGGGTGGCGTGGTAAACGTGATTGCGCGTGCACTGCCTGACGCCACCGGGCGTGATGCGTTTGTGAGCAGTGGAATCGCTGCGGTATATGACGCCAATCTGCGTGGGCCCGAGGCCACGCTTTCGCTTGAAGGCGGAGCCGGCGGCTTTGGCTGGCGCACGTCAGTGACCGGACGCGCCATGGGCGATATGCGTGCGCCGGGCGGGCCACTCAACAACACGCGCAATCGCACGGGCAACGGGTTGTTGGCGCTCGGCTATCGCGGACAGTGGGGCAGTGTGTCGGCACGGCTTTCCCGTCGCGATGAGCGCATTGAGATTTTTGATGATCCTGTCGCTGCGCCCGGATACAGCGGTTACCAGGACATCGTGAGCGATCGCGCCAAGGTAGAAGTGCGAGTGCCGGTGGCTGAGGGACGTCTTGAGGTGGATGTGGCGGGTGAGCAGAACACGCGTCGCGAGTTTGACGATGTTGCGGCGACCGAGCATGCCCTCGGACTTGGCGCGCGAACAGGTACGGTGACCGCGCATTGGCATCGTGCACCGCGATCGCTGTGGGGGGGGGAGCTGACGGGCATGCTTGGTGTGGCCGGCATGGCGCAGCGATTCCGCAAATCGGGCACGGAAACGCTCATCCCCAATGCGAGCGCCAGCAACGCGGCGGTGTATGGCTACGAACAGGCCACGCTTGGGCGCTGGACGCTGAGCGTGGGGGCGCGCTGGGATATTCGTGCACTGGCTGCTGAAGCCGACAGCGTACTGGCACTGAATGCCACAAGCCGGTCGTGGAGCACGTGGAGTGGAAACGCCGGTGCAACGTACACGCTGCGCGACGATATGTCGGTTGTATTGGCCGTGGCGCGCGGATTCCGGTCGCCGTGGTACAACGAACTGTTTGCCAACGGATTCCATGAAGGCACGCGCGCGTTTGAGCGCGGCAATCCCGATCTGGAGTTGGAGACGTCGTTGAACGCGGACGTTGGTGTGCGCGTGCGCAAGCGTACGTTCACGCTTGATGTGGGCGTGTACTCCAATCGCATTGCCAACTACATCTATCTGCGCCCATTCGGCACCGGCGGCCGGGCCTTTGATTCGTTGGATGTCGTGCAGGGCAATGCGTGGCTGCGTGGCGGAGAACTGGCCGCGACCTGGCAACCGGTGCGGTGGCTCACGCTGGACGGCGGGACTGACATTACCGTTGGCGACAACCGGAGCGCCGGTATCCCGCTCACGTTCGTGCCACCGCCCCGCGCAACGTGGGGCGTGCGGGCCAGCGATACGCGGGTGCCGCTGCTGCGCCGGCTGTTGGGCGAATCGGCCGTGCCCTACGTGCGGCTGCATGGTGAAACGCACGCCCAACAGACCCGCCTTGACCCGAGTGATTTTGCACCGGCGGGTTACACGCTCTGGCACGCCAGCGCCGGAGTGGCGCTTGTGACAGCGCGGGGGCCGCTGCACGTTGACATCGTGATGCGAAATCTCGGCAACACCCGCTTCCGTCCGTTTCTCAGCCGATACAAGGAGTTTGCTGATGCGCCGGGACGGGCGTTGCAACTGCGCGTGAGTGCGGGGCAGTTTTAGCGCTCTGGCGTCAGGTTCGCTGTTTCGCTTTCTGACGATAAGTTCAGCGGGAAGTTGTGTGTTGTTCAACGCGTCTCTGCCGGTTTCCCATACACGAGTTGTTCATGGCCAATCCGCGAGCCGGTCTGATAGCAAAACTTCTGCTGGTGAGCGCCGCAGTGATGGCGGCCATGGGCGTGTATTTTTTACTGGTACTGCAAAACACGATGGTTGGCGCCATTCTGTTGGTGGTCGCCATCGGTGACGTGGCAATCGCCTTGGTGTTTTCGAGGCGGTTGAGGTAACGCAGCGCGTGCGGCGGTTGTAGATTCGCCGCATGCAAACTTCTGCTTCGCCCGGCCTGCGCGTGGGTATCGTGACGGTGTCTGACCGGGCTGCGGCCGGCAGCTATGAGGACCTCTCAGGCGCCGCCATTCGCGACTGTCTCACGCGTTGGATTGCATCCCCGTGGGAAGAGGCCTATCGCTGCATTCCCGACGAGCGTTCGCAGGTGGAAGCCTCGCTTATCGAGTTGTCCGACTGGCACGATTGCGCGCTGATTATCACCACCGGCGGTACCGGCCCGGCGCTGCGCGATGTGACGCCCGAGGCAACCACCGCAGTGTGCAGCCGCATGCTGCCGGGATTTGCCGAAGCCATGCGCGCGGAGTCGTTGCGCACGGTGCCTACAGCGATTCTCTCGCGTCAGGTGGCAGGTATGCGCAACAGCACGCTGATCGTAAATCTGCCGGGCAAGCCGGCGGCAATTGAAGTGTGTCTGCAAGCGATCTGGGATGGGATGGCCCCATGCATCCGCCTGCTGCGCGGCAGCACGTTCACCAACAGTGAATCGGCTCCGTTGCGCGCCCGGCTCACGCCGGCACCGGCTACCCCGCGCTGATGCAGGCGCCCGTGGTGAGCTGGGTGCTCGATCCGGTTCTCCGCGGATTTGAAGCGGTCACCATGCCGCTCGCTCCCGCCGATGATGGAACGCTGGTAGCCACGCTGGTACGGCGACGCGCACCGCGCCCCAACGGACGGGCAGTGCTGCATGTGCACGGGTTTGTGGATTATTTCTTCCACTCGCATGTGGCCGATGCGCTGAATGCGAAAGGTTTTGATGTGTACGCGCTCGACCTGCGGCGCTCCGGTCGTTCGCTGCGCACAGGGAATCGTCCGTATTACGTGCGCGATCTGCAGGAGTACGACGAAGAGCTTTCGCTGGCGATTGCCGTGATTGCGGCCGAGCCGGCGCATTCACTGCTGTGTCTTACCGGACACTCCACCGGCGGCCTGGTGGCAGCGCTGTACATGCACCGGGGAAGCGAGCGGCGCCATGTGCAGGCGCTGGCGCTCAACAGCCCGTTTTTTGACTTCAGGATCGGCGCGCTGGAGCGACTGGTCATGCCGCTGCTGGCAGGGCTTGGGGCGGTGGCGCCCCATATTCCTGTTGCGGGTGTGCTGGCGGCTTCGTATGTGCAAAGTCTGCATCGCGATTTCCGTGGCGAGTGGGACTTTGATCTGCGTTGGAAGCCGGAGCTCGGATTCCCCGCCTACACCGGATGGTTTCACGCTGTGCGCAACGCTCACCGACAGGTGGCGCGCGGATTGCAGATTGACGTCCCGATTCTGATGCTGCGCAGCGCGCGTTCTATCAATCGCCGCGGCTGGGACGATGGCATGCTTGCCGCAGACAGCGTGCTTGATGTGCAGCACATGGAGCGGGCGGTGCCGTTGCTGGGATCGCAGGTCACGGAGATTGCGCTCCACGGCGCGCTGCATGATGTGTTCCTGTCGCGGCCGTTGGTGCGTGCGAAAGCGCTGGAGGCGTACGGTGGCTGGCTTGACGCGTTACCCGTGCCGCAGTTGCTCAAGTCCTGATACCCCGGCCAGATTCACTGCTCCTGCTGGTCTCGCCTTCGGAGGATGTGATGTCGCTGTCGCCTGAGCTGTTGTCGTTGCTGGTCTGCCCCAAGAGCAAAGGACCGCTGGAGCACTACCCGGGGCCGCCCGAAGTGCTGGTGTGTCGAGAATCGAAGCTGGTGTATGGGGTGCAGGATGGCATTCCGATCATGCTGGTTGACGAAGCCACACCGCTTGATGAGTCGCAGTACCCACCGCTATCGCCCTGATGCAGCTGTTGCGCGCATGAGCGAGGTCCCGCAGCGCAGTCACGGTGCGCAATATCCCGAGCAGCCCGGCAGGCAGCGGTTGCACGAAATCATTTTCGAGGCAGACACACCGGCCGGTCGCGCGTTTGACGTGGCGCTGCTGATCCTGATCGTGATGAGCGTGGCGGTTGTGCTGCTGGAAAGTGTACGCACGGTACAACTCACATATTTTCGTATTTTCTACCTGCTGGAGTGGGCGTTTACGCTGCTCTTTACGGTTGAGTACATGCTGCGACTGTACGCCGTGAAACGGCCGCTCCGATACGCGAGAAGTTTTTACGGCGTTGTGGATCTGCTGGCGATCCTGCCCACGTACCTGAGTTTGCTGGTGCCCGGAGCGCAGGCGCTGTCGGTGGTGCGCATTCTGCGCTTGCTGCGGGTGTTCCGCATTCTCAAGCTGGCCGCGTATCTCGACGAATCGGGCGAGCTGTGGCGTGCGATGCAGATGAGTCGTCGAAAAATCACAATCTTCTTGTTTACCGTGAGCACCATCGTGGTAATCGTTGGTGCGCTGATGCATGTGGTAGAAGGGCCGGCCAACGGCTTTACCGATATTCCCACCTCGGTGTACTGGGCAGTGGTGACGCTCACAACGGTGGGCTACGGAGACATCTCACCGGTGACGCCGTTAGGTCGGTTCCTGGCGGTGCTGGTCATGCTCATGGGCTACGGGGTGATCGCGGTTCCTACCGGCATTGTGACGGCTGAGCTCTCGCGGGGTGCCCGGGATCCTGTAACGAACACTTCCTGTCCGGTGTGCGGTGCCGAGGGGCATCGTCCCGATGCACTCTTCTGCCGCCGCTGCGGAGGCAAGCTGGAATGAACCTGCGACGTGTGCTCGTGCTCTTTGCGCATCCGGCGCTGCATCGCTCCCGCGTTCATCGTGCCATGCTGCGTGCGGCCCGAGAGGTACAAGGCATCACGACACACGATCTGTATCAGACGTATCCCGATTTTGATATTGACGTGTCGCACGAACAGGGACTGCTGTTGACCCATGACGTGGTGGTGTGTCAGCATCCCTTTTACTGGTACAGTACGCCTCCCTTGATCAAACAATGGGAAGATCTGGTGCTTGAACACGGATGGGCGTACGGTCGCGACGGCAAGGCGTTGCATGGCAAGACGTGGATGCATGCCATCAGTGCCGGTGGACGTGAGGAAGCCTATCGGGCCGACGGTCACAACCGGTTTACCGTATCGCAGCTGCTGGCGCCGCTTGAGCAGACAGCACGACTGTGCGGCATGCAGTGGCGCGCGCCGTTTGTCGTTCATGGAACGCACCTGCTCTCGGACCACGAAGTAGCACAACACGCCGCTGAGTACGCGCAGCTGCTCGCCGGACTACGCGATGGGTGAAGGCGGACTGCTGTTTCAGGCCTTCGTGTTTCTGGCGGCGGCAGTCGTCGCAGTACCGATCGCGTCGCGGCTCGGCCTGGGTAGCGTGCTGGGTTATCTGATTGCCGGTGTAGCCATTGGTCCATTCGGTTTTGGATTCATTGGCAATGATGCGCAGGACTTGCTGCACTTCGCCGAGTTTGGCGTGGTGATGATGCTGTTTGTTATTGGTCTCGAACTGCAACCGGCGCTGCTATGGCGATTGCGCGGTACGCTGCTCGGCATGGGTGGCTTGCAGGTGGCCGGTACCACTGCGGTAGCCGTTGGCATTGGGTTGGCAGTCGGGCAAACGTGGCAGGTATCGCTGGCGATTGGCCTGATACTCTCGCTTTCGTCTACCGCGATTGTTTTGCAGTCATTGGCGGAACGCGGTTACATGAAAACCGACGCCGGACAACGGGCGTTTGCCGTGTTGCTGTTTCAGGATATGGCGGTGATTCCCATGCTGGCCATTCTGCCGTTGCTGGCCACGGCGGCTGTGGTGGGTGGCGAGACTGGACACGGCGCCGGTGGCTGGTTGGACAGCCTGCCGGCGTGGCTGCGTGCGTTGGTGGTGCTGGGCGCCGTTGCGTTGGTGATTGTTGGCGGGCGCTTTGTGGTGCAGCCGCTGTTTCGCACGATCGCACGTACGCGGCTTCGTGAAGTATTTACAGCCGCCGCGCTGCTGCTGATGATCGGCATTGCGCTGCTCATGAATCTGGTTGGACTCAGTCCCGCCCTTGGAACGTTTCTGGCAGGCGTGGTGCTGGCGACCAGTGAGTTCCGCCATGAGCTGGAAAGTGATATCGAACCGTTCAAGGGGCTGTTGCTGGGACTGTTCTTTCTGGCCGTTGGAGCGAGTATCGACTTCGCGCTGGTTGGCAACGAAGCGATGACGGTTGGCGCACTGGTTGCTTCACTGGTGCTGCTCAAGGCGGCGGTGCTGTTTGTACTGGGGCGCGTCTTCCGTATGGGTCTCGATCAGAACCTGCTGTTCACGATGGCGTTGGCGCAGGGGGGTGAGTTTGGGTTTGTACTGCTCTCCTACGCGGGACAGAACGCCGTGTTGCCCGCACAGACAGCGAGTGTCCTGGTGGCCGCCATTGCACTGTCCATGGCGATCACACCGCTGCTCTTGGTGCTGTATGAACGCGTGCTGGTACCGCGAGTGGGAACGCGACCCACCGCTCAGCGCGAAGCCGATGAAATTCATGATGAGTCATCGGTGATCATTGCCGGCTTTGGACAGTTTGGCAGTACGATTGGCCGTTTACTGCGCGCGCAAGGCATACGGCCGGTTGTACTGGAGTATGATTCGGATCGTGTTGAGTTGTTGCGCCGCCTTGGTCTTGATGTTCATTACGGCGACGCGTCACGGCTTGATTTGCTGCATTCGGCCGGAATAGAAAAGGCACGCGTGCTGGTGATCGCACTCGGCGACGATGCCAAGACGCTGGCGCTGGCGCATGTGGTACACGAGCGCTATCCACACGTGCGCATACTCGCGCGCGCCGTCACCCGGCCTGCAGTGTTTGAGCTGATGCAGGCGGGTATCCCCGATGTGTATCGGGATACGCTGGACACAGCGCTACGTGTAGGCGAAGACGCGCTGGCCGCGCTGGGTACACCACGACATCACGCGCATCGGTTGGCACAGGCGTTCCGCCGGCATGACGAGCGTCATGTGCGCGATCTCGCGGCAACGAAGCTGGAGTGGGGTACATACGTTGATCGCGTACGTGGGAACATACGTGCGCTGGAAGCAGACCTGGCGCGCGAGTTTGGAGACGCTGCGGAGCCGATTCGTGACTCGGCGTGGGACAGCAGTACGTTGCGCGCCGAGGCCGCCGCCAGAGATCGTGATGCATCACCTTCATCGAAACCCACTACGCATGCACAGAACTGATATTCAGGTTCGTTTTGCAGATTCGGATGCATTCGGACATCTCAACAACGCGGTGTTTGCATCGTACGCAGAAATCGGCCGGCTTGAGTTTCTCTCGGGGTTTACGGAGTTGGTGAAGTCTCTCATTCTGGCCCATCTGGTGATCGACTTCCGACGTCAGGTGACGCTCAATCAGCGTGTCACAATCGACACGGCCGTAGAGCACATCGGGAACACCAGCATTCGACTCAGGCAGTGGGTAAACGCCGACGACGAAGTGGCTGCCGAAATCACGGCAGTGGTTGTGCACTTTGACTACGCAACGCAGAAACCCGTCAGCGTGCCTGACAACGTGCGGGCTGAACTGGCGTCACAACTGCTGTCCGACGGCTGACGCGTTTCGCGGAGCGGTGGTTGTCGTTGAGTGCGTATTCCTGAAGCCGAACCGTTGCCGCAAATCAGCGGGATGTGACAGGGTGCTCCGGCGATGAAACGTTTGGCTGTGGCGGACGAACGGGCGTAGTCGTCATTGAGCAGACACTCAGCGCACTGTGGCGCC
>JAABRT010000047.1 GCA_011390805.1 Gemmatimonas sp. | reverse complement strand
GCCGTACACCGGCAAGCGCAGATACCCGGTGTCCAGCATTACGCGCTGTGCTTCTTCAAGCGATGTGGTAGACGGGATCGCCACCACACTTGTGCGCGGCGTCATCACTTCGCCAACCAGAATCTCCCGAAGGCGCATCATGTTGGCCACCACGCGCCATTCGGCTTCGTCGATCTGTCCTTCGCGTCGTCCGATTTCGGCGAGAATCTCCAGTTCGGCGCGACTCACGGTGGTTTGTCCGTGTGCTGACGCGCCGAGCACCCGGGTCATCATCGACAGCGGCACGAGCACCGGCTTCATCACAACAATCATCACGCGAAGCAAGCGTGCCGACGCCGGCGCCAAACGCTTCCAGTAGCGTGCGCCGAGCGTCTTGGGAAGAATCTCCGATATCACCAGGATAAGCAGCGTAAGCACCGCCGAAAACGCGGCCATCCAGGCGCTGCCAAACACCTGCAGTGCCAACGCACCACTCACCGCTGCGCCTACCGTGTGCGCGATGGTGTTGAGCGTGAGAATGGCCGCAATCGGCTCATCGATATTGCGGCGCAGCCGTGAGAGCAGCGCGCCGACCGGATCTCCCCGGTCTTCGAGCAGCCCGACGTACGCATGGGTTACAGACAACAGCACCGCTTCGAGGACCGAACAGACAAACGAGATGGCCAACGAAGCGGTTACAACGATAAATAGTGCGGTCATTTCATTGCATGGTCGCCGTTGGACGCTTCGGTTTTACATGCTTGTCGAGCCATGACACCATCTCGAAAAGCGTATGTCCGATGCTTTCTCGCGCGGCATATCCGTGCGATTCCGCTGGCAGTTGTACATAACGCACGGTGGCGCCGTTGCCCTTGAGCGCGGCGTACATGCGTTCACTCTGCACAGGAAAGGTACCTGTATTGTTGTCGGCCATGCCGTGTACCAGCAAAATGGGATCCTTGATCCGGTCGGCGTAGGTGAACGGTGACATGGTGGTGTAGATCTCCTGCGCCTGCCAGTACGAGCGCTGTTCGGCCTGGAATCCGAACGGCGTGAGCGTACGGTTGTAGGCACCGCTGCGGGCCAGGCCGGCCCGGAACAACCGTGAATGCGCCAGCAGATTGGCCGTCATGAAGGCACCGTACGAGTGACCGCCAACACCAATGCGATCACGGTCGGCGACACCGAGCTCCACGATTGCGTTCACCGCCGCCTCGGCACTGGTTACCAGCTGCTCCACATACGTGTCGTTGGGTTCGGCATCCCCTTCGCCGATAATCGGCATGGCTGGTCCGTCGAGCACGCCGTAACCCTGTGTGAGGACAAACAGATGACTCGAGCCACCGGGGCGCACAAAACGATGCGGTGAACCCTGGACCTGAGCCGCCGCTGCCGCCGAACGGAACTCGCGCGGGTACGCCCACAGCAGGAACGGAAGCGGACCGTCACGATTTTTGTCGTAGCCGGCCGGCAGGTACAGCGTACCCGAGAGCTGCACACCATCCTTGCGGGTGTAGGTAATGAGCTCCGATGTGACGCCGGCCAGCTGCGGCGCCGGATCAACGAAACGTGTCAGCTGACGTGGGGCAATGCGCGTACGTGTGTCGCGCACCCAGTAGTTGGGTGGCTCGCTCTTGGTTTCACGCACCGTGAGAAAACGATCGCCGCTGGCGGTGAGCAGTTCCACTGCGCGTTCGTACACGCCCGACGGCGATTGGAAGAGACGTGTCGTGCGACCGGTGGCCAGTTCATAGCGGTCAACGAAGGGACGGTCGCCCTCATCCGACGCGCCGGCGCCTGTGAGAAAGGCAAAGCGCCCATCGGGGGTGGTGCGCAACACCGACTCCCCGAACTCATTGGTGGTGGTCATGAATGACCCCGGGTCGCCGTACCGGTCTTCGGTATTGTGCTCCCACAACAGGCGTGGCGAGCTGCCGGGCTGTGAAGGGTTCACCGCCCAGTACCGTTCAGCGCGCGTATTGCGCCAGCCTTCGCGCACAATGGCCAGATCGGGGCGGGCCCACAGCACCGACTGCGCGCGATACTCCGTTGCGGCCAGCGTAAGCGGTGCGCCGTTAAATGGCGCATTCAACAGCTGCACGCGGTCACGAACGCCGTCTACTGCCACCGTGTCACCGCGTGGTGCTTCCGACCAGACCAACTGCGCATCAACGTCACCGCGCCAACGGATGGAACGCGGACCTTCGGCGACCACATCTCCGCCCCAGGGTACACGCTCACGCAGCGGCAACTCGTTCACCTTGCGCAGTTCGCGCCCGCTGGCATCCCAGACCGCGAATACGGTTGGGAAATAGCTGGCCGGCACGACGTACGAAAACGGACGCGACATGGTGGTGACCAGCGTGTAGCGACCGTCGGGGCTTGGCTCGGCCGATGCGTGAATACCAACGGCGCCCAGCTCCGTCACGGTGCCGTCGAGTGCAACACGCGCCAGCTGCGAGCGGGCGTAATGCTCAAAGATGGCTTCGTCGTGCGGCGTGCGCAGCAAGTCCTGATAGGTGGCCACACGATCATTACTGCCACCGTCTGTCTCCTGAACAATAGGACCGGTGGGCGTGGTTGGTTCAACCGGGGCCGCACCGCGATTGGCCGGCACAAACTTGCACATCAGCGCAGGCTCCTTGCCGATCCAGTTGCATGGCGCACCAAGCACCGCGTTGAGCGGTCGCGTGCTAAGCTGCGTGGCCGCAGCCGAGCGTACGTCCAGTACAAACGGATAGATCGCGTTGTCTGTCGTGACCGTGAAAAAAATGTGCGACCCGGAGGCAGACCATCGGGTGTTTCCGATGGCACCTGACATCGTGTCGGTACCGGCAGGCCAGGGGATGCTCACGCGACGGGCATCACCGCCGGAGACGGGCAGCAACGAAAGGCTGCGCGCACCGGAACCGCGTGACGGTCCGTTGGAGCGCGGATCAAAGCGCAAACCGGCCAGCTTGTACTCAGGCGCTGCAACTTCGGCGATGGACGGATAGCCCGGACGCTCCGAGAGCAACATGACCGTGCCCGACGGGCTCACACTCACGTTGGGTGTTTGCGGTGCATCAAGAATCGACGCAATGGCGGGCGGTGGATTCTGATATCCCGTCTGTGCGTCAAGACCGCTCGCAATGAAAGCGCTTGATGCAAGCAGCAGTGCTGTTGTGCGCCCTGTCCGGCTGGCCAGCCAACCTGACGAGGGTGAGGGACAATCGGTGCGGCAATCCGCGACACGTGCAAATCCGAACATGAGGCATCCTCCGGGGTGAGAACTGCGCAAACGCTACGTGAAGCCTACAGCTGGAGGGGGGGCGGCGCGAGTGAGGCGAGGTGGGCTGATTAGCTTTAGGATTCGCCTTGAACCCGATGGGATTGCCATGACCGCTGTCGCGACCACTGAATCAGTGCTACACCCGGAAATCGCCCGTCGGCGTACGTTTGCGATCATTTCGCATCCGGACGCCGGAAAAACCACGCTCACCGAAAAACTGCTTCTATACGGCGGCGCGCTGCATCTCGCTGGAACGGTCAAAGCAAGGCGAGCTGAGCGGCACGCGACTTCCGACTGGCTGGCCATGGAAAAGGAGCGCGGCATTTCCGTGACCACCTCCGTGCTGCAGTTCGACTACCACGGTTTTCGTGTCAACCTGCTGGACACACCGGGTCACGAAGACTTTTCCGAAGACACCTATCGCACACTGGTCGCCGCCGACTGCGCCATCATGCTGCTCGACAACCGCAAGGGTGTCGAGGAACGGACGCGTCAGCTGTACGCGGTGTGCCGTCGTCGCAAGCTGCCGATCTTTGCCTTTGTCAACAAATGCGATCGTGTCGGTCGGGACCCGCTCGAGCTGCTCGGCCTGCTTGAAGAGGAACTGGAGCTTCCGGTGGCAGCCGCCATGTGGCCTGTCATGCAGAACGACACGCTGCAGGCCGTGGTGGACCGTCGTCGGCAGATCGTGCACTGGTTTCAGCGCGGGGGAGATCACGGCGCGTCACGGGTCGCCGTGGAAACCTCACCGCTGTCGCACGAGGACATCGCGAAGCATACCAGCCAGGCGGTGGCTGATCGCACGTTCGAAGAGCTGGCACTGCTCGATGAGGCCGGCAATGCACTCGACGACGCGGCGATCACCGCTGGCGAACTCGTGCCGCTCTACTTTGGCAGCGCGCTCACCAACTTTGGTGTGGAGCCGTTTCTCGACGACTTCCTGCGCCTGGCGCCGGTGCCCGCCGCGCGTTCAGTAGAAGGTGGGATTGTTGAGCCGAGCGACGAGGCGTTCACCGGTTTTGTGTTCAAGATCCAGGCAAACATGGACCCGCGGCATCGTGATCGCATTGCGTTTGTGCGACTGACATCGGGTCACTTTGAAGCGGGCTTGCAGGTGACGCTTGGACGCACCGGCAAACCACTTCGTCTGAATCTGCCGCAGCAGTTTCTGGCGCAGGAACGCACCCATGTTGAAGAAGCGTGGGCCGGCGATGTGATCGGTGTTCACGACCGTGGCAATCTGCGCATCGGTGACGCGCTGTTCACGGGCAAGCCTGTGGTGTTTGATGACATTCCACGTTTCCCGCCCGAACATTTTTCACGCATCAGCGTGCGCGATCCGCTGCGTCGTCCGCATCTCGACACCGGATTGCGACAGCTGGCGGAAGAAGGCGCTGTTCAGCTGTTCCGCGCCGACCCGCAGGCCAGTGTGCCTGACATTGTAGGCGCGGTTGGACAGCTGCAGTTCGATGTGTTGCTGCACCGGTTACAGCACGAATATGGCGTGCCGGCTAAACTCGAATCGCTTGGCATGTCGCACGCGCGCTGGATCAGCGGCACCAAGGAGGCCATGCAAAAGGCTACCTCCATGCGTGACCGCATGGTGCTGTACGATCAGAAGGGGCAAACGGTGCTGCTGTTCGCCAACGCGTTCGCCATGCGGTGGGCCGAACGGGAGAGTGAAGGATTGGTGCTGCGGGAGTTTCCGGAGTAGCGTTGGTCGCAGTGGCGTCGGGAGATGGTTTACATGCGTCCCCGCACGCCACATGCAAGCGGGATCAACTCAGCGCTTCGTCGGCAATGTGCAGCGCCAGCTTTCCTGCGACGTCGTTACCGCCGAGTTCTGCGTGAGCGGCCGCGATGTCGTCGAGGTTGTAGCTGCGTTCAATGATCGCCCGCAGTTGGCCTTCAGCGATGAGCGGCACAACTTCCTGCACAAAGGCGGTGGTGAACTCAATGCGCTCGTCCAGTGCACGTGCACGCAACACGGTGCCGCGCACGTTGAGTCGGCGGGACAGTACACGTCGCAAGTCAACGTTGGCACTGGGCCCGGCCAGCAATCCGATCAACACCAACCGGCCGCGCATGGCCAGCGCGCGTACCCCTTCGGCTACGTACGCACCGCCCACCAGATCAAGAATCACATCAACACCTTTACCGTTGGTGGCGGCCGTGACCTGTTCGGCAAAGCGTGGCGCGTTGTCTTCGGCCCGCTCAGGTATCCAGCCGTCTTCCATGCCCAAAGCCCGGGCGGCGTCGAGTTTGGGCGCGGACCGCGCCGTGCCGTAGGGAATGCCGCCAAGTGCGCGAATGAGCTGTACCGCGGCCAGTCCGACACCACTACCCACGGCGTGCACCAGCACCCGTTCACCGCGCTTGAACTGTGCCTGCCGCAGGGCGTCGTGGGCCGGGATAAAGGCCTCAGGGATGGCGCCGGCGGTGTGCAGGTCAAGTGAATCGGGGACTCGCGCCAGTGTCCGGCAATCGGTCACGAGGTATTCCGCGTGCGCGCCGCCGGGCACAAGTCCAAACACCCGGTCGCCGGGAGCCCAGTTGGTGACCGCCGGTCCGCATTGGTCCACGATGCCGGAGAACTCGAGCCCCGGAATGTCGGCGGGGACCCCCGGCGGTGCGGGGTAGCCCCCGGCGCGCTGGACGAGGTCGGCACGGTTGAGCGCCGAGCCCACAACGCGCACGAGCACTTCGGTCTCGCCGGGGGTGGGGATCGGGCGCGGCTGAATGGCCAGGACGTCGGGGGCGCCGGGAGCAGTGATGATGGCGGCGCGCATGGTGGGGGGCATGGGGGATGATAAAACGAACGTTGGACTGGGTTTTCGGTGACAGTTAACCGTAAACGGTTGGCGGCTTTAACGGCCGTGGGACTGCGTTTTCGGTGACAGTTAACCGTAAACGGTTGGCGGTGTTAACGGCCGTTTGACCGCGTTTTCGGTGAGGGTTAACCGTGAACGGTCGGCGGTTTTAACTGCCGTTTGGGTGCGTCTTTGGTGCGCTTGGGTGGGGCTGACCTTGGAAGAGTCTGCGGGCGAACGGTGGTGGAACCGGCCACCGTTTACCGTGCACTGGAACCGACAACGCGGTCAAACGGTGGTGGAACCGGCCA
The DNA here is from genome assembly GCA_011390805.1 of Gemmatimonas sp. Taxonomy (GTDB): domain Bacteria; phylum Gemmatimonadota; class Gemmatimonadetes; order Gemmatimonadales; family Gemmatimonadaceae; genus JAABRT01. The sequence goes on along the minus strand of JAABRT010000047.1, from coordinate 20,189 downwards.
CCGTTTACCGTGCACTGGAACCGATAACCCGGCCAAACGGCTTGTCTGTAACGGCCTCAACTTTGTGTGCAAGTTGTTACTTGCATGTAAGCATGCGCTTGCATTAGCATTGACCCATGCAAGAAAACCGCACCCGCATCCTGGAGGCCGCAGCCCGTGTGTACGCACAGCACGGCTATCGCGGCGCGACGACACGACGCATTGCCGATGAGGCGGGCGTCAATGAAATCACCCTCTTCCGTCACTTCGGCACCAAGAGCGCACTGCTCGACTGTGTGGCGCATGAGTGCGGCATCGTGGAAAACGTGCCGCCGTTGCCCAGCGATCCGGTGCATCCGGAGCGGGAGCTCACGGCGTGGGTGCAAGCCCGCATGGACCATCTGCGCAGCATGCGGCAGTTGCTGCTGCAAGCCATGAGCGAGCTGCAGGAGCGTCCGGATATGGGGCCCTGCGTCGGACATGGTCCGGTGGACGCGGCCAATCAGCTGCGTGACTACGTTGTCCGGTTGCGCCGCCGAGGGCTGCTCGATACGCGTGATGGCACAGGGTTGCGACCGCTCGAGCTCAACGCTGCGGTCGCCATGCTCATGAATGCGTCGTTCGGTGACGCCATCAGCCGGCCCATGATGCCTGAGATGTTTCCGTCGCCGCAGTCCAAAGCCGCCGGTGCGTACGTGCGTGTGTTCTTGCGTGCGATCGGACACCGTCCGGCCGATTCCGATCTGACCGTTGTGCGTGGTAGCGAGCCGACACTAGTTCGCGGCGCGACGCGTAAGGGACGGCACACGCCGTCAAAATCCATTACTGAATGAACTTCCCTATGCTACTTCCCAGGCACCGCGTCACACGCTGTGCGAACGTTTTTCGTGCCACTGCTCGTGCCACTGCGATGAGCGCGTTTGCACTCTGTGCGGTGACGTGGCCGGCCACGCCGCTCGCGGCTCAGGTGGCCACCACACCGCCGCCGCGCGCCTTGTCCCTTGAAGAAGCGCTGGCGATCGCATCGGGCACGAGTGAAGGCATCGGCCTTGCACAGGCCGGTGTAGATCGTGCTCGCGGACAACAGCTACAAGCACGCAGCGCAATACTGCCGCAGGTGAACGCCAGTCTCAACTACCAGCGCCAGCTGGAGAACCAGTTCCAGGCCATTACCGAGCGTTTTGCGCGCCCCGATACCGGAGCAGGCGGCGGTGGTGGCGGAGGCGGGGATGACGACCTGGCCGAAAACCCGATTACACGGATTTTTGCGTCTCCCTACACCGTGACGGCAACGCTGCAGGCCACGCAGCCCATCTTTACCGGTGGTCGCGCACGTGCCGGCATCAACGCCGCGCGTTACGGTCGCGAGTCGTCTGACCTGGGTGTAACCGGCGCGCAGGCGCAAACACAGCTCGAAGTCACCGAGGCCTACTACAACGCCGTGCTCGGCGAACGACTGGTTGCGATCGCGGAATCTTCGCTGGTGCAGTCGGAGCGCACTGCCCGACAGGTGCAGCTCACATTTGACGTAGGCAATACCAGCGAGTTCGAACTCATTCGTGCGCGTGTCACGCGGGACAATCAGCGTCCGCAATATCTGCAAACGCGTACGCAGCGCGATCTCGCGCACTTGCGTCTCAAGCAACTGCTCGACTTGCCACTCGATCAGCCGCTCAACTTGACGAGTCAGATTCAGGAAGCACCGGCTTCGGTAGCCAGTACCGCGGCGGCGCCAACGTCGCTCAACGTATCACGCGAGGAAGTGATTGCCGCCGATCCCCGGGTGCGCAATGCGATGGATGCCCTCTTGACAACAGTGGACACGCTGGTAGACCAGCGCCTGCCCGTGCGTCAGGCATCGCTTGGCGTGAGTGCTGCGCAGGAACAGCTCAAGTCCACGCGCGCGTCACGGTGGCCGCAGATTTCGGTAAGCACGCTGTACCAGCGTTTTGCCTATCCCGATGATGGGCTGCCTGGCTCGCTGAACGATTTCTTTCCCAACTGGTCGGTGAGTCTCGGTGCGTCGGTGCCGTTGTTTACCGGTGGTCGCGTGAAGGGTGAGATTCTTGCCGCCGAAGCCGGTGTGCAGGAAGCACGCTTGCGTTTGCAGCAGGTTCGCGAAGCCGCCGAGTTCGATGTGCAACAGGCGCTTGCCCAGTTTGAGCAGGCGCAATCGGCGTGGCTGGCGAGTGTGGGAACCGCCGAACAGGCACAGCGTGGATTTGATATCGCTGAGGTTCGTTACAGCGAAGGCATTTCAACACAACTTGAGTTGTCGGAAACACGGGTCCAGCTGCAACAGGCGCTGGCCAACCGCGCGCAAGCAGCGCGCGATCTGCAGGTCGCGCGGGTGCGCATTGCTCTGTTGCGCGACTTGCCGTTGTCACAAGTGGGTGCAGGTGCGGTGAACGCATCGCCGGCCGGCGCCCAATCCACGCCACGTCAGCCCCAGTCCGCCGGTGCGGCCGGTGGTTCAACCCAGCCCGGTGCGCCGAGCGGAGGCTTTACCCCATGAGTAAGAATCGCGGGCGCACACAGGCGCCACGAACGGTTGCGATTGTTGTAGCGTTGTCTGGCCTGGTGGTCGCGTGCGGTGGCGAAGACGCCACGGCGTCGGACAACGCACCGGTCACGCAGCAGATCGGACCGGAAAATATTTACGTTGCGCAAACCGACAGCATCATTGGCGGCCCGCTGCTCACCGGTGCACTGGTGCCGGCGCGTGAAGCACGGCTGCGTGCAGAAGTTTCCGGACGTGTCTTGAGCACACTCGCCGAAGCGGGTCAGCGCGTGAGTGCGGGCACAGTGTTGGCTCGCATTGATGACGCCGGTATTGGTGACGATGTATTGTCGGCCCGTTCCAACCTCACCACGGCGCAGCTCACGGCAACGCAGGCCGACCGTGAACTTGAACGGGCGCGCACGCTGGCGGCTGCCGGCGCGATCGCCACGCGCGATGTTGAAACGGCTGAGCGTGCGGCGCTGCAGGCCGGCGCCGCATTGGCTGAGGCCAAGGCCAGACTCGCGTCACGCGAAAAGGCGTTGGGCAACACGATTGTTCGCGCACCGTTTGACGGCGTGGTCAGTGAACGTCAGGTCAATGGTGGCGACATCGTATCGCCCGGCACACCGATGTTTACCGTTGTCGATCCCTCCAGCTTGCGCCTTGAAGGCTCAGTACCGGCTGAAGCGGCCGGACGCGTGCTCGTTGGCTCAACGGTTGATTTTGCAGTAAACGGCTACGCCGGTCGCGATTTCGCCGGCGTGGTAAGCCGTGTGAATCCGGTCGCCGATCCCGTCACGCGACAGGTGCGCATTATTGCCACGCTGCCTAATCAGAGCGGGTCGCTGGTGGGTGGACTGTTTGCCGAAGGACGCGTCGCGACCGAGTCGCACGAAGGCGTTGTGGTGCCCGAGACGGCGGTCGATCAGCGTTCGGTGATGCCGTTCGTGGTGCGTTTGCGCAGCGGAGTCGTAGAGCGGGTTGAGGTGGAGCTGGGCGTGCGTGACGGTGCGCGTGAACGGCTGGAAATACTGTCGGGCATTGCTGCGGGCGACACCCTGTTGCTGGGCGCAGCCCGTGCGATTTCGGTGGGCGCCAACGTGAACGTGAGTGCGCCCAGCGATGCCTCACGCAGCAGGTCTCCGGCTACCGCGCCAGCAACCAACGCAGCGCCAACCGCAGCCACCGTTGATTCTGTACCGTCGTCGCAGCGTTAGGATTTCCAATCCCTGAAAGAGGCACGTTCTGATGTTCATTTCCGATTACGCGATCAAGCGTCCACTGCTCACCGTGGTGACCATGCTGTCAATGGTCGCGTTCGGTGCTGTGGCGCTGTTCCAGCTGGACACCGATGAGTTCCCCGATGTGCAACCACCGATCGTGCTCACCACCATCATTTATCCGGGCGCCTCACCGGATCAGGTGGAACGCGAGGTGCTCGAGCCTATTGAAGAGGCGATTCAGGGCATATCGGGCGTAGACAAGATCCAGAGCGAAGCGCGCGACGGCTTTGCGCAGATCGTGACCACGTTTGTGTTCGAAAAGGATCTGCAAACGGCCACGCAGGATATCCGCGACGCCATCAGCGCCAAGCGACAGGATCTGCCGGCCGAAATGGAAGAGCCGGTGTACCGTCGCTTCGATCCGGCCGATCGACCGATTGTCACACTGGCCGTATGGTCTGATGTGCTCTCGCCGGCGCAGCTCACGCGATTGGCCGATCCCGGCATCACGCGCGAACTGCGTTCGGTAACGGGTGTGGCCAATGTGCAGGTTACCGGCGGTCTGGAGCGCGAGCTCACGATTGAACTTGATCCCATGCGCCTGCAGTCAGCCGGTGTCACGGTACCGCAGGTAGTGCAGGCGTTGCAGTCGCAGAATCTGGCGGTGCCCGTGGGACGCATTGGCGGCTCGCTCGACGAGCGCACCATCCGCTTGAAGGGGCGTCTTGAAGGTCCCCAGGATTTCGAGAAGATGGTGGTGAGCCAGCGCGATGGACAGTTGGTGCGCCTCGGCGATGTGGCCGTTGTAAAGGACGGAATCGAAGAGCAGCGCACGCTCGCGCTCTACAGCACCAAGGGTACAAGTCCGAAGGACGCGGTTGGCATTGAGATCACCAAGACCAAGGGTTACTCCACCACCGCGGTATCGGAGCAACTGATTGAGAAGGTAGACGAACTGCTGCCCACGCTGCCCGACGGTGTGCAAATCCAGGTGGTCAAGAACTCGGGTATCCGCGTTACCAACTCAGTGAAAAACGTGCAGCAGACGTTGGTGGAAGGCGCGATACTCACCGTGCTGGTGGTGTTCCTGTTCCTCAACTCCTGGCGCTCCACGGTGATTACCGGTTTGGCGCTGCCGGTGTCTGTGCTCGCCAGTTTTGTCGCGGTGTGGGCCTTTGGCTTCACGCTCAACACGATGTCACTGCTCGGCTTGTCGCTGGCCATCGGCATTCTGATTGACGATGCCATCGTGGTGCGGGAAAACATCGTACGACATGTGGAAATGGGTAAAGACCATTACACAGCGGCGCGGGAAGGAACGGCCGAAATCGGACTGGCTGTTACCGCTACAACGTTTGCCATTGTTGCAGTCTTTATTCCGATTGCGTTTCTGTACGGTGAATCGGGGCAGTGGTTCAAACCGCTCGCGCTCACCATCGCCTGTTCGGTGCTCGTGTCGCTGTTCGTGTCATTCTCGCTCGACCCCATGTTGTCGGCGTACTGGCCCGACCCCGAAGTACCGGAAGACAAGAAGGCCTGGATTACGCGCAAGCTCGACAGCTTCAACAACTGGTTTAACGGATTGGCGCAGCGCTATCGCGGTGTGATTGCGTGGGCCCTTGACCATCCCAAAACCATGGTCGGTTTGGCAGTCGTCACCTTTGTCGCCGCGCTGGCCATGCCTGCCACGGGCATTGTTGGTGGTGGGTTCTTCCCCATTGACGACCGCAGTGAGTTCAATGTGGCCATTGAAACACCGCCGGGCGCCAATCTCGATTACATGCGCCTGAAAGTGAACGAAGCGCTGGCCGTTGCCGCAGGGCAGCCTGAAGTCGAGTACTCGTTTGCGTCGGTGGGAGATGGTTCGGGAGCGGTAGACAAGGCCAATCTCTATTTCCGGCTTGAGCCCAAGGGTGAGCGCGATCGCAGCGCGGAACAGATCGGCGATGCGGTTCGCCTGGAAGTGAAGCGCATTGCCGGCGCCGACATTTCGGTGTTCACCAACGACTTCGCTGGTGCAGAAAAGCAGATTCAGTTGCAGCTGCGCGGGCAGGATCTGGAGCAGCTGCAGCCGGTGGCTGAACAGTTCCTGGCGGCCGTACGTGAAGTCCCCAACGCCGTGGACGTTGGTCTTTCCACGCGCGGTCAGAAGCCCGAACTCGATGTGACAGTCGATCGCGGCCTGGCCGGTTCGCTCGGACTCACGGTTGGCGCGGTTGCGCAGTCACTGCGTCCCGCCTTTGCCGGCATCGAAGTCGGTGACTGGGTAGACCCCAGCGGTGAGACGCGTGATGTGCGTGTGCGCTTCAGCGAAGAAGCACGTGCCCGTGCGTCGGATCTTGAGCAGATTCCGATCTCCGTAGGCGCGCCCGGTGGTGCGCAGCAGATCGTGCCGCTGGGTCAGGTGGCGCGCATTTCATCGGCGCTCGGACCGGCCATCATCAACCATCTCGATCGCGATGCCGTGATTACGGTGCAGGCGAATACAGCCGGCCGCTCATTGTCGGAGGTACTCACCGACATCAAGGCTGCGACCGCCAACATTCCCATTCCGCCGGGCGTGACGTACAGCGAAGGCGGTCAGGTGGAGCAGCAGGCCGAAGTCTTTGGCAGCATCTTCGTGGCGCTGGGCATTGCCATTGGCCTCATGTATCTCATTCTGGTGGTGCAGTTCGGATCGTTCCTCGATCCGATCGCTATTCTGGTCTCGTTGCCGCTGTCGCTCATCGGTGTGATGGGTGCGCTGGCAATCACCGGCGCGACCATCAACATCATGAGCATGATCGGTGTGATTCTGCTGGCCGGTATCGTGGCCAAGAACGCGATTCTGCTCATCGATTTTGCCAAGACGGCGCGAGAGCAGCAGGGGCTTCCGCTGCGTGAGGCACTCATTGAAGCGGGTGCCATCCGGTTGCGTCCCATTCTCATGACCACCTTTGCCATCGTGGCCGGCATGGTGCCGATCGCGCTCGGCACCGGTGAGGGCGCGCAGTTCCGTTCACCGCTCGGAATCGCGGTAATCGGCGGCGTGATTACCTCCACCATTCTCACGCTCGTTGTGGTGCCTACGGTGTACGAGTTGCTCGATGCCATGCGCACGCGCGTGTTGCGTGTGGTAGGCCTCAAGCCACCACACACGGGTCAACATCGGGTCCCCGGAAGTCTGGGTGACCCGGTGCCCAGCATCGGCGACTGAGTTAGCATTCGGGGGCGTCGATGCAGCTGAGCTCGGCGCCCTCTGTTCATTCTACTGATACCGGGTTGATCTCCAGGCGGCTGTGCTTCTGACTCGTTCGTTATTGCTGAGTGCCGCTGCGCTGATGCTGGTGCCAAGCGCTGAAGGAATGCTGGAGGCGATTGCGTCGGTTGAAGACCGGCTTGCCACGTACCTTGGGCTTGGCGCGTCAACGATTTTCATGTCGGAGTTGGCGCCGATCTTTGGCGGTATTGCCTCGCAGGAAGGACAACTCCGGCTCACGCGTGTGGTGCTGGCCATCACGCTGGGTGGTTGGGCGGCCACGTCGCTGCTCTACCTTGGCGGGCGACTCAAGTGGGACTGGTTGCGCCGTCGTTTTCCGTCCACGCGCTCGGCCGGTACGGTCGCGCTGCGCATTGTGAAGAGAAATCCGGCCCGTGCCTCATTTGTGGTGCGCTTTCTCTTTGGCGGCCGCATTCTGCTGCCAATGGCCTGCGGCGCGGCTCAGGTGCCGCTGCGCATGTATCTGCCAGTTTCACTGGCCGGTTCGTTCGCGTGGACACTCACGTACGCACTGATCGGCGTGGCCGCGGGAGAAGCCGCTGAGCAGATGCTGGGACGGCTTGAGGCGGTGGAGGGGGTGGTCACCGCGCTGGGGGCCGCACTGATTGTATTTGCCGGCGTGTGGTGGTGGCGCCGCCGTCAGCGTCGCAGTGCGCGACGTGCGGCGGCCACGGAACGCGTGAACGCCAAACGAGAGTAGTTGCAGCGGGTAGTTACCGCTGCTGGTCGCTGTGTTGTGACATCACATCCCGCGCCGCAGTGCGCAGCGCGGCCCATGTCTGCTCAATGTGTTCACGCTGTGTACGCACACTGCCGATGGCCAGGCGCAGTACCACCCGCTCTTCGAGCTTGGTGTGCGAGAGCAGTGCCACACCGCTGGCGTTCACATGCTCTAGAATCGCGGTGTTGATGACGTTGCGTTGGGCTTCGGTTGTGCCCGACGGTGCGTAGCGGAAACACACCAGCGAGAGCGGTACCGGTGCACTGATCTCCCAGTCGCCTTCGTAGTGCAGCGTACCGGCAAACTCGCGCGCCAGCTCGCAGTGAAAACGCAGCCGTTCGGCGATGCCTTCCGCACCGAATGCGCGCAGCACCATCCACAGCTTGAGCGAGCGGAACCTGCGGCCCAGCTGCACGCCGTAGTCCATGAGATTCACCACGCTGTCGCCCTCGGGCGTGCGCAGATACTCGGCCACCAGCGAGAACGCACTGCGCAGTGCTTCCGGGCGCCGGGTGTAGAGCACCGAGCAATCAACAGGGGTGAACAACCACTTGTGGGGGTTTACCACGAGCGAATCGGCACCATCAATACCGTCAAGCAACCAGCGCATTTCGGGTACAATCGCAGCCGGTCCGCCATAGGCGCCGTCCACATGCAGCCAGCAGCCGAACTCGCGCGCAATCGCTACAGCATCACGCACCGAGTCCACACTCGATGTGCTCGTTGTGCCCACCGTAGCAACAATCGCCAGTGGATACATGCCCGCAGCCCGGTCCTGCTCAATCGCCGCGCGCAACGCATCGGGGCGCATACGGTACGAGGCATCTACCGGAATCTTGACCACGTTGTTGTGTCCAAGCCCAAGCGTGATCACCGCTTTGTCTACACTCGAATGCGCGTGTTCTGATGCGTACACACGCAGCACCGGCATATCGCTGCGTCCCGACAATCCCTGGGCGCGCACATCAAACCCTGCCGCTTCGCGCGCGGCCGCCAGCGCGTACAGCGTGGAGATTGATGCGGTGTCGGTAATCTCACCAAACCATCCGTCGCCCAGCCCCATGAGCTGACGCAGCCAGTCAACCGTGCGCAGTTCAAGTTCGGTAGCCGCCGGACTGGTGAGCCACAGCATGTTGTTCACATTCAAGCCGGCGGCAAACAGCTCCCCCAGAATGCCCGGATATGATCCGGAAATGGAGAAGTAGCCAAAGAACGACGGATGATTCCAGTGCGTGATGCCCGGCATGATCACATTGTGAAAATCACGCACAATGTCATCAAGCGATTCGGGCTGTTCCGGTGCCGACAGTGGCAGCTGTGCTGATGTCTCACCCGGTGCGACCTGCGCCTTTACAGGCTGCCGTTCCGGGTGTTCGAGATAGTCGGCAATCCAGTCCACCGCCGCGTGCGCGGCACGACGGAACTCATCGGGTGAGATATCGCCGTGATGGCCGTCGATCAGCCGTGCGGCTTTGGCTGGCAGTTGAACCGGCGCGCCGAGCGAATCAGGTACAACGGGTGCAGCAAACGAATCAGACATTACGGCTTATCGCCCCGCAACGTGGGATAAGTGATGCCCAACTGCTCAAGATACGTGCTGTATCTGGACGGATCGTAGTACAGCTTGCGCAGCTCAGGGCGAAAACGGTTCATGATCTCTGCGTTGAGCGCAATCGCGGGTTCATCGCCGGCGCGGATAAACGGCTCATACTTCACGTCCTTGGTTTGCACATCACGGAAGTAGGTCCACGCATCGGCCACAATCTTTGGTGACAGCAACAGATCAAGCATGGTGAGCGCCTGTACCTTGGCACCGGCTACAGCCCCCTTGTGCGCGATGGGCGTGGCCATGGCAATGGAGTTGGCCCAGTTGTGTCCCGGCAGCCCCGGAATGTTGGACGGATAGCGCAGAGTGATCGTGGGGATATTCCACGACACATCGCCAATGTCATCACTGCCGCCGCCGGTGAAGTTCTGCGCCACCGACGCACCTCGCAACGGACCCACCACCGTGCTCAGTCCGAACCCCGGCTGTCCAAGCTCTTTCTGTAAACCCTGCGCGAGTGCGATGTCTTTTTCATCCCACTTGGGCATGCCGACACGCTTGATGTTTTCGTGCGTGGCTTCGGCAATCGGCTTGCTGAAGTGCGCACTCCATCCCGAGCCGAGCACGCGCACTGTGTCGAGCTCCGTGTCGGTCATCATGGCTGCACCGCGCGCGATGCGCTGACCGATCTCAAAGAGCTCCATGGTGCGCGGATAATCCTGCTCGCGGAAGTAGAACCAGATGCTCGCCGTGCTCGGCACCACATTGGGCTGGTCACCGCCATCGCGGATCACATAGTGCGAGCGTGTGGCGAGGCGCAGATGTTCACGCCGGTACTCCCAGCCGCTGGCCATGAGCATGACCGCGTCGAGCGCGCTCTTGCCGCGCCACGGTGCGCCGGCTGCGTGGGCGCTTGTGCCTTTGAACTTGAACTCGGCGGAGATCAGCGCCGCCTGTCCACTCGCCCCCCACATCACATTGAGATCGTTTGACACGTGCGTGAAGAGCGCGACATCGGCGTCTTTGAACACCCCTTCGCGCACCAGAAATGCCTTGCCGGCCATGAGTTCTTCGGCAATACCGGGCCACAACACCAGTGTGCCCTGCAGCTTCTCGCGCTCCATGAGTTTTTTCACGGCAATGGCCGCGGCCACATTCACCGCCTGCCCGGAGTTATGTCCTTCGCCGTGTCCGGGACCGCCTTCAATAAGTGCATCCTTGTACGCCACACCGGGCTTCTGCGAGGTTTGCGGGATGCCGTCCACATCGGAGCCAAGCGTGATCACAGGCTTGCCCGAACCCCAGCGTGCGACCCACGCCGTGGGCATGCCGGCCACACCGCGTTCAATGGTGAAGCCTTCCTTTTCGAGCATGCCGGTGAGATAGCGCGCCGTCTCAACCTCTTCGAAACCGAGTTCGCTGAAGGAAAAGAGCATGTCCACGATTTCCTGCACCCGCTTGGCGTCGGCGTCCACCATGGTGAGCACTTCCGACTTGAGCTTTTCGAGGCGTGGATCGGGTGCTTGCGCCGACGCGGTGAGAGGAGACGCGGCTGGCAGCGCGACAGCGGAAACCAGCGCGGCGCAAACGAAGCGGCGAGTGAGAGAAAAAGCCATGGCGGGAGGGGGAAATGGTGAACAACAGCTGACATGACAGGCGGTGGTCAATCCTGACGCTATTGGCGATCGACCCTTGCTCAAGCTACGAAACAGTCAGCTCTGGCGCTCCCCGGCAAGAGTGGCTCGGAGAAACCCTCCGGGACCCCCGGTCGTACGATTGGGTAATCGAAGCATCTCCCTGTCATTTCTCACTAGCGACTGTGCTCATGCGTTCTGTCGTGGCGGCCGCCGTGTTTGCCCTGTTGTCCACTCCACTGTTGTCGCCGCTGTCTGCACAGCGCTCCCGGGATACTGTGCCGGACAGCATTCGCACCATGCTGCGCGAAATCAACCGGGAGGCCAGGCAGGTGGGCCGGGCGGCGTACGACAGCGCTCGCCCTCGTATCGTGGTGAGTGACGAAGCGCTGGCTTCGGCCTTCGCGGATGAACAGGCGCGTGTGATTCTTTCCCGGGCGCGCAGTGCACGACTGGAGCAGGACTCGGCGCTCTCCTCATATCGCGCCATAGGCACGCAGCGCATGTCATTGGCGGCCGGCGTGCGCAGGCTGGGCCTCGAGAAGCTGCTCTTTCGCGGTGACAACGTGGCACGCATCGACTGGTCGCGTGCCGGTGGCGTGTGGGTGACGCCGCTGGGCTCCCGGGTGCAGGTGCCCATGGCGGGTGCCAAAGCCGATGGCGAAATGGTGAGCTCCATTTCCATTCCGTACTTTCCCGGCAAGGAGTCGCTGTGGATGCCAAGCAGCGAGTTTGGCGTCGTGCGTGCCGACATCGATGAACGGGACATCATTCATCCACTCGCACGCGGTGCGGAAACGTACTATCGCTACGCCACCGGTGACTCCATCTCCATCACACTCGGCGGCGAGCGTACCATTCAGCTGCGCGAGCTGCGCATCACGGCGCGTCGTCCGCAATGGCAGTTGTTCGTGGGCTCGTTCTGGTTTGATCAGGCCAGCGGTCAGTTAGTGCGCGCAGCCTATCGCTTGTCGGTGCCGATTGAGTTCTGGGATGTGGCATCGGAACAGGTTGGCATTGACGAAGAGCGGGAGCAGACGATCGCGCGCGCCCGTGATTCCATTGCCCGTGAACGACTGCCGCGCGATCAGTACGTGCGTGATTCCATCAGACTGGCTAATCGCAGTTCGTCTTCTGATGAAGACGAGCCGCCTGGTTGGGTGAAGGCCGCATTCCGTCCGGCGCGCGGCACACTTGATGGCGTCACGATTGAGTACGGCCTGTACGGCGGACGCTTCTGGTTGCCACGCTTGAACACGGCGGAGTTCAACGCGGAGATCGGACCGCTGCGCACCCCCTTCACGATGTACGAAAAGTTTGAGTACGAGGATGTGGATGGTGATTTCACCACACCGCCCGTGCCGCCGCCAATGACCGCGGCGCAGCGTCGCGCCGCGCTCGATTCTGCGCGTGGCGATACATCAGCGGTGCGCGCGGTGGATCGCGAGCCGGAGCTCTCCATCTCCGTGAACACCGGCGGTGACAGCCTGTCAATGTCGCAGCGTGACTCAGCGGCGCGCGCAGCGCGCTGTGCACCAGGCGACAGCACCTACATTCGCACCGAATCGCGTTACGACGGTGCGCTACGTGTTGCCTACACCATGCCATGTGATCGCTCGGTGCTGCGCAACAGTGCTGCGTTGCCTCCCGCATCGGTTTCTACCGACGAACTGTTTGATTTACAGGCAGCCGAGGATCTGCTCAACGCGCTCGATCTGTCACTGCAACCCGCGTGGGGACCGATGCGTCCCACGTTGCGCAGTGGGCTCGATCAGATGCGCTACAATCGCGTTGAAGGATTCAGCCCCGGATTGATTGCCGAACAGGTGCTGGGTGCCGGTTACACAGCGCGTGCGACCGGGCGTATCGGGCACGCCGATCTCGTGTTCAACGGTGAACTGCAACTTGAGCGCAGCAACGGCCGCCGCACCGTGTACGGCTCGGTGTATCAGCGCCTGCGCGCCACCGCTCCGGAGTGGGGCAATCCGCTGTCGTTCGGACCATCGTTGCCAGCGGTGCTGTTTGCACGTGACGAAGGATTCTATTTCCGCACGCTCGGTGTGGAAGTGGGTGACCGGCACACCACAAGCAACGGTGCGTTTGAGTGGCGTTTGTACACGGAGCAGCAGCGTTCCGCGGGTGATACATCGGTGGTGAGCACGTGGTCGCTCGGTCGCACGCTTGGCATCGGGCAGTTCCGCACCAACTTTGATGCGTCGCGCATTTCGGTTACCGGACTCGATGTGGCAATATCGCGTGCGTTTGGCAGCGATCCTGAGGGCACGCGAGTGATCACATCGCTGCGCGGTGAGGGTGGTACGGGCACGGTGACATACGGTCGTCTGGCGCTTGAGGCCCAGGCCACGCGCCCGTTCGCCAAGGTATCAACCGCGATCACGGGCAGTGTTGGTTCGAGCGTGGGCGAATTGCCGCCGCAACGTGCCTGGTTTCTGGGTGGACTGCGCACCGTGCGCGGCTTGCCACCCGGATCGCAGTTTGGCAACGCCTACTGGTTTGTGCGTTCTGAAGTGGGCACGCGATTTGGATTTGTGCGGCCGGTGGTGTTTGCCGATGTCGGTTGGGCCGGCGCGCGTGAGGACTTTGGCGCCGCCGGTACAATGAGCGGTGCGGGTGGCGGTTTGTCGTTCCTTGACGGAATATTCCGTCTCGACGTGGCGCGCAATCTGGCCCGTGGGGGCGGCTGGCGCACCGACTTGTACTTCGAGGCCCCGCTCTAAGCTGCGCGAGAGGCTTCGATCCGGCTCCGCTCCAGCGAACGCTTGACCTCAACCACGCCAACAGTCACGCCCGGCACCGCGCACAATACATCGGCCGCCGTACGCGCACCGCGTATCACCGCGCCGCTGTTTGTGGCGTCGCTGTTTGCCAGCGCTTCGCTCATCTTTGCGCTGCAGCCGTTATTTGCGCGACTCGTCACACCACTGCTGGGCGGTTCACCGGCGGTCTGGAACACCTCCATGGTGTTCTTTCAGGCGGCACTGCTCATCGGCTATTTCTACGCGCACGCCCTGCAGCGCGTGAGATCGCTGTCAGCGCAGGTCATCGTGCACGGCACGCTGCTGGCCGCTGCCTGTGTCGTGCTGCCGCTTGCGCCAAGCACGCTGCTGGGCGAACCCGATGTGCAGCAGCCATCATGGTGGCTGCTGGGCGTGCTCACCCTGTCCGTTGGTGCGCCGTACATGGTGGCGTCGGCTACCGCGCCACTGCTGCAGGCCTGGTACGCCCGCACCGGACGATACGACGCGCATGATCCGTACTTTCTTTATGGCGCCAGCAATCTGGGCAGTCTGCTGGGGTTGTTGGCGTATCCGCTGCTGGTGGAGCCGTTGTTTGGTTTGCGCATGCAGAGTGTGGGCTGGTCGTGGGCGTACGTGGCTGTGGCGGTATTGGTGCTGGCCAGCGGTGCGGTGGCCGTGGTGGCGAGCAACAGGGTGTACGGCAGCACGAGTGCCGAGCCAACGCCCGCAGCTGCGCAGGCAACCGTAGTACTCGACACGGCTTCTGAAACACACACATCCACGCCAGCATCAGAGGCGACCGGGCATGTCACGTCACCATGGCGCGAACGGCTGTCCTGGCTCGCGGCTGCAGCCGTGCCTTCGAGTTTGCTGATAGGCGTCACGCAACACATTCTCACCGACATCGCCTCGGCTCCGTTTCTCTGGGTGCCACCGTTGGTGCTGTATCTGCTCACGTTTGTGGTGGCGTTTCGGAAAGGGGCGCAGCGTGCCGGCTCGCATCTGCTCACACTGCACGCCGGACTGGTCACGCTGGTCATGGTGCTCCCCAAATCGCCGTACATGTCGCTCGATGTTGTGCTGCGACTGGCCGCGCTTTTTGCCGCGGCGCTGGTGTGTCATCTGGCGCTGTCTGCGGCGCGTCCCGCTGCGTCGCGGCTTACCGAGTACTACAACTTTGTCTCACTCGGCGGTGTGATTGGCGGTGCCAGTACAGTGTTGCTGGCCCCGATGCTCTTCACGGGAATTATCGAGTTTCCGTTGGCCTTGGCGGCCACGATGCTCTTTCGCCCCAGGCATGGTATTGAATGGCGAAAGGCCGCCGATGTGTCGCTCGTGGCCGTGAGTGCGGTGATTGTGGCCGCTCTTACCGGATGGGCCAAACTCGAACCGTTCACATTGGGCGTGGCCGGCTTTGCCGTGTTTCTGAATCGTGGGCGTCCGCTGCTCACGGTGCCAATCATCGTGGTGATCATGGCCCTGCTCGATGCCCATCTCACCAGCGGCGAACAGCTCATGCGAGCACGCACATTTTTTGGTTCATACCGTGTGATCAGCGTGATGCGACCGTTGGGCGAAGCCAACATGTTCCTGCACGGCACAACGGTGCATGGCGTGCAGTTCCGCGACAGCGCGCGGGCCACGCAGCCACTCTCGTATTACGCCGCCGGTTCGGCGCTGCACGAAGCCGTGAGCGCGGCGCTGCCTGTTTCCCGCGCCGCCAATGCAGCATTTATCGGCTTGGGCTCGGGAGCCATGGCCTGCGTGCTGCGCGACGGCGACCGTGCCACGTTTGTGGAAATCGATCCCGCGGTGGCGGCCATTGCACGCAATCCGCGCTACTTCACGTATCTCGACGTGTGCCCACGCAACACGCGTGTGGTGCTGGGTGATGGTCGCATTGAGATGGCGCGCTTCGCGGCCGGCTCACTCGATGTGATTCTGGGAGACGCCTTCTCATCAGACGCCATACCGGCGCACCTGATGACGCGTGAAGCGGTGCGCATGTACATGAACGCGTTGCATCCCGGTGGTGTATTGGTGTTGCATGTGTCCAACCGGCATCTGGCGGTGGTGAACGAGGCAGTGCGTGTGGCGGCTGCCGAAGGGCTACCGGCCAGGATTTGGCGCTCCCCCGGACGCGAAACATCAACAGTAGGCAACCTCGAAAACCCGTCGGCTTCGGCGGTGCTGATCACCAAAACCGACTCGGCCATGAACGCGCTGCAGCTGGGGGCGCACTGGACGGCGCCGCCTGCGCTCGCCGGTCGTGCCTGGTCTGACGATTTTGTGAACTTTGTGAGACCCATGCGCGAAACACCGCTCGACGTGAAACCAACCAGCCGGGTGCAGTAGCCGCAGTTTGTTCAGTCCAACGGGTGCCGTGAGCCCGGCGTAATCGTCAGTCACCGGATAAGTTAGCCCCGATCAACTTTTCACTTTGTGATAGTACCCACCGCCGTCCGGGATCGGACGGTAGCGCTGTACCCATCTCATGCCCCTGCAATGGCCGTAGACCTCGCTGCGCCAGACGCCTCCCGGTACGAACAGAGCAACGCTGATGTGTTGCTCTGGCAAACACGCTATCGCGTGGTACTGGCGCTTGTGGCGACGGTGCTTGCGGTGGCGCTGCGCACTGTGGGATGGGTAGACGTGTCGCCGGTCGCAGAAGCGCGATTGGGTGCCCAGTGGTCCGACTGGATTATTGCGCTGTCGGCGGTTGGGTACGTGAGCATTGTGTTGTCTTTGCACCGGCGTGTTGTACGCCTGCGCCGAGCCAGTCGCGAACTGGCCACGTTCATGATGGTGTGCGACCTGCTGCTGGTGTTTGTGCTGGTGTTTGTATTGTCACCACCGGTGGACTACGACCGCGCGTTGTTGGTTGCACTGTTCGCGCTGCAGCTCACGCATGTGTATTTCGGACGTGGACCGGCGCTGCTCATGCTCGGTGCAACGGCCACGGGATATCTGGCCATTGTAGACATCGCCATCCGGGATGGCGCGGCCATCACGTGGCCGCAGAGTTTTGCCACCCTGATCATTTTTGCGATTGGCGCCGGATTGGTCACTTTCGTGCAGAGTCATATGCACGAAAGGCTGTCCCGCCTGCTCGAGATGTTCGCCCGTGCGGAAGACGGAGACTTCTCATCGGCCTACGATGTTTCGGCTGATGTACGCCCCGACGCGATCACGCACGTGGGGCGTGCCTACAACCGCATGCGCACGCATCTGGCCGACATTGTGGAAACCGATCCGCTCAGTGGTTGTCTCAATCGCCGGGGCTTTGAGCAGCAGTTCCGTCGCGAGCTCGCCCGTGCCGCACGCACGCAAACGGAGCTGGCGATTATTGATATTGACCTCGATCACTTCAAGAACATCAACGATACGTACGGCCATCTGGCCGGCGATCGTGTGATCACGGAGGCCGGTGAAGTGCTGCGCGCCAACGCGCGCGTGGGAGACATCGTAGCCCGCACGGGCGGCGAAGAGTTCTCCATTCTGGCACCGGGCAGCGGTCTGGCCGGCGCGCAGCATCTGGCACTGCGCATTGTAGAAGCATTCCGCCGACGTGAGTTTGGCGGTGCGTTGCGCATCTCGGTCACGGCGTCGGTTGGCGTGGTGGCCGATACGGTGACCGACGAAGCGATTGCCGAAGATCTGCTCGCCCGGGCTGACGAAGCGCTGTACGCGGCCAAGCGCAGCGGACGCAATCGTGTGGTGGTGTGGTCGGAGGGGCTGGCGGCGTTGCGCGCGGGACAGCTGGAAAAGCAGGCCGCCGCCAGCGTCACCACCGACACTCCGGTGTCGAGCACCGAACCACCGCGCCGTTCCATCGGAGCCGGAACGACGCGCGGATAGTGTCGGCTATTAAAGCCTGAACGCGCCCTCGGTAACAATCACGCTCGACCCGCCCACCCGCACCGCGTGAACCACGCCGTCGCGCTTGTTTACCTCCAGATCCAGACGCGACGGACGCATCATCTCCACACCCTGCGCTACACGCCATCGCAGTACACCGTCCCGCGGCGTGCGCCGCGCGAGGTAGCCGGCCAGACACGCATTGGCCGAACCCGTAGCTGGATCTTCAGGCACTGACAGTCCGGGCACAAACACACGCGCGCGAATATCGCAATCCTTGAGAGATGATGGCGCGTCGGCGCGATCAGCGGCGTCCTGCACCGTGGCAAACACCATCGGCTCCGATGCCCACGTGCCTCTGAGATGCGCGTCCCATGCATCCATGCGCACACGCGCACGACGCACGGCATCAACGCTGGCCAACGGCACAACCAGAAAGGGCAAACCGCATGACACCGCGCTCGGCGCGTGCGTGCCGCCCACAAAGTCCTCTGTGCTCAAACCCAGCACATCAGCTAATGCCGGAATATCAGGCACACCTTCAGCGCGTTCTTCAGGCAACTGCGCCGTGGTGAGCTGTGACCATACCGGCACACCGTTTTCGCAGCGCACCGTCACCGGTACCGGGCCCACGTTCTCACCCAGCACAACGCTTACGCTGTCGCCGGTTACCGGCACCTCACCCGTGGCCACCAGTACGTGCGCCGTGCCAAGCGTGGGGTGGCCGGCAAAGGGCACTTCACCACCGGGCGTGAAAATGCGAACACGTCGTGTGGTGTCGTCGCGTTCGGCGGCAAATACAAACGTGGTTTCGGAATAGTTGAACTCACGCGTGATGGCGAGCAGCGTTTCCGTGGGCAGCCCTTCGGCACCAAACACCACCGCCAGCTGATTGCCGGCCAGCGGGGTGTCGGTAAACACATCACATGTGACAAAGCGCAGTGTGCGCATGCGCGTTGCTTACTCTTCGCCGAGGAACGGGTAGCGCCAGTCGGTGGGCGGCGAGAAGGTCTCTTTGATGTTTCGTGCACTTACCCAGCGTACCAGGTTGAGCTTTGAGCCGGCCTTGTCGTTGGTGCCCGATCCACGCGCGCCGCCAAAGGGCTGCTGACCTACAACCGCGCCCGTGGGCTTGTCGTTGAGGTACAGGTTGCCGGCCGCCTGACGCAACACGGTTGCCGCCTCATGCAGTTTGCTGCGGTCCTGGCTGAGAATCGCGCCGGTGAGTGCGTATGGTGACGTGCTGTCAACCAGCTTGAGCGTCTCTTCCCACTTGTTGTCGTCGTATACGTGACAGGTGAGAATCGGGCCAAAGATTTCTTCGCACATGAGCGTGTGCGACGGGTCGGTGGCTTCAACGAGCGTGTTCTCCACAAACCAGCCGGTGCTGCGATCGGCGTTGCCACCGGCCAGCACTTTGGCCGACGACTTGGCGAGTGCGAGATACTTCTCGTTGCGCGTGAACGCTTTCTCGTCAATCACTGCACCGGTGAAGTTCCGGAAATCGCGCACATCGCCCATCGACATCTCACCCATCATGGCAATCGCGCGATCACGCACTTCGGGCCAGATCGACTTGGGGATATACGCGCGACTGGCCGCTGAGCACTTCTGTCCCTGGTATTCAAACGCTCCACGCACCATGGCCACGGCAATCACCTGCGGATCGGCACTCGGATGCGCAAGAATGAAATCCTTGCCACCGGTCTCGCCCACAATGCGCGGATAGCTGCGGTAGCGACCCATGTTCTTGCCCACCGTTTCCCACATGCTATTGAACACACCGGTAGACCCGGTAAAGTGCACGCCCGCCAGCGCGGGGTTGGTGAGGGCAAGCTCGGAGATCATCACCGGATCGCCCGGCAAGAAGTTGATCACACCCGGCGGCAGACCTGCCGCTTCGAGCAACTGCATGGTGTACCACGCCGACAACATCGCAGACGCAGCAGGCTTCCAGAGCACGGTGTTGCCCATGAGGGCCGGCGCCGTGGGCAGGTTGCCGCCAATGGCCGTGAAGTTGAATGGCGTCACGGCGTACACAAATCCTTCGAGCGGACGATAGTCGAGCTGATTCCAGGCACTGCTGTTGGAAAGCGGCTGCTCGCTGTAGAGGTCCTGCGCAAACGCCACATTAAACCGCCAGAAATCAATCATCTCGCACGCGGCATCAATCTCAGCTTGAAACACGGTCTTGGATTGGCCGAGCATTGTTGATGCATTCAGCGTGTCGCGATGTGTGGTGGCCAACAGCTCGGCGGCGCGCAGAAACACCGCCGCGCGATCTTCCCAGCGTGTATTGGCCCAGTCAGTTGCTGCATCGGCGGAAGCCTGGATGGCGGCGGTTACATCTTCCTTGCGCGCCTTGTGGTACGTGGCCAGCACTTCAGTGTGTGCACACGGGTTGGTGGCCTGTCCGATGTCGCCGGTATGAATGCGTTTACCGCCCACAACCACAGGGATCTCAGGGCACTCGGAGGCCATGCTGGCCAGTCGCGCTTTGAGCGCGTGCTTTTCTGGTGAACCGGGCGCGTAGCTGCGGATCGGCTCGTTAATGGCAGGCGGTACGCGGCGGATACCGTCAAAGGCAGCAAAAGACATGCAGTGTCCTCTTGAAAAATCAATGGGAGTGTCAGGTCACTAAAAATACACGAGTGCAGGGGCCCTGACCGTTTTTACCGCAGAGTCACGGAGGCGCGGAGAACTGCAA
>JAABRT010000046.1 GCA_011390805.1 Gemmatimonas sp. | reverse complement strand
CAGAACGTCGTGAGACAGTTCGGTCTGTATCCGTCGTGGGCGTTGGAGGGTTGAGGGGAGCGGACCTTAGTACGAGAGGACCGGGTCGGACGGCCCACTCGTGTCCCGGTTGTGGCGCCAGCTGCAACGCCGGGTAGCGATGGCCGGTGGCGATAACCGCTGAAAGCATCTAAGTGGGAAGCGCCCCCCAAGATGAACCCTCCCTGGAGCCTTGAGCTCCCTGAAGGGCCGGGAGAGACTATCCCGTCGATAGGTGGCACGTGGAAGCGCTGCGAGGCGTTCCGAGCGAAGCCATCCTAATCGCCCGTGAGGCTTGACTCCCCCCATGGTTTTCCATGGGAATCAAGTCAAAACCTGCAAAGCAAGAGCTATACTGGCGCGCGGCGACAATCGCGCGCCCCTCGATCACTTCCCCTGTCTGTTGTTCAACATCAGACCCACAACTTGTAGCATACGCTGGCAACTAGAGCGTCAGGGCCACACCCGTTCCCATACCGAACACGGTCGTTAAGCCTGACAGCGCCGATGGTACTCCGGTCGAGAGATCGCGGGAGAGTAGGCCGTTGCCGGCACCCTTGGCGGAACCCCCGTCCCTTCACTGGGCCGGGGGTTTCGTGTTTGTACCCCCCCCCCGACGTACGCCGCATCACACCCCGGGAAATCTCCCCCTTACGACCCGTTGCGCTCGCCGCCCGGGACAGACATTCTCCCTTCCATGTTACGCGCCGGCATTGTCACCGTCGCCGGCAAACCAAATGCCGGCAAATCTACGCTTCTCAACCGACTCGTCGGTGAAAAGCTCGCGATCACAAGCCCCAAGGCACAGTCAACGCGTCACCGCGTCGTTGGTCTGCGTACGCAGGACGACACACAGATGGTTGTTCTGGATACCCCGGGCTTGCTCGATCCGAAAGACCTGCTGCATCAGGCCATGCGGGGCGCTGCGCTGGCCGCCGTGCGCGACGCGGATGTCATCGTATACGTGGTTGATGTCGCAGCGCTTAAACCGCACGCCGTGCGGGATTGGGCCGCGAGCCCTGCTGATTCGGTTCTGCCGTGGCCGCGATTCATTGAGGCCGCCTCGCTGGAGCGCGAACCGCGCGCCCAGGTCATCACGGTACTCAACAAGACCGATCAGTTGGATGCTGAAGTACGCAACGCCTTGGAGTCCACCGCTGCGCAAGCACAGCCTCGCATCATGACGATGTCGGCACTCACCGGTGACGGACTCGACTTTCTCGTGAGCGCTATCACAGAGGCGCTCCCCGAGAGTCCGTACCTTTATCCGGCTGATGAAATCAGTACACTCCCCATGCGTTTTTTCTGCGCCGAGTTTGTGCGTGAAACGGCCATGGAGCAGCTGGGTGACGAACTCCCCCACGCACTGGCCTGCGCGATCGACGAGTACCGCGAAGGCTCATCACCGCTGTACATTCGTGCGGTCCTGTATGTCGAACGCGAAAGCCAGAAGGCCATTGTGATTGGAGCCGGTGGGCAGCAAATCAAAAAACTCGGGCGCGCCTCGCGACTCAAGATCGAGAAGTTTGTCGGCGAGCCGGTATACCTCGATCTGTGGGTCAAGGTGTTGGCCAACTGGCGCAAGAAGCGTGGTGCCGTAAATCGGCTCGGCTACGGAGATCCCGCTCCCTCGCATCCCGCGTGAGCCCGCGCTGTTTCCTTGCGGTCCTGTACGGGATCGCCGCAGTGCTGAGTGCCTCGCCACTGCTCAACACCAATACCCTGCACGCCCAGAACGCCGGTGCAACGTTCCTGCTGCTGCCCGTTGGCGCGCGCAGTGTAGGGGGAGGCGAAGCTGCCGTGGCCGACACGCTCGGTGCGGAGAGCGCCTGGTGGAATCCGGCGGCACTGGGGGCCATGAACCGGACGGAGTTGTCGCTCAACGGGTCGCAGACATTCGAAGGCACCAGCGCCGCCATTAGCGTCGCGCGTCCGTCACGTGTGCTCGGCACAATCGGCGCCGCCGCCACGATTCTCGACTACGGGACACAAGGACTCACCGATCCGATCACCGGAGGAGAGATCGGATCGATCACCATTCGCAGCTCCGTGGCGATGTTGTCGTACGCGACGCCGATCGGGAATCGTTTGCGCTTTGGACTGAGCTACAAATACGCTCGTCAGGCCTTCACATGTTCAGGACTCTGTGGAGACACACCGCAGCTCTCCGGTTCGAGCAGTGCACTCGACATTGGCGCGCAATATGTGGTGCCGACAAAAGTGCCGCTGACTGTGGCGGCAGCGGTGCGTCACATTGGTCCGCGCTTTCAGGTGCAGGACGCCGAACAGGCCGATCCGCTGCCACGCACCTGGCAGGTGGGTGCCAGCGCGCGTGTCCCCATCGCGGCGCTCGATTCGGCAGAGACCACGGTTGATGTCATGGCCGATCTGTTCAAGAGTACGGCCGATCGCTCGGTTGGGGCACGATTCGGCGCGGTTGTATCGTACCGCGGGCGCTACAGCCTGCGTGCAGGCTATGCGTTGGATGAGGGGGAACGCGGTGGACCGGCAATCGGGCTTGGTGCGTACCTGTCCGATGGAATGATTCTCGACATCGCGCGTCGTTTTGACAGCTTCTCGGCTCAAGCCGGTGCTACACCAACGTATGTCTCGCTGCGATTCCTTTTCTAACCCGGTCGCACACCTCGCGATGCAAAGGCGCACAGCTGGCAACGTGTCAGAGAATGCCCTGCGTGCTTCTGCATTCGCGCGCGCACGCACATTCCTGCGCGCCGTGCGTGGCTGTGCTTTGCAACGTGTGCGCATGAGCACCGGCGCCGCGTTTGTGTGCTTTGCTGTCGCAGGTATGACGGCCGATGCTTCGGTCGCACAGGCACAGCCTGTTTCGCACACTACCTGGCTCACACCCGAAGTGCGCGCGGCGGTGCGCGCTACGCCTGACGTGCCTTTGGTATTGAGCGGAAGCGGCAAACTCGGTGCACTGCACGTTCCCGGATTCGGTGTCGTCGCCGCGCCGATGCATGGCACCGCTGCTCCACACAAGGAGCACGCGCGTGGCAGCCATCAGCCCACGAGCGTGCCCATGCCGGGAGGGGTGTCGCCGTGGGTTGCCCCTCTGGCGTCGGCCATCATTCCCGGTGCCGGTCAGGGATTGTTGCGGCAGCAGCGAGGGGTGGTATACGCGGCCGCTGAAGGCTATCTGGTGTTGCAGGCACTTCGCTCCAACCGGGATGCGTCACGGGAGCGCGATGCGTATCGTGAAATCGCGCGATCGGTGGCGCGCGCTGCGTTCGGATCACAGGCGCCGGATGGGGATTGGCCGTACTACGAGCGTATGCAGTTCATACTGGAAAGCGGCGTGTTCAATCGCACACCTGGCAACGGATTTACCCCCGAGAGCGACCCAGCCACCTTCAACGGCTCCATTTGGCAGCTAGCTCGCGAAACCTTCTGGCGGGATCCTGATGCCGCACCGCCTGCGACGTCGCCGGAGTATCAGCGGGCCATCGAGTTTTATCAGCGCCGCGCCGCGTCGGACGAGTTTCGCTGGAGTTGGAGGGATGCGCAGCTGGAGCAGGATGTGTACCGGCAAACCATTGTACGCGCCAATGAGGCCTCCCGCCGCACCAAACAGGTGGTGGGACTGCTGCTCGCCAATCACGCGCTCAGTCTGGTAGACAGCTACATGAGCGTACGGCTCCGCGTGTTCGGCAGCGCCGGTACCCCGGGCGCCCAGCGCATGGGCGTCGCGGGTTCACTCCCGCTGCCTGGCGTGGGAAAGCGCTGAGCACCATTACCGCACACGCGGTCGGACAGTTGTTGCACCGCAATCATTGTCGACTCTGCAGTCACGCCGTTGGTGACGTCCGTTACATCGTGGCGAACGCCTCCGGCTGATCGTCCATCATTGCAGAGCACCCGGTAGCTTCCAGTATGGCGCGCTGCTGATCAGTCGCGCTTCCTTTGACCCGACGGCACCGTGCCGAACGGATGACTTCTCCTCGCATCACACAAGACACGATTGTGGTCGTGACCAGCGGCGGTTCGCTGCCGGTCTGGCTTGGCGCGTGGTGGAAGGATGTCAGCGATGCGGTGCACAGCTGCCCGGACGCTGACACGGTCATGGAGTGGGCGCTCCGCGCACGTCCGCGCGCGATTGTGATTGATGCGCAGCTGCAGAGCGGAGCGCTGGCGCTGTGCCGCCGTCTCAAGCAGGATGCGTGGACGGCCATTGTGCCGGTAGTGGTGGTTGGTGAGCAGGTGGACTTCGGCCTGGCCTTTGATGCCGGAGCCGATGAGGTGTTGCTGGCAGGCATTGCCGAGTCTGAGGCCAAGGCACGATTGTCGGCGCTGCTTCGCCGCTCGGACCGCGACACGGATGTGCATCCGTCAACGCGCTTACCGGGCACGCGCGAAATCGAGGCACAGATCGGACGCCGCATCGCGGCGAACGAGGTGTTCGCCGCCTGCTACGCAGACCTCGATCACTTCAAGGAGTTCAACGACCGCTACGGTTTTTACCACGGTGATCAGGTGATTCGCCTGCTGGCGCGTCTGCTGCATGATGTGGTGCGCGGCTTGTGTCCGACAGATGGGTTCGTCGGGCATATCGGCGGCGATGATTTCCTGTACATTGTTCCTATCGCGGCGATGCCAAGAGTGTGCGACGAAGTCATTCGTGTATTCGACGAACTGGCGCCGTTGCAGTACTCCGAGGCCGATCGTCGTGCCGGATATTTTCTGGGGAAGGATCGACGCAACCAACTGCACAGGGTACCGCTGATGACGTTGTCGGTAGGCGTTGTGACCAATCAACGTCGGCGCTTCACGCGGGCGGTGGAGGTGAGCGATTTGGCAACCGAGATGAAGAGCTACGCAAAAACACTTCCGGGATCCGTCTGGACGGTTGATCGTCGACGTGATGATGAGCCGGTGGGCCTTTCCGAAGCTGCATCGGCCAAGGTTACGGGCGGCACGGTGAGCAGCGGATCAGGCAAGCCGCCAGCCGGCGCCACGGGCATGTCGGCCACCGCAGCGCGCACGGGGACCGACCGATGACGGTAAGTTGTCCTGACTGCCGTTCTGTTTTTCGCGTCGACCCGGCGAAGGTGCCAGCCACCGGCGTACGGGCGCGCTGCTCAGTGTGCGGCGGAATTATCGCAGTGGCTGGTGGCACAGGTCCACTTCGGACACCGGTGCGCACGCCGGTGTCGGCGGGACCGATGGTGTCGCCCTCCCAACCGCAGCCTGCGTTCCCGACACCGCACGCTACAGCACCCGCTACGCCACACGCGGCCAATAGCGCGACACCACACGCGGCACCCGCGCCGGTGAGCTACGGGGCGACGCCGGCAAGCGCGTCGCCAGCTCCTGCTGCAGTCGCCACGCCGGTTGCCAACCCGGTCGGCGTGCCGCGCACTGCGACTCCCATGACCGCACCCGCAACGGTGAGTCCACTCGCAGGAGCACCGCCGTCGGCACATCAGCTTCAGCAGGGCACGCCGGTGCGTCCGATGCCGCCGGCACCGTCGTCCAGTGCGTCGCTGAGTCCCGTTGCGCCAATGGCCGCACCAGCGGCCCCGTCCTCGGCCACACCGCGTCGTACAATCAATCCGTTCCTCAACGCTGATCCCGGCCAGCGGGCTCGCCGGTTGGCTCGTGCGTTGGTGTCTGACCTGGTGGCGTATCATCCCAAGAAGCGCGACGAAGGGCTCGCGCAGGGAACACTCCGGCAGCTGTTTCGTGAGGACATCAAGAAGAGCTACGAAGAATACGTGGAGCAGGTCGGTCGGGAGCTGGCGGAGTCATCGCCACATTTTCAGGACGCGCTCAACGACGTGCTGGCCGGCGGACAGCGCCTGTTCTGATCGAAGGTCGGTACGAGCGCCGGTTCTGCGTCTTACGCGCAGTCCGGCGCAACGTCTGACTGAACGCTGGAGCGCGGGCGTGATGAGCGCTATCTTGTACAACGGCAGCAGGCATTTTTCTGGTGAGCCGCGCTTCGGAATCGGAGCGGCGGCTCACATCGTTTTGGAGGCAGTATGATGGATGGAAATCGCGGGGCGATCCTGGAACAGGCCGCCACGAAGCTGGACGACATGCGGAGGTATCTTTGACCTGGAGTCCAAGCGCCGCACGCTGATGGCTCTCGAAAACGAGATGGCCGACGCCACATTCTGGAACAAGCAGGAACGTGCGCAGGACGTGGTCAAGGAGGTCAAAATCCTCAAGGCCTGGGTCGATCCGTTCGACTCGCTGCACTCGCGTGTCGCAAGCGCTCGCGAACTTGATGAGCTGCTCTCAGTCGAACCGGACAAAGACATGGAGTCCGATCTCGATGCCGAAGTGGCGTCCATTGAGACAGAAATGGAAGCCTTCGGTTTGCGCACGCTGTTGCGTCACCCCGACGATGTGCGTGATGCGCAGGTTGAAATCTCGGCCGGTGCCGGCGGCACCGAGGCGCAGGACTGGGCGCAGATGATCATGCGCATGTACACGCGTTGGGCCGAGAAGCGCGGCTACAAGGTTGATCTTGTTGATGTGTCGGAAGGTGAAGAAGCGGGCATCAAGGGCGCTGTGCTTGAAATCAAAGGGCAGTATGCGTACGGCTTTCTGAAAGCTGAATCGGGCGTGCATCGTCTGGTGCGCATCTCGCCGTTTGATTCGCAGGCGCGCCGACACACATCTTTTGCGTCGGTATTTGTGTACGCCATGGTTGACGATGAAATCAACATCGAGATTCGTGAAGAAGACATCAAGATGGATGTCTATCGCGCATCGGGTGCCGGCGGACAGCACGTCAACAAGACCTCCAGCGCCGTACGCCTTACGCACATTCCAACGGGTCTCGTGGCCGCATCGCAGGCTGAGCGTTCACAGCTCAAGAATCGTGGGCACGCCATGAAGCAGCTCAAGAACAAGCTGTATCAGATAGAGCTCGACAAGCAGATGGCCGCCAAAGCGGCACTCGACGCGAACAAAATGGACGTGTCGTTTGGCAGCCAGATCCGCTCGTATGTGTTTCAGCCGTACACGATGGTTAACGATCATCGCACCGAACTCAAGATTGCCGACGTGGAAAAAGTCATGCTCGGCGGTATCGATCCGTTCATTGAAGCCTATCTCAAGATGTCGAGTGATGTAACGCAGGGGAGTGCGGCGTGAGTGAGTCCACCGCACCGGTCATGCCTGACAACGAAGCGGAACCGGATCTCGGCTTCGTCATGCGCGATCGCATCGCGTCCATGACGCGGCTGCGCGAACAGGGCGTGGAGCCGTTTGCTTACAGTTTTGAGCGCACGCATCACACAGCCGACGCGCGCGAGCTGCTTGGCGAGAGTGAAGAAGGACCGGTGGTGCGCTTGGCCGGTCGCATTGCGTCGTGGCGTGGGCAGGGGAAAACTGCCTTTGCGCATTTGGTTGATCAGGAAGGCCGGCTGCAGCTGTATCTGCGCAAGGACGAGCTGGGTGACGCCGCGTGGGAGATCACGCGCGAGTTGCACGTGTCTGACATTGTGGGCGTTGAGGGGTCGCTCATGCGCACGCGCACCGGTGAAGTCACTGTGCGCGTCACCCAGTTGACGTTGCTGGCCAAAGCACTGCGCCCGTTGCCGTTTGGCAAAGAGCAGGTGGTGGACGGACAGGTGGTGCGCTACTCCGCGTTCAGTGATACCGAGCAGCGTGCGCGTCAGCGCTACGCCGACCTCGCGGTGCATCCTGAAGTGCGTGCGTTGTTTACGGCGCGCTCATTGCTCACGCGCACCATTCGTCGCCACCTCGACGACCTCGGGTATCTCGAGGTAGAAACACCAGTGCTGCAACCGCTCTATGGTGGTGCCGCTGCGCGTCCGTTTGTGACGCACCACAATACGCTCGATATGCCGCTGTATCTGCGCATTGCCGATGAACTGTATCTCAAGCGTTTGATTGTTGGCGGCTTTGAGCGTGTGTACGAAATCGGCCACGACTTCCGCAACGAAGGCATTGACCGGACGCACAATCCGGAGTTTACGATGCTCGAGTTCTACGAAGCGTACGCAGACTATCAGCAGATGATGACGCGCGTTGAGTCGCTCATCGCGGCGGTGGCCGATGTGCTGCGTGATGTGCCGGTGATTGGTGAGAAAGTACCAACGCTCACGACGCCATTCCCGCGCATCGAGTGGGTGCCGTCGCTGTCAAAGGCGGCGGGCGTTGATGTTATGTCGCTCAGCGACGCCGAGTTGCAGCAGTTGGCGGCACGTGTTGGTGTGGAACG
Source organism: Gemmatimonas sp. (assembly GCA_011390805.1). GTDB lineage: Bacteria > Gemmatimonadota > Gemmatimonadetes > Gemmatimonadales > Gemmatimonadaceae > JAABRT01. The sequence continues at coordinate 20,480 of JAABRT010000046.1, read as the reverse complement.
CGTGGCGACGCTCAGCCGTCCCAAGTTGCTCGATGAGCTGTTCCAGGAGTTGGTGGAGTCCAAAATCGATACGCCAACCTTCGTTGTGGATTATCCCAAGGCGTTGTCGCCGCTGGCCAAGCCCAAGCGCGGTGACGATACACTCACCGAACGGTTTGAGCTGTTCGCGCGCGGCAAAGAGTTGGCCAATGCGTTCAGCGAACTCAACGATCCCATCGATCAGCGTGAGCGCTTTGAAGCGCAGGCGAAGTTGCGTGCGGCCGGTGATGATGAAGCCACCATGGTGGACGAGGACTATCTGCGCGCCATGGAGTACGGTATGCCGCCCACGGGTGGTGTGGGCATTGGTATTGATCGCTTGCTCATGTACCTCACCGACACTGCCAACATCCGCGACGTGATCTTGTTTCCCACGATGCGTCCCGAGTGAAGAACGCTGTGCCGTCCCATCGCGGACTGGAGTTTTCTGTCGCGTGGCGATACCTGCGCAGCCGACGCGGGTCACGTCTGCTGTCGCTCATCAGTGTGATCGCCATTGGCGGCGTGCTGGTGGGCGTGGCGGCGCTCACGGTGATCATGGGCGTGATGAACGGATTGCAGCGTGACCTGCGCGACAAGATTCTTGTGGGCTCGCCTGATGTACGCGTGCTGCCGGTGGGCGAGCGGTTGCAGCTCAGCGAATGGCAGCCGCTGGTGCGTATGGCGCGCGAAACGCCGGGGGTGGCCGCTGCCGCGCCGTTCGCGCAGACCCAAGGGCTAGTGACCAGTCGCACTGGCTTCAGTACTGGTGCACAGGTGGTGGGACTTGAGCCCGGTGATTCCGAGGGCAACGATGTCACCACGATTCGTGAAACGGCCATTCTCGGTGAGTTCAGTTTTATCGGTCGTGATGGTCGCGCCAACGGTGCGGTGGTCGGGCGCACATTGGCGGCCAACCTGAACGTCTTTGAAGGCGACACCATCTTGCTGCTTGGCTTCAGCAGTGTGCAGTACAACGCGGCAACGGGGCTGGCCACGGGATACACGCCCGACACGTTTGTCGTGACCGGTTTATTCGAGACCGGCATGTACGAATACGACAACGCCTACATCTACGTGAGCCTTGAAGCGGGGCAGCGTTTCGCCGCGCTCGGCAACGATGTAACCGGTATCGAAGTGCGCAGTATCGACCGCAATGCTGCACCGCAGGTCGCCGACTCGCTCTCAGCACGTCTGGGCACCAGCATACGCACCGTGGACTGGCAGCAACAGAACGCCGCGCTGTTTCAGGCGCTCAAGCTTGAGAAGTTGGGGATGGGGGTGATTCTGGGGTTGATCATCATGATCGCCGCCTTCAACATCATCTCCACGCTCACCATGGTGGTATCAGACAAAACACGCGAGATCGGGATTCTGCGCGCCATGGGACTGCCGGCCAAGTCAATTCGCCGCATTTTTCTGTGGCAGGGTGTCGTGATTGGCGCCGTTGGTACCGCCGGTGGGGTGATGCTCGGATTGGGCGTGTCATACGTGCTGCAGCACGTGTTTCCAATCCCGCTCAACCCTGAAGTGTATTTCATTGATCGCCTTCCGGTGTTCACCGAATATCTGGAAGTCGTGTACGTGGCCATCGCGAGCGTGGTGGTGGCGGCACTGGCCACGATCTATCCGGCGGGACAGGCAGCACGCCTGTATCCGGTGGAAGCCATCCGGCACGACTGATGACCGTAATCGAAGCCATCGGCGTCACGCGCGATTTTCCGGGCGGAGATGGCGGGATCGTTCGGGTGCTCACCGGCGTTGACCTCGCAGTCGCGCGGGGCGAAATGGTGGCCATTGTGGGCGCCAGCGGGTCTGGCAAGAGCACGTTCCTGCACGTGCTGGGAGCGCTGGAGCGCCCCTCAGCGGGCGTGGTTCGGCTGGCGGGCACCGATGTCTCCAGGCTCAGCGATGATGCGCTGGCGGCGCTTCGGAACCGCACGGTGGGCTTCGTGTTTCAGTTTCATCATCTGTTGCGGGAGTTTTCGGCGCTGGAGAACGTCATGTTTCCGCTTCGTATAGCGGGAGTAGCGCCTTCTGAGGCCCGCGGGCGGGCCGAATCGCTGCTGGAGCGTGTAGGAATGGCGTCCCGTAGACATCACCGCCCATCAGAGCTTTCGGGTGGTGAGCAGCAGCGGGCGGCTGTCGCGAGAGCGCTGGCCGCAGAGCCGGCGGTCTTGCTGGCCGACGAACCAAGTGGCAATCTGGATCAGGGGAACGCCGAACGGCTGCACGAGCTATTTGCCGCGTTGGCGTCGGAAATGGGGTTGGGGCTGGTGGTGGTCACGCACAACATGGCGCTGGCCGCACTGGCCAATCGGACTTTGTCCCTCGAAGAGGGCAAGTTGGTGGGAAGTTCTTCTACGGAGCGAGACGCTTAATGTTGTGCGATCACTGCAAGGAACGCGACGCGGTTGTGCACCTCACGCGCATCGTCGATAACGCGGTCACGCAGTTGCACCTGTGCGAAAAGTGTGCGGCCGAAAAGGGCGTGGAAACTACAATCGCGCTACCACAGCATCCGCTTGGCGAAATCCTGCAGGCGGTGCAGCAGCAGGCGACGCCCGCCAGCCCCGCCGATGCGGCGGCGTGCTCGTTTTGCGGCGCCAACGCGCGTGATTTCCGCGCCACCGGCCGGCTTGGCTGTGCGCATTGCTACGACGCCATGGAAACCAGTCTGCGTGAGTTGCTGCGCCGTCTGCACGGCAGCAGCAAACACGTGGGTCGCAAGTACGACGCGCCACGCCCCGAGTCGCTGGCCGAACTTGACGCACGCAGCGAACTGCGTGACAAGTTGCAGCGGGCGGTGGACGCCGAGCAGTTCGAGTTGGCAGCGCAGCTGCGTGACAAGCTGAAGGTGATGGAATGACGCGCCAAGGACCGCTCGACTTGTCGCTGCTGCCCGACGGCGGTGTGCGTTGGCTTGATGCATCGGGACCGAACGCCGACATCGTGATTTCCACGCGTCTCCGGCTGGCCCGCAACCTCGTGGGCTACGCCTTTACCGGGCGGGCGCGCGACGGTGAACGCCTTCGCATGTTGGCGCAGGTGAAGGAAGCGCTGGCGCACGTGCCGATACTCGATGGCAGCGTGTTGTTGCGACTTGACGAATCGGCGCAGCTCGACCGGCAGTTGCTGCACGAGCGTCACCTCGTCTCCAAAGAGTTGGCCGGACTGGACCCGCAGCATCCGCTGCGCACCGGTGCGGCAGTGTTTCTGGGTGAGCAGGTCGGTGTGCTGGTGAATGAAGAAGACCATCTGCGCTTGCAGGCCATGCGCAGCGGGTTTGATGTTCCCGCCGCCTTTGCCATGGCGTCTCGCATGGACCGGGAGTTGGGAGAACGGGTGCCTTTTGCGTTTCACAAGGAATTCGGGTTTCTGACGGCGTGCCCGACCAATGTGGGAACAGGACTGCGTGCGTCGGTGCTCATCCATCTTCCCGGTTTGGTACTCACCAAGGAAATCGGCAAGGTACTGGCCGGATTGCAGCAAATGGGACTCACCTACCGCGGGTTGTATGGTGAGGGCAGCGAAGTTGTTGGGAACTTCTTTCAGTTGTCCAACCAGACCACGTTGGGTCGATCGGAAGAGGAGTTGCAGGACTTGCTGGTACGCGTTGTCCGGCACGTGATCGAGCGGGAAGAAGAGGCTCGGCGGGTGTTGGTGCGTGATGCCGGGTATATTATTGAGGATAAGTTGTGGCGAGCGTACGGTACGCTGCGTTTTGCGCGCAGTCTCTCGTTCGAAGAAGCCATGAACTTCCTCAGTGGAGTACGCCTGGGAGTCGGCCTGAAACTGATCCCCGGGCTCAGTGTATACACGCTCAACAAGCTCCTGATCTTTGCGCAGTCAGCGCATCTTGCCCATCTCGAAGGGCGCGCGCTGACAGATAGCGAGAGTAACCTGGCCCGTGCACGGTACGTGCGTCAGGTGCTCGCGACGGAGGGGAGTGGCGTCGAGTGACCGCTCCGGCCCTGGGCTGAGGAAACGATGAACGGCTATAACTTCACTGAGCGCGTCCGTAAGGTATTGGCGATGGCTCGCGAGGAGGCAGCACGCCTCCATCACGAGTACGTCGGTACCGAGCACATTCTGCTTGGCCTCATCCGTGAGGGCGAGGGGGTGGCGGCCGCCGTGCTGCAAAACCTCAACGTCGATCTCGACGAGGTACAGCAGCGAATCGAAGAAACGGTGAAAAAGGGGAAGGCGGCAACAGCCACCGGCCCGGATTTGCCGTACACATCACGCGCCAAGAAAGTGCTCGAGCTGGCAATGGCCGAGGCGCGCGATCTCAATCACTCGTATGTGGGCACCGAGCATCTGTTGCTCGGACTGCTGCGCGAGGAGAAGGGAATCGCCGCGCAGGTGCTCACCGACGCGGGTGTCAATCTCGATGCCGCGCGCACCGAAACCCTGCGTTTGCTGGGCACCGAAATGCCACAGGGTGGATCGGGCGGAGCTGCAGCGGCTGAGAAGTCGGGCGGATCGGCCCCATCGTCGGCGCCGGCCAAGGGTGACAAGAAGTCCAAGACACCGGCGCTTGATCACTTCTGCCGCGATCTCACAGCGCTGGCCGCCGAGGGACAGCTTGATCCCACGATCGGTCGTGCGAAAGAGATTGAGCGCGTGGTCGAAGTGCTGTCGCGTCGCAAAAAGAACAATCCGGTGCTCATCGGCGAGCCGGGTGTAGGCAAGACGGCCATTGTGGAAGGGCTGGCGCAGATCATCGCGACCGGTGACTGTCCCGAGCCGTTGCGCGATCACCGTGTGCTGTCGCTCGACATGGCGGCGGTCATTGCCGGCACCAAATATCGCGGTCAGTTCGAAGAGCGCCTCAAGGCGGTCATGAACGAAATCGCGCAGAACAAGCAGATCATTCTTTTCATCGATGAGTTGCACACGCTGGTTGGTGCGGGTGCCGCCGAGGGTGCGATTGACGCGAGCAACATGCTCAAGCCGGCGCTCGCGCGCGGTGAGTTGCAGTGTGTGGGTGCGTCTACGCTCAACGAGTATCGCAAGTACATCGAGAAGGACGGAGCACTGGAGCGTCGATTCCAGACGGTTGTGGTTGAGCCGCCTTCAATTGACGAGACCGTGCAGATTCTGCAGGGACTGCGCAAGAAGTACGAAGATCATCACCGCGTGAACATCCCCGACGCCACGTTGGCAGCGGCGGCCAAGTTGTCGGAGCGCTACATCACCGATCGCTTCCTGCCGGACAAAGCCATTGACGTGATCGACGAGGCTGGCGCGCGCGCGCGCCTGGCGGCGCATGCGCCACCACCGGAAGTGTCGGCGCTCAAGGAACGCCTCGAAGGGATCAACACGGAGAAGGATGCTGCCGTGCGTGATCAGAACTTTGAGCGTGCCGCATCGCTGCGCGATACCGAACGCGAGCTGCAGGGTGAAATCCGGGCCAAGCAGGAGGAGTGGGAGTTGCGCCGTCAGTCGCATCGCCCGGAGCTTGGTGAGGAAGAGATCGCGTTTATCGTGAGCCGTTGGACGGGCATTCCCGTCACACGTCTGCAGGAAGCGGAGACATCGCGCCTGCTGCGTATGGAAGAGGAGTTGCACGCATCGGTGGTGGGTCAGGACGAGGCCATCAAGGCGCTCGCCCGGTCCATCCGTCGCAGTCGCGCGGGGCTTAAAGATCCGCGTCGTCCCATCGGTTCGTTCATTTTCTCGGGTCCCACGGGTGTTGGTAAGACAGAGCTCGCGCGTTCACTGGCGCGCTTCCTGTTTGCCGATCCCACGGCGCTCATCCGGGTGGACATGAGTGAGTACATGGAGAAGTTCTCCGTGTCACGTCTCATTGGTGCACCGCCGGGTTATGTGGGTTACGAGGATTCCGGCACGCTCACGAAGGCGATCCGTCGCAAGCCGTACAGCGTGGTGCTGCTCGACGAAATCGAGAAGGCGCATCCCGATGTGTTCAACATCCTGCTGCAGGTGCTCGACGAGGGTCACCTCACGGACAACTACGGCCGGGTGATCGATTTCAAGAACACCGTGGTGATCATGACGTCCAACGTGGGCGCCAAGGATATCACGCGGAATCGCTCGCTGGGCTTTGGTGCGGCCGATGCGCAAGCCGATTTCGACCGCATTTCGGAAAAGGTCAAGGAAGAGATGGCGCGGGTGTTCAATCCCGAGTTTCTCAACCGTCTTGACGATGTGATCGTGTTCCATCCGCTGGTGAAGGAGCACATCTCGCAGATCGTGAGCATCCTGTTCCGCGACGTGCAGAAGCGTCTGGACGAGGAGGAGATCAAGATCTCGCTCACCGAGGCGGCTACGGCGTTTCTCGTGGATCATGGCACCGACGAGCATTTCGGTGCACGTCCGCTCAAGAGGGCGATTCAGCGCTACATCGAAGATCCGCTGTCGGAGAAGATCCTGCTGCGCGATTTCTCGAAGGGTGATGAAATCGAGGTGGATGTCGGGGCGGACAAGGACAAGCTGGAGTTCCGCGTACTCACGCCAACCACCAACAGCTAGCCAGATCGGCTGGTCACAGGAATCTTCCGCGGGGTAACAACGCCGACCGGACTCGAGAGAGGGTCCGGTCGGCGTTGTGTTTCACTATATTGCGAGGCTGAACCTGTTCTGGTCCGCCCCGGGCACCATTCCGCGTTTGACGGTGTCCAACAGGGTACGGACCCTTTTTCCCTTTATCCTGTGCTTTTGTTGCCTTCTCAGATGAGGCGCTCGCTGTGGCGGAGCGCAATGTGGCGGAGTGCGTTGGGCGCGATAACGATCGCTGGAACGGTATTGCTGCCGAGCGTTGCGCAGGCGCAGGATCCGGCTCTGGCCGGTCGCTGTGCGCTGCCGGACTCCATCGCGGTGCGCGGCGCCAATCGTGTGGCAGAAGCGACGATCCGTACTGAAAGTGGATTGGTTGCCGGCACGCAGCTCAACTTTCAGGTTATCCAGCGCGCCATCAAGGCAATCTTTGGCCTGGGCCAGTTCGATGATGTCATGGTGGGGTGCGACCTGACCACGGAGCCCGGTCGGTCGCTTACGGTTATCAGCGTGATGGAACGGCCTTTGTTGGGTGACGTGTCGGTCACCGGCGTGAGCGCCGTCTCCGAGCGAACTGTGCGCGACAAAGTGTCGCTACTGCTCGGCCGACCGGTGAATCCGGCCGACATTGCGCAGTCGCGGGCGCGCATCGACTCCGTGTACAAGGCGGCCGGCTACTATCTGGCCACCGTCTCACCGGACAGCGTGACACTGCCTGATGGACGTCTGAGCATCACGTTCCGCATTAACGAGGGGCGGCGACTGGCCATCTCAGGCATCGAGTTCAAGGGCACCGACTCGATCAAGCCGAAGGTGGTAGCAGGAGCAATGCAAACCAAGCCTGAGGGCTTCTGGTTTTTCAAGAAGGGTGAGTTCGACGACGAGAAGTACGCCGGCGACTTGGGTGAGCGCATTCCCGAGCTCTATTCGCGACTGGGACACATTGACGCGCGTGTGCTCGAAGACACGCTCGTGGTAGACGAAGCGCTCGGTAAGGGCAAGGTCGTAATCACGATCGATGAAGGCCCCAAGTATCGCATCGGCAGTTTTGGTATCACCGGCAATCGTGCCGTGGAAACCGACGTGCTTGACGGCATGTACCGCGCCAGCAACGCCGGCCCCGGGCTGCGCGAGCGACTGTTCTCGCTGGTGCGTCGCAAGGCCAAGGCCGAAGAGGGTGTGTTCGACGCTTCAAGCTTTGAGAAAGCCACACAGGAAGTGCAGAGTCTGTACGCCGATCGCGGATACATCTACGCGCAGGTGTACCCGGTGATTGAGCGCACTGTGTCGGCCGACTCACAACCCACAGTGTCGCTGCGCTGGGAGATTGACGAGCGGCAGCCGGCCATTGTGAACCGCATTGAGATTGTCGGCAACGACTATACATCGGAAGACTGCATCCGTCGTGCAATCAATCTGGTGCCAGGCGGTGTGTTTAATCAGACGGCACTCATCAACAGCTATCAGCAAATTCAGAATCTTGGATTCTTTGAATCGCCCATGCCGACACCGGAAACAAAAACGGTGAATGAGGCGGGCGATGTTGATCTGATTTTTACTGTTGAAGAAAAGCGCACCGGCAGTGTGAACTTCGGTGCATCAATGGGGCAGGGCGGTGTAGGCTTCGGCGGCTTCATTGGTGTTGAGCAGCCCAACCTGTTTGGACAGTGCAAGCGCGGTTCACTGAACTGGCAGTATGGTCGTTTCTTCAACGACTTTACGCTTACCTATCAGGATCCGGCACTGCGCCGCACGCGTACCTCGGGTACGATCAGCGCCTATCGCACGCAGTCCCGCTTCACGGTTGGTGATCTCGGCCAGAACATCCGTACCGGTGCGCAGTTCCGTCTTGGTTTCCCGGTGCCGTGGTCGTACAACTCAGCGCTGTCCGTTACCTACGGCGCAGAATCGGCCACGTTCACGCAGGGCATCATTCAGGATTCGTGCACGCAGAACTGTTTCCGCTCCAGTCTTGGATTCGACTATACGTTTGATAATCGACTGGGCATGCCGTTCCCGTTTACCGGATCGCTGCGCTCGCTCACGGCGGACTTCAGCGGTGGCCCGCTTGGCGGATCGGTAAACTTCCAGCGGTACACGGGTGAGATGCGTACCTTCACGCAGCTTGCGCAGATTGGCGGAGGAACGCCGGGCTCGCAGCCGTTGCCGATCATTATCGGTCTGTCGGCCAAGGCCGGTGCGCTGTTTGGTAACTCCGGTCCGTTTTTCTTCCAGCAGCAGTTTGCCGTTGGTGGTGTGCAGTTCGGTGAGTCGTTGCGTGGTTATCCGGAGTTCTCCATCACGCCGCAGGGGTTCAATCCGGCAACGGATCAGTTCCGCTCCGACCGTGAATCGTTCGGTAATGCATTCGCCAAGATCTCCGGCGAAGTAGGTTTGCGTATCAGCCAGATGTTGTACCTCAATGTGTTTTTCGACGCCGGTAACAACTGGGCGTCGGCACAGCAGTTCAACCCCACGCGCCTGTTCCGTTCGGCGGGTGCCGGTGTATCAACGGTGACACCCCTCGGGCCTCTTGGGCTCGATATAGCGTACGGATTCGATCGCACGGCGATCGATCCTACTACCCTCCGCGTGCGACCGGACCCGCGGTGGCAGTTTCATTTCCGGCTCGGACAGCTCTTCTAGGCAGGGACTCAAATGCGGTCATTGATGGTTGGGGGCGCGTTGGCGCTCGTCATGGTTGTACCCGCTGCGACACAGGCGCAGGCGGCACCACAGAAGATGGCATTCGTGAATACGCAGCTGGTGCTGCAGCAGGCGCCCGGTGCAAACGAGGCGCAGGCCAAGTTCAACTCCGACGTGGAGTCGTTCAATCGCCAGGTGCAGCAGTACAGCGATTCGCTCATCAAGCTCGAAGACGCGTACAGCAAGGAAGCTGCCGCGTTGAGCCCGGCTGCCCGCGAAGCGCGTCAGCGCGCGTTGCTGCAGACCAAGGACACCTTCGAAGTGCGTGTGGCCAGTCTGCGGGAGCAGGCCGAACAGCGCCAGGTCGAACTGATGCAGCCGATTATGGATCAGGTGCGTACGGCGCTCGAAGATTTGCGCGTCGAGGGCGGCTACTCGTTCATTTTTGACGTGGCCAACTCGTCGTTGATCGTGGCGGCCGACAAGAACCTCGATCTCACGGAGCGGGTTGTGGCCAAGTTGCGCGCCATGCCGCGTGCGGCCGTGGCGCCACCAGCTGGACCCACTACCCGACCGGCTGGCGTCCAGGCCCGTCCGCCGGTCCGGACGCCGCCTACGCGGTGAGTCCGGAAGCGTCCCGGTCGGCAGTGAGCGGCGGTGACGGGCAAACGCTCGTCACCGCCGCGGCAATTGCAGACATGGTAAACGGCGAGCTGATTGGTCGCAGCGATGTCATCGTTCGCGGCGTGGCCGCGCTCGATCGTGCCGAGTCCGATCAACTCAGTCTGCTTTCGCACGCCCGTTACTCCGCGTGGTTTCGGGACACGCGTGCGGGCGTGGTATTGATGGGTGAAGACTTCCGTGAAACCGCCGGTTCACCTGCGGCGCGAGTGATCGTTGCGCGCCCTATGGAAGCGCTGCTGTCGGTGCTGCCGCACTTTCACCGTCCGGCCAACCGTCCGGTTGGTGTGCACGCGACAGCCGTCGTGGCCGACGATGTGGTGCTGGGCGCAGATGTTTGCATTGAACCGTACGCGGTGATCGGCCGAGGCGCGGTGCTTGGCGATCGCGTATGGATTGGCGCACACGCCGTGGTGGGTGAAGGCTCGGTGATCGGCTCCGATTCCCGGTTACACTCGCACGCGGTGTGTTATCCCGTGGTGGAGTTGGGCGAGCGCGTAACGCTGCACGCGGGCGCGCGCGTGGGACGCGAGGGATTCGGGTGGGTGCCCCGCAAAGACGGTGTGACACGTATACCGCATGTGGGCAGGTGCGTGCTCGGCAACGACGTTGAGATCGGAGCCAACAGCTGCGTGGACCGCGGCAGCATTGATGACACCATCATCGGGGCCGGCACCAAGGTAGACAGTCTCGTGCAGATCGCGCACAACGTGCGCGTCGGGCGCGCTTGCATGATTGCATCGCAGGTTGGAATTGCCGGATCAACGCGCGTGGAAGATGGCGTGCAGCTGGGCGGTCAGGTGGGACTGGCTGGTCATCTGGTGGTGGGCGCCGGCAGTACACTGGCGGCGCAGGCGGGCGTGGTTGGCAACGTTCCCGCTGGTGAGACGTGGTCGGGCTATCCCGCCCGTCCTCACCGCGAACAGTTGCGTTCCTCGGCGGCGCTGCACAAACTCGCGTCACTGATCAGGCCACTGGAACGCCTGCTGGCGCAACAGGCGCACGAAACCGAAACCAAATGATTGCACCAGTGGATTCACGCCGTCGTACAACGCTGGTGCCACCCGCACCGCCCGCAGCCGACATCTGGACGGTGGCGTTGCCACCGCTCCCGATTACCGGCGAGCGTCGCACCATTTCGCGCCCCATCGAGGTGTCGGGTGTGGGTTTGCACCTCGGGCAACCGTGCAAACTGGAGTTTCGTCCCGCACCGAGCGGCGCAGGGGTGTTTTTCCGGCGGCTCGACGGGTCCGATCACTCTCCGATTCCGGCGCTTGTTCGCGTGGCCGTAGAAGCGGAGCGCCGTACGCAGTTGGGTTCCGGTCCGCGGTCGCTGCATACGGTGGAACATGTGCTGGCGGCCGTTGGCGCGTTGCACATTGACGATCTGGAGATTGCGCTGAACGCACCCGAGCCGCCGATCATGGACGGTAGTGCGGCGCCGTTTCTGGCGGCGCTGGCTGCGGCGGGCGTGGTGCCCAACGGCGGTCGTCCCGACTGGTTGATCCTGCGTCAGCCACTGCGCGTGGTGGACGGTGAGTCGGTGTATGAGGCCCAGCCGTCCTTGGACCTGTCACTCGATGTGCAAATTGATTTTCCGCACCCGTTGATCGGATCCCAGTCGGGCACGTATCATGTCACGCCGCAACTGTTTGCGCGCGAACTGGCATCGGCCCGTACGTTCGGTTTTGTGCACGAGGTAGAAGCGCTGCGCGCCAACGGCCTCATTCAGGGGGCGTCGTTGGAGAATGCGGTGGTGCTCGACGCCGACGGCTTGCGCAATGGTCCGCTGCGCTGGGCCGACGAGTTTGTGCGTCACAAGGCGCTCGATTGTGTTGGAGATCTGGTTCTCGCGGGCGCGCGTGTGCGTGCCCATATCACTGCTCATCGCCCGAGTCATCGCGGGACTGTCGCGTTCGTCCGGGAGTTGGTTCGCACCGCTGTTCGGGAGTCTGCCGTGTATTCCGTCGAAGACATCATGAAGGTGCTGCCGCACCGGTATCCGTTTCTGCTCGTAGACCGGATTCTGGAAATCGAAGAAGGCAAGCGCATTGTAGGGTTGAAAAACGTCACCATCAACGAGCCGTTTTTTCAGGGACATTTCCCCGGGCATCCGATCATGCCGGGCGTGCTGATTGTCGAAGCCATGGCGCAAGTGGGCGGTATGCTGCTCATGCGCACCATTGAAGATCCGGGCAGCAAGGTGGTGTACTTCATGTCGCTCGACAACATCAAGTTCCGCCGACCGGTGAAGCCCGGCGATCAGATCCGCTTTGAACTCGAAGTACTGCAGCTGCGCGGCAGCACGTGCAAGATGCGTGGCATTGGCTACGTCGAAGGCGACGTGGTTGCGCAGGCAGATATGGCGGCGATGATTCGCGATCGATGACCGCTCGAATTCATCCGACGGCCATTGTTGATGCATCGGCGGAACTCGGCCTCGATGTCGAGATCGGACCGTGGGCAATGGTTGGTCCGCGCTGCATTGTCGGAGATGGCTCAGTGCTCTCGCCGCGCGCCACGCTGGAGCGTGACGTCACGCTCGGCCAGCGGGTTCGTATCGGTGTCGGCTCAGTGCTCGGAGGCGATCCACAGGATCTCAAATATCGCGGTGAAGAAACGCGCGTTGAGATCGGCGACGACACGGCGCTGCGTGAATACGTCACCATCAATCGCGGTACGGCGCATTCCGTTGTGACGCGTGTGGGTCGTGGCTGTTTTCTCATGAGCTACGTGCATCTGGCCCATGATTGTCAGTTGGGCGACGGGGTGATCATCTCCAATGGCACACAGCTGGCCGGCCATGTTGTGGTGGAAGATCGGGCCACCATTTCCGGATTGTGCGCGGCCCACCAGTTCGTGCGCATTGGATCGCACGCGTTTGTTGGTGGCTGTTCACGTGTGGCGCAGGATGTGCCGCCGTATGTGAAGGCCGTTGGCAATCCGGTGAAACTGTTCGGCCTCAACAGCGTGGGTTTGCAGCGCAACGGTTTCCCGGACGCAACGGTGAAAGAACTGAAACGTGCGTACCGGCTGCTTTTCCGTTCGGAACACAACGTCTCGCAGGGATTGCTGCGCGCCCGTGCGGAATGCGCAGACCTGCCGGAGATCGTGCGCTTCCTGGATTTTGTAGAGCAGAGCGAACGCGGAGTCGGATTCTGATGGACGCCCGTATTGGTGTGGTTGGTGCCGGCTCGCTGGGCCAGCATCATGTGCGTATTCTGCGCGATCTGCTGGGAGACCGCTTCGCCGGTTTTTTTGATGCAGACACCGTGCGCGCGTCGGCAATGGCTGAGCAACTTGGCGTGACGGCGCACGAAAGTATTGACGCGTTGTTCGGCGTCGCCGATGCCGTGTCCATCGTGGTGCCCACAACCGCGCATCATGCCGTGGCCTCCGCTGCGCTGGCGCGCGGAAAGCATGTGTTTGTGGAAAAGCCCTTCACTGTGACGCTCGACGAAGCCGATGATCTGCTGCTCAAGGCGCGGGAAGCGGGTGTCATTGTTCAGGTGGGACATGTAGAGCGCGTGAATCGTGCCGTGCGGGCGGCCATGCCGTACGTCGATGCGCCACGCTTTATCGAGAGCGACCGGCTGGCACCATTCAATCCGCGTGGATCGGATGTGGCAGTGGTGCTTGATCTCATGATTCACGATATCGATCTGGTGCGCACGCTTGTGGGCGCGCGCGTGAGTGAGGTGCAGGCCACGGGCATTCCCGTACTCACACCGCAGCTTGATATTGCCAACGCGCGGTTGGTGTTCGAGAATGGCGCCGTGGCCAACGTCACCGCCAGTCGTGTATCGCGCGAACGGCTGCGCAAGCTGCGCATATTCCAGCGCAGTGGTTATCTGTCGCTCGATCTCGCGGCCGGTACGGGGGAGTTTTACCGCATGCGCCGTGATCTCGATCCGGCGTTGCTCGCGTCACAGCCCCGCGCGCTCGAGGAGTTTGTGGAACGTGTGCCGATTGACGCACCGGAAGCGGAGCCGCTGAAGCTGGAGTTGGAACAGTTTGTGGCCGCGATTGCCGGACGTGCACCTGTCGCAGTAACCGGCGAAGAAGGGCGGGAGGCGTTGTCAGTCGCACTGCGCATTATGCACGAGATTGAACGCACCTCGTCACCGGAACTGTCTGCCAAGTACACCCCCGGTGCGTGAAATCCTGTTTGTCGTCGGCGAACCGTCCGGCGACTTGCACGCAGCCAAGGTTGCGCAGGCGCTCAAGGCGGCGCAGCCGGCGCGCGTACTTACCGGAGTTGGCGGCGAGAAGATGCGCGCTGCCGGCGTCACGCTGCTTGAACACAGCGAGCGGCTGGCGGCCATCGGCTTTACCGAAGTGCTGCGACACATTCCCCGTCACTGGCGGTTGCTGAACACGCTCAAGGCGCGGCTGTCTGGCGGAAATGTCGGTCTGGTCATCCTCATGGATTATCCCGGCTTCAACATGCGCGTGGCTGAAGCAGCGCACGCGGCCGGCGTGCCGGTGTTGTACTACATCACACCGCAGGTGTGGGCGTGGGGTGCGGATCGCCTGCCCAAACTGGCACGATGGGTGTCCAAGGCGGCGGTCATTCTGCCGTTCGAAGAAGCATTGCTTCGTGAGCACGGAGTGAACGCCACGTTTGTTGGACATCCGCTGCTTGATCGTGCCTCTGAGCTTCCCGAACAGGCCGACGCGCGCCGCACACTCGGATTGCGCGACGATGCACCGGTGCTGGCAGTATTTCCGGGCAGCCGCGGCAGCGAAATGGCGCGACATCTCGTGCCGTTCATGCAAACGGCTCAAGAACTGCAGCGTCGTGATCCAACATTGCAGGTGATTGTGAGTGCCGCGCCGGGCATCACGATCGACACGGCGGTGTGTCCGTTTCCCGTGATCCGCGGCGCGTCGTTTACCGTACTGCGTGCGGCGACTGCGGGTTTGCTCAAGAGCGGTACTACAACACTCGAAGCCGCCGTGGCCGGTTTGCCGCACATCATCGCGTACCGGACAAGCGCGATCAGCTATGCCATCGCACGGCGCGTGGTAAAGATCCCCAACATCGGGCTGGTGAACGTCGTGGCCGGAAGACAGGTGTCGCGTGAGTTTGTGCAAAACGCGATCGTGCCACATGACATGGCGAACGCATTGATTCCGTTGCTCACGCCCGGCAATGCGCAGCGTGACGAAGCGGTGCAGGGGCTGGCCGATGTACGCGCCTTGCTGGGAACACCGGGGGCGTCGGAGCGCGCCGCTGCCTTTGCACTTGAGCTCGTGCAATGAGTGACAAACCGCTCGACCGGCGCACCCGCACGCTGATCTGGCTGGGCACGTGGTTTTTGCGTTTGCTGGCGGCCACGTGGCGCATCAGGGTGTACGGGCGCACACCATCCCGCGATCGTCAGGCGCGTGGTGATCCGGCGGTGATCCTGAGTCTTTGGCACGGGCAGATGCTCCCCATTTTGTGTGCACATCGCGGTGAGCCGTGCACAGTGCTGGTGTCGGAACATCGCGACGGCGAAATAATTGCACGTATCCTGCACGCGTTTGGCTTTTCAGCGGCGCGCGGTTCGTCATCGCGTGGTGGTTCACGGGCGTTGCTGCAACTGGTGCAGCTGGTGAACGCCGGCAACGATATAGCCATTACACCCGACGGTCCGCGCGGGCCGCGACGGCAGATGGCGCCCGGTGTACTGCTCATTGCCCAACGCACCGGTTCGCCGATTGTGCCACTGGTGGCGCACGCTGACAACGTCTGGCGCTTGCGTTCATGGGATGGATTTGAGATTCCCAAACCCTTTACGCGCGTGACGGTGCTCTACGACACACCGGTTGCTGTGTCGGCCGAGTCGGCGCGCGACGCGGCGGCCAAGGTGCCGGAATATCAGCAGATCATGGCCGTGGCGATGGAGCGGTGCGCGCAGCATCATCGCGAGCGTACACTCAACCGTGCGACCATCGCGTGAGTGCGCTCGAGCGGTTTGCGCAATGGGCGTGGTACGCGTCCGGCAGCGGCGCGCGTGTGACCCGTGCACTGCTCACACCGCTGTCGTTCGTGTATGAGCGAGCCGTGCAGCATCGCAATGCAAGGTTCGATCGTGGCGAAGGGGTGCATGCAACAGCACTGCCGGCGGTGTGTGTAGGAAATCTTTCGGTCGGTGGCACCGGCAAGACACCCGTTGCGGCGTGGTGTGCGCAGCAGCTGCAGCGCATGGGTGCGTCGCCGGCCATCGTGTTGCGCGGTTATGGCGACGACGAGTGGCGCGAGCATGCGTTGTTGTCCCCGGGTGTGCCGGTTGTCGTTAACGCCGACCGCACCAACGGCATTGCCGAGGCCGCAGGAATGGGAGCAGATGTCGCAGTGCTTGATGATGCGTTTCAGCACCGGCAGGCGGCGCGGCTGATTGATCTGGTGCTGGTGTCCGCCGATGCTTGGCGCGGCGGAGTGCGTGTGCTGCCCGCCGGACCGTGGCGCGAACCGCTGTCGTCACTTCAGCGCGCGAGCGTGGTGATCATTACCGTGAAGGCGGCCACCGACGAGCAGGTTGAAACGGCGCGTGCTGCGGTTGCCGCCGCTGCCCCCCGGGTACCGGTTGCGATCGTTGCCATTGAAGCCGACACACTGGTGCCGGTGACGGCCGGTGAACCGCTGCGCGTGGGCCAGGATCAAGAAAACGCGGTCAACGTATCAGCCCCGGCGATGGCGGGGGCGCACGACAACACGTCAGCGCAGCGCTTGCCGTGGCTCAAAACCCGCAGCGTGCTGGCGGTCAGCGCCATCGGAAATCCGGATCCCTTTGAGCAGGTGCTGCGAGACGCCGGCGCTGTACTCACTGTCCGGCGCTTTCGCGATCACCATTTGTACACAGCAACGGAAGCGCAAACACTCGCACGTGCTGTACCGTCGGGCGGTATCGCCGTCTGCACGCGCAAGGACGCCGTGAAGCTGGCGCCGCTGTGGCCTCGCACCGCTGCGCCCCTGTGGTATCTTTCACAAACCATCGTTGTGCGCCGAGGCTCTGAAGCGTTGCAGGCGGCACTCACTCGAGTTGCCGCAGCACGCCACGCTCCAACGGCCGCATCACGCCCCACTGCCGGCTGAGCCGGCCATCTAACCGCCGCATGGCCATTGATCTCCGACTCCCTACCGACTCCATCGTCCACCCGGACAAAGATCGGTTTCTGAATGAAGACAACCCGTTTGAAGCGATGATGTCGCGCTTCGACCGGGCCGCCGAGTTGCTCGACCTCGAGCCCGGCATTTATCGGATTCTGCGCAATCCGGAAAAGCAGCTCATCGTTTCCGTGCCGGTTCAGCTCGACAGTGGTGATGTGGAGGTTTTCACCGGCTATCGTGTGGTCTACAACTCATCGCGTGGTCCGTCCAAAGGCGGTATCCGTTTTGACATGCAGGTCACGCTCGAAGAGGTCAAAGCACTGGCGGCGTGGATGACATGGAAATGCGCCGTGGTGAACCTGCCGTTTGGTGGTGCCAAGGGCGGCGTGATTTGCGATCCGCACAAAATGAGCATCGGTGAACTCGAGCGGCTCACACGTCGCTACACCTCGGGCATCATGCAGCTGCTTGGCCCCGATACCGACGTGCCGGCGCCCGATGTAAACACCAATGAACGCGTGATGGCCTGGGTCATGGATACCTATTCCATGCGCGTTGGTCGCACTGAAAACGCGGTGGTGACGGGCAAACCTGTGGAAATGGGTGGCTCGTACGGCCGGCGCGAAGCAACGGGGCGTGGCTGCATGCTGGTCACGCGTGAAGCAATGGAGCATTTGGGGCTGCCTATGCAGGGCGCCACGGTCGCGGTGCAGGGCTTTGGAAACGTGGGTTCTGTCGCGGCGCGCCTGCTGGCCCGCGAGGGGTGTAAGATCGTGGCTATCGGCGATCGCTTTGGTGCGCTGTATAACGCGGCCGGCATCGACGTTGACGCGGCTATCGCTTACGTGCAGGAACACCGCACGCTGGTGGACTTTCCCGGTGCCGAAGCGATTGACAGCGAGACGCTGCTCACGCTCGATGTGGACGTGTTGCTTCCGGCCGCGATGGAAAATGTCATCACTACCAAGGTGGCACCGAAGATCCGCGCCAAGGTAGTGTGCGAGGGTGCCAACGGTCCCACCACCGCCGCTGCTGATCCGATTCTCGACTCCAAGGGCGTGTTTGTGATCCCTGACATTCTCGCGAATGCCGGCGGCGTTACCGTGTCCTACTTTGAGTGGGTGCAGGATCGCATGGGCTATTTCTGGTCGGAGGACGTCGTGAACGAACGACTGGCCGACATCATGACGCGCAGTTTTCGCGATGTGCTGCAACTGGCCACGCAGCACAACGTGAACATGCGTACCGCCGCTTACATGCTGTCGATCAGTCGCGTAGCCACCGTGCATCGCCTGCGCGGTATCTACGCCTGAACGGGAGCCATAGCAGCCGGTGCGAGTGACGATGGTCGTGGTGGGGCGCCCCAAAATGGGTGGACTGGCCGACGCCATCGCCGAATATGAAACGCGCGCTGCGCGGTATTGGACGCTGGATGTACACGAGGTGCGGGAGGTCAGTGCGCGCTCCATGTCGGCGCATGATGTCATGGCACAGGAGGCAGAACGGCTGCTCGCTCGTGTACCGTCCAGCGCCCGGCTGTTTGTCTGTGATCCCGCTGGTGATGATCTGGACTCTGCACAGTTCGCAGCAACACTCACACGGGCGCGTGACGAAGCAACAGATGTCGCATTCGTGATTGGCGGTGCGCACGGACTCGGTGAATCGGTGAAGACGCGTGCGTTAAGGAAGTTGCGACTGGCTCCGTTCACGCTGCCGCATGAACTGGCGCGACTCGTGCTGGCCGAACAGTTGTACCGCGCGGGCACGATCGCCCGCGGCGAACCGTACCACAAATAAGATGTCGCAGCCAGCCACTGCTCTCGAACAGCCTCGTATTGAAACCGCGCCTCTGGGTGGTTCGGCGTTGTCACGTCGTGTTCAGGAAGGCACACTGCCGGCGTCGTGGCACCTGGGGCGACCGCACAACGCAGACGCCTGGCGCACACACACGCGGGCCGTACGCCGCGTAGACGATGCGTGGTATCAGGCCTTGCGACCGGCCTTCGGGCCGCACACGCACTCCCTGGCGGCGCAACGGCTGGCCAAGGCAGCCGCAACTGGTGTGCTGGTAACCACGGGACAGCAACCGGGGTTGTTTGGCGGGCCTGCCTACACACTTACCAAAGCGCTGTCTGCTTTGGCGTTAGCCGACGAGTTGCAGAAAGAGCTCGGCATTCCCGTTGCACCGGTGTTCTGGGCCGCCACCGATGATTCCGATTGGCAGGAAGCTTCGGTTACGCACGTCGTAGGTCGTGAAGGACTGCAGGCGTTGCACATGTCCGGCTCCGCGACCGACGGCGTGGCCATGGCACACGTGGCACTTGGCGATACACGTGAACAGCGCGCGCAGCTTCGCGCGGCTTGTGGTTCGGTGGCCGATCCGCTGGTGCTCGATCTGATCGACGCTGCGTACGGAGACCCGGCCGCCAGCGTTGGCTCGGCGTATGTGAGCTGGTTGCGCTCCATGCTGGAGCCGCTGGGCGTGAGTGTGCTTGACTCTTCACACGACGCGCTGCGTAACGCGTCGCATCCGATTCTCTGTAGTGCGTTGCAACACGCCGCCGGAATCGATCTCGCGCTGCACGAGCGTTCGGCATCAATCGTGGAGGCCGGTTTTCTTCCGCAGGTTGAGCTCGTAGACGGCCTCTCGCTTGTATTTCACACCACCGATGGTGTGCGCAGCCGTGTACCGCTCGCCGATGCAATCAGCGTGGCCGATTCGGCGCACCCCGGATCACTCGGGGCCAACGTATTGCTGCGCCCCGTGGTGGAACGTGCCCTCATGCCAACCGTGGCGTACGTGGCCGGACCGGGTGAACTGGGTTATTTCGCGCAGGTATCGGCAGTGGCCGAGGCGGCGCACATGGCGATTCCGGTTGCGGTGCCGCGCTGGGCTGCGCGATGGGTAGAACCGCACACCGAGCGTGTGCTTGAGCGACTGGGCGTGCAGGCGGACGAACTGCGCGATCCGCACGCGGTGGAAAAGCGGCTCGCACGCGCTGCCATGGATCGGGACGTCAGCGATTCACTTGATCGTTTGCGCGTGACGCTCAACTCGCAGGTGATTGCACTGTCACAGGCTGTTGCCGCCGATGAACAGCTGGTGCCTGAAGCGGTGCTCGACGGTGTCATGCGTGATCTCGAGCACCGCGTATCGCGCACGGAACGACGGCTGCTGGCCGCCGTGAAAAAACGCGAAACTGACACAGCACGCGATGTTGCCGTTGCCTGTGCTGCACTGTATCCGAACGGCAGTTCACCGGAGCGCGTGCTCAGCCTGGTGCCAACCATGGCACGATACGGAATGGGCGTGCTCTCGGCGTTCCGTACACACGCCAATGCGCATGCACAGGCATTGGTTCGAGGTACCGCGTCACCGCCCGCATGACCACAGCTGATCCTCGCGCGAAGACGCCGGCGCCGTCGGCCGGACGTAATGCCGGTTTGGTTGGCGCGGGAATTCTGGTGAGCCGGCTGGTGGGCTTTGTGCGTATCTGGTTTCTCGCGCGCTACC
>JAABRT010000045.1 GCA_011390805.1 Gemmatimonas sp. | reverse complement strand
GTATCAAAATCGGACATTTGCCGGATTGCTGGTTGACGATGCGATGTGCTGTACGACAAGCTTTCGAAAAGCGCTGCTCCATGCGACAACTAGAAGGCAAAAGAACGCCCCAATTCGCATCTGGTGTCGGTTGAAGTTCAACGTGGGTTTCAATGTTCGCTTACACCCACGTGGACGTTCCGACTGTTGCAGGGAAATGTGGTGCGCGAGTGTGTGAGTCGCTTTCTGGTGACTCTGGGAAGCAGCATTGCAAAGAGGAACTCTCTTTCGTACGCTGTGTGGCATCGCTTCACAAGCAATCATTGCTGTGTATCTCACCGCAACGAGATCACGACGCGTCGGGGGTCCTTGCGGCGTCTGGCCCGCAGTCAACAACCGCGTCGAAACAAGCATCGTAGCACGCGCTAACTCCCTCCGTGCAGAGTGTATGTTTGGCCTGAGGCCTATTCGCTCTGAAGTACCAGCCGCACACCGACTTACTTGAGTGCTGAACTTACTCGTTATTCTGTTGAGCCGACTGTCTCGCGTCGCCGTGTTTTGCAATGCCTTCTGGTGCGCGATGCACACAGAGCGCGGAGTATATTTCTCCGATGATGTGTAGTCGCCTAGCCGGACAAAGGGCTGCGTTTCGCACCGACGCTTCGTTGATCGCCGCGCTCCATGCGCGAGACGCATACGCTGAGCGGCACTTTGTTCAGCACTTCACGCCGAGTCTACGGCGCTATCTCGTCACAAGAGGCGTGGACGAAGACGATGCTGATGACTTGCTCCAGCTCACGTTCCTGCGCGCGTTTGTCAGTCTCGGACAGTTTCGGTGTGATGCGGTCTTGTCAACATGGCTGCATGGCATCGCGCACTACGTGTTTCTCATGCATCTTCGCGCTGAGCGCCGGCGCATTCGACGCGAGGGATTGCTGTGTGTTAGTTCCGAATATGAACTGCTGCCTGTGACGAGCGACCCCTATCTCGCTGGGCGACTACACAATGCGCTTCAGCAGCTACGTCCGTTAGAGTGCCGTGCCCTACTGATGCACGCGGCGGGATACACGCATGCAGAAATCAGTGAGTGTCTCGACGTCGCGATTGGAACCAGCAAGGCCTTGTTGCACCGTGCGCGGGCTGGAACCAGTCTATCGCTCGCTGCCGACAGGCCCGTTTAAGACTGGAACGCGCTGATGAGTTTGTGTTCGTGTCGACGTACCGACTGTGGGCGACGTCTTCTCACAACGCCCTGGATCGACGGCGTGCCGTCTGTTTAATCTCGTCGGTGTACTTGTTCAGCTTGCGAGGGCCGGATCGCGGCACGTGTAACTTCCGCTCTCGTTAGTTGGAAGTGCACACGAAACTGGTGCAAGAACCCTGTAAGCAGCCGCGTCTCGTTAGGCGGGTTGCTGGCTTTGGGGAAGCTGACAGCTACTCACCGCTTGCGCACCATCAGCCCGCATGAGATAAGGCCGCGCCTGAGCTCGCGCATCCTCACGCAGCGGATCCAACGTCCATCCCCACCTGTTCGAATCGAAAAAGGTCACACCAGAGCCGCACGGCGCTGAGTGGCACCGCATGTTGTTCGGACTCCAACTCCGGGAGGACGTCAGTCGTGCCCTCAATGCCAAGCTCGAGAATCCTGCTTTCGAGGTGTGCGCGCTGGACGTTCAGCTCCTCCTGCATCCTGGCGCGGCGCGCGACGTCCACATCCGTCAGCAGCGTAAATGCAACTGCTCCGCGCAGCGCAGTGTGCGAGAGAAATACAGGAGATGGAAGCGCTCCAAGAAACGCCGGCAGCCCCTCCGTCGAGCTCTCCCCTGCCGCCGGTACGAAACGATAGATGCCGATTGGTGCAGTGGCACGTGCATGACTTACGTGAATGCCCAGCTGATGCGCCGCTCCACCTTCGAAGCGGATGACCGCGGCGGCGAGACCGGCGGCCAACTCACGATCACTTTTCTCGGTTGGTCTACTACCGGCTGTCATTAGCTCCCTCGATGAACAACGGATCCGTATAACGTGAATCGGATGGCCCGATCCAACTCCGCCCCGCGAGCTATTCACGCCCCCACAAGCCAAGCTACGGCGGGCGATCAGGCTGTCAAGTCATTGCGCATGCGCACCTCGCGATTTGAACGCGAATGTTAGGGCGCAGCTCGCTCGTCGCGTCGGGCACCGGATTCACGGCAATCGGCGCACGCGGGTGCACGGCATCGGCTAGTAGTGCGTGCACGTCGCCATCGACGATCACTCGCGCCTCACGTACGCCGAAGTGCTCCCCGACGAACTCGGTGACACCACCGCCGCGTTTCTCATCCGGGCGGTGGCCTGGTTTGCGCAGCACGGCATCATCGTGGAGCGTCTGCTGACCGACAACGGCAGCGCGTATCGCTCGCTGGTCTTTGCGACGACGTGCCTCTCACTCGGCATTGGCCAGCGCTTTACGCAGCCGTATCGTCCCCAAGCCAATGGCAAAGCCGAACGCGTGATCCGCACCCTGCTCACCGAATGGGCGTATGCGCGCGCCTACGGCCGCTCCCACTGGCGCACCCGCGCGCTCGACGACTACCTGTACTTCTACAACTTTCACCGACGACACAGCGCGCTACGCTATCTCCTACCCGCCTCACGCTTACCCGTCGCCCTGTGAACAACGTCTCTAGCAACTACACCTAGCGCCGGTGGAAACGGTGGACACGGGCGGTCAAAAACTTCTGTGGAAGTGGTCAATTACAACCACCGCACGACACTCGCACGCTGTTCAGTCGTTGTCGGCGAGTTCGTGACCGGAATGTGCGTCGTGCTAATGCTTGAACGCGTATTTGCGGCGATAAGCGCGTAGACGAGCTGCTTTCGTGCGCGCTGCTACGCGGCGTAGCCCGCGTTGACGAGTTTCTCGATGTTGTGCACGAGACAGTACAGCTTCCACTGCGCGTCGACCTTCGCGCGGCCGCGAAGCGTGAAGCGATCCAGACGTTTGTTCGCGCGCAGATTGCCAAAGACGGGTTCCACCGCCGCGAAGCGCTCGCCGTACTGCCGTCGACCGTCGGGTATATCGAGGTGTGCCTTCATTTCCGCGGTGTAGTTGCGCGCGATGAGGTCGGCGCGCCCTGCGAAGAAGGCGACATTGCGCACCTGATTCGTGTTCGTTGTGCGCAGACATCGCGTGCGCAGCGCGCACGGCACGCAGTCGCGCTTCGCACCGCGAACGTGTTCGCCGACCAAACCATTGGTAATGTTGCGTGCGCCTTTGCGATACAGCAACTTCCCAGGCGGACAAACACTGGTGCGCGCACTTGCATCATAGGTGAAGTCGCGGTACAACCGAAAGCGGCGGCGTTGCACGTTGGGATATGTCAGTCCCGCTGAGTACGAAGTACAGCAACTGATGACCGCGTAGCACTCATCAAATACGCGACCACTTTTTCGGGGCAAGCTCACTCGCACCACACAACGAGCGCCAGAGACGCAATCCCGACTCGCGCTGTTCTCCCCATCCTAACGGGTTGCTCTAATCGCTTCAGCGCAAGGACGTCAAGCTCGATGAGCTGTCTTGGCGCGAGTTCGAGAAACTCGTCTCCGAACTCCTGGAGGCCGATGGCTGTACGGTTGAACTCATACGAGGAACGAAAGATGGTGGCGTCGATGTGGCGGCAGAAAAGGACCTCGGCGCGGCTGGTGTATTCAAGAGCGTTTGGCAGGCCAAAAAGAACTCGACAATCAACAAAGTCGGAATCGCGGTTATTCGGGAGCTTGCAGATACCCGACAGCAATGGGGAGCGAGTAAGGGCGTTCTCGTAAATTCGTCCTATCTCACCTCCGGTGCGCCCACGCGCGTGCAGCGTGACCAACATATACTTGCGAAGGTCGACAGGGACGACTTAGATAAGTAGGACGAACCGGTTACACGGTGTTAGTGCCTATAGTCGATAAGAGTGAGAACGGCTTTCCCCGTTGACCATGCTGACAAGCGCTTCGCCTAGGCATCCATTCTCTGCGGGTTACGGTTTGGACTTTCGGACGTTGTGCGATGCCGTGCTCTTGGGCCAGATGGATGCTAAGAGGAGTATGACTACACTTAGCGCGCATCAATCATGACTCTCCGCTACGAGGACGCCGGTGTCTAATCCGGGCAGTTCCGAGGACAACGGTCTTGGGTGACACGAACGCGCGCCGTACACGTGCTCAAACTAGACACTATCGCAACGTTTTCGATGCTCGTGGCGACACGGCCCCGCAGTGCACTGTCGCTGATTGAACGCCAACAACATAGGTCCGCCTGGAGTGCATGAATGAAGTCCGAGGAACAGAAGCTGCCGATCAAGCAAGCCGAGTTTGTTGGAGCGAGCGGCTTCCGTGTCCGCGTCGGAACGAATGGGTTTCAAGGTGGCGACGCCGGACACGGATGTCGTGCATTTCTTGAACTCCAGGACGCTGGCGGATCAGAGATGGAGCTGACTGTGAGCGAGGCAGGTAGGAAACTCACCGTCTTGCTTGGAGGTGATTCTGAGCTCAAGACTTTTATTCACGCGCTTGAGTTCGCGGCGAGCACGTTGAGGCAACAGTCGAGGGAGCGACACCTTGCTTGCGTAACTGTCGGCGATCTGAAGCGACAGCTCGACTCGTATCCAGAGTCAGCAGAGTTGCACATGGGAGGCCTACAGTTCTATCGCCTGAAACGACGCGGCGACGACCTTGTTCAGCTTGAGTTTGGGCAGCAGGTGTATCGCGATCAAGACGGAGAAATTGTGGTCGAGGAGGTCGAGTAGATCCGGAGTGGTGTCAGTCGCGCGTGGTGGGCGGCGCGCCACCAAACCTTCGGTCGCCCCCGCCATGAGCAGGACTGGCTTTTTGCGATGCCGCTCGCTTCAGGCGCGCCAGAGCAGCAGATGCAGCTGCCGCGCGCGCGGGTGACCCTTGGGGCACATGCGACGGAATCGCCTGTCGATTCGCGAGCTTCTGCAGGTTCGGCGGTGACATGCGGTGAAGTGCGGCAATCTCTATCCGCTCGAGACCCTCGCCGGCCGTCTCCTTACCATCATCGATGGGCTCACGCGATAGCGGTCGATAGGCGGCAGCATTCGAATGAGCTTTCAGAGATCGAACGCCATTCTCAAGAATCAGACGGTCCTGTTGACGCGGGAGTGGGATACACGCCCAACACCAGCAGCAACACAACGCTCACGACCATGACCATGATCACGCCTGAAAAAATCGGCGTTGGTACGCGCATCATGATGTCAGTGCCGTCACCTTCTCCGCTGAACGCGGCCGACGGGCACGAAGGGCGCCGCCAAGCGATGCGCCAGTATTGGGCACACCCCAGGTACTTGGCGACCTATTTGAAGCACGAATTCCACAGATACTTCTCGGTGTTGGGATTACTCTCGCGCTGGGCGCGTGCGATTACTCGGAAATTCTGTGCACCTGGTTCGAATGTTCGTCATAATGCACTCAAAACCCGTCACACACCCAGCCAAGAAAGGTCTGGTGGCGCTGTATCGCGCACCCCAACGATCCGGCGCACGACTATCAGCAGCGTGTGTACCGCCGTGTCGAGCATCGATCGGGCTGTGACTTGTGCGAGATCACGCAAACGTCCCTCGTACAGGAGATCGTGACATGTGAACTCGCATGGCTGCTCCGAACTACCGCACACGCGCTGTCTGGCCACGCGCTCAAGGGTTGGAAGAGCAAGTTCGATATCGCCTTCGCGCTGCCGACAGGTCAGCGCATCACGATCGACTACGACAGTTACTTTCATCATCAAGGGAAAAGCAAGGAGGAGCGGGACAGACGGAAACATCGGCTCAGTCAGCGCGCCGGTGATTTCCCCATTCGACTTCGGGAAGACGGGCTGCAGGCAATCGGCGATCATGATCTGCTCGTAACTCGGGGGCCCCAATCCCATCGGGAGTGGAAGTCGACCATGAACGCCTTGGTGCGTCATCTCGCACAGCTGTTTCCGGCACTCCTGTCGATCGAAGATGAGCGTGTCGTACGCTACCTCGCGCGTGAGCGATGCGAAGGCATTCACGAGGCTCGCGACCGCATGCGCCGAATCTGCGGGACCCAGCGGCGGCTATGTATCTAACGTGGCGTGCAGATCGCTGACCGCATGCTTCCCAGAAGTCTAGCCGCAGGTGCCCGGCGTGCTCAATCTTCGTGTGCTTTAGCGGGGCGCGACGTCAGAGGTTGCACCGATCTTCGCCAAATCACTCGTTTGGCCGGGTTTCTTGATACTTGTATCTATGGGCGGTAGCCCTGAGGAGAAGCACAATGCCTCCCCAACCATTAATGGAAAATGTCCATGACATCTAGATACTTGATCGACGTGCAGTGGCCTGTCGCAGGATCGCTTGATCCGAGTTCCGGGTCGACTGCATCGGTTCCGGGTTCAGTAGCCGTGTAACCACGGCCCTCGGTTGGCGGCGATACCATCGCCGTCAACCGAGGCGCCAACTCACATACTGTCGAGTGACTCTGGTCCAAGCTGCTGTCACCGGATGAAACTTCGGGGAGGCGCAACGCTGCAGGAAGTGTGGCGAGGACGGAGCATCAGCAACGGGGCGCGGCGGGCGGCGTCAAGCCAGAGCTGGCTGTGAGTCAATGAAGCGGCAACAAACCCAAGTGCTGAAGATGTATGAAAACGCAGGAAGTGCCGCGTCAATGATGGGACTGGAGAGAACGGTGGCGTTCCTCGGCAGCACTGCCGTACTCGGCCGCGCTCACGCCGGAGTTCCGGGCGGGAAAGCAGGCGCGGGCGGCAGAAGCCCTAAGAAGAGATCATCAGTGTGGCGCGGCGTGGCGCGGGGCGTGATGAACCACCTAGTACTGGGGCTCACCCCAACCACGAGCCAGCAGATGAGCCGAGCTGTTCAATCGCCCACTATTGCCGTCAACGATGCAGCCGCCCTCGTCCCTCTCGGCCCTCGTCGCTTTCGCCAATTGGCGAAACTCGAGACACCGACAGGAAAGGTTGCGATGGGTCTCGTTTACATCGATGGCCGCGCCCACGTGAATCGCGAAGCCGCGCTCAAGACCGTCAAAGAGCTGCAACAAGCTCGCCGCCACCGGACAGACTTGCCGCAGAAGAATCTAGATCACTTCGCGTTCCCTAACGACATCGACCCCGTGACCAAGACCCGCATTTGCATCGAGGACGGTTGCGAGGACTGGGTGTCAGGACGGGGAAAGCTGTGCGAGCAGCATTCGATGGAGCGCGCGGAACGGCGGCGCCTGAAGCGAGGCAGGCGCGCCCTCTGAGTGGATCGTTCACGATGCGATGGGCCGGTCCGATTGGCCGGGGCCGCGGTCGCTGCGCTGCCATGCACTGGGTGCCTGTTTGGGCGCGCGGCGAGATGGAACCGCACGCTGAGGGGGCAGGGCACAACTGCTCTGCTATCCCTTCCCGAATCGAGGTGCCACATGAACACGTCACCGTTTGAACTGCGTCTTGCAGAAGACTCCGCGTTTGTCCTGCAGGCGTCGGTACATCGCGATGCTCGGCTTGTTGGCGCTGTCCTCCGCAGCGCTGGCCCGAACCCCAAGCTGCCCGGCGATACCTTGTACCTGTTCGACGCGCCGTCCGACGCCGACGGCATGGCACTCGCGCTCGCGATCAGCGCCCCCGACGATCTCGTGGCAGCACGTGATGCCGCAGGGCTCCGGCACACTTATCTGGCGCGCGACGCTGCATACGACGCGGGCGGGCCGTGGTGGATCAGGCCGCTCGGCGTCCCGCTCGCCGACCGTGCCTTGGCGCACTTGGCCGACGTGGCGCCAGCGCGTCTTCCAACCGATAGCTCGCGTGGAGCGTCCCCCGCGACGGCGGATACCCCTCTCGTCCCGGCCATCAAAACGCCTACACGCCGCAAGCCAGGCTCCAATCTGCTGCGCGATCTGCGCACAAAAGTCGGCGCGAAGCTCGAACGATGGGACAGCCCCGATAGCGAAGGCCCGATATACCGGTCGGCCGGCGACGTAGCGCTTCACCGGGAGCTGACCCACGCCCAGCAAGCCGCTCAGCGTGTCGACTTGGATCGACGACGTGCGCGGATGGGGCTGCCTCCACGCCCCGCGTCCACGCTCGCGGATCAATAGGAGATCGCACAAAAGGAATGGGAGTCAGGCGGGGAGCAGCGATCGGCGACTCCAACGGGAGCGTTGGCACAGCGCCGTCCCGCTTGGGCCTCCTAGGCTTAGCCATAATAGTGGATGCGGCCGTCACCAGACGCGGCTGCGTCAGCGGTCCGCACGAGACAAACCTCAGTGCCGACGGTGAACGGTTCCGATTACTCATACTATAGTCTGTAGACGTCACCGTTCTCCACGGCGAGCCTATGCTGGGTGAACCGCGCCCATGTCCCCCTTGCTTCCGCCTTCGGTCTCATCGTCCGGGAGTACCGACAAAAGTCCGGCTTGACGCAGGAGGAACTCGCTGAGAAAGCGGGCGTGCACCGCACGTATGTGGGTGACCTTGAAAATGGGCGGAAAGCTCCAACGCTCGACGTCGTCGAACGGCTCGCTGACGCGTTCGACACAGCTCCCCACCTTCTTATTGAAGCCGCCGAGAAGCTGAGGCGCTGAGCGCCCGTGGAAGATTGGATCTCGATCGGGTACGACCGGCCGCGTCGCGGCCTGCAGACGCTCGCCCGCCGGTAACGGCGACCATCGTCGCGGCGGAGCACTCCAGGAATCCCCTGTCGGCACACACGCCTCAACGTCTCAGTCTATAGTCTGTCATGCGATAGTATGCATCTCGCCGAAACTACGATAGTTTGTGAGATGCCTAACGCCAAGACGAAGTTGCCCTCTCCAGCAGAGCCAGCGATCGACGAGATCGAGGAAGAGGCTGAGGATCTGGTGCTTGCCAGAGATGCGATGCCGGATTCGCTCCGCGAGCTCTTGGAGTCGTTGACGATCCCCGACCAGTGCAATCTGCTCATCAACTACTGGAGCACCTTTCTCCGTCTCGGTCAGCACCGCGCCTTGACTGCCGCGATGGGAAGGCGGCTTCACCCGCCAATCGACTGTCAATTGATGGACTGCGCGCAGCCCTTCGAGTGGGCGGCGGCGGCGGTTATCTATGACAGCGCCCCTGAGCGCGGTGAAAAGGCACAGAAAGCCCTCACCGACTTAGAGTCATTGGAATGGGCGATCAGCAGCAGCACGTCCCAGAAGGCCCTCCAGATCTTCGAAGATCGCGTGCGGAGACTCCAAAGTGTCCTGCCGCCTCACGATCCATTTGGCGACCGAATGGTCGCCATCATACGCTACGACGCAGCGTTGCTGGCTTGGCCTTCCACTATGTGCGGCAGCAGGCGTGCCGCCTCGAGCGCCGCCACAACGGACATCGCCACGGCGCGACGAGCAGGACGCCGCTTCTGAGCGACGATGCCGACGCGTTCTATGCTGCCGTCCAGTCGGGTAAGCCGCATCACGCTATGAGGTAGTCACCGTCCACTCTGGCGGCGAACCATACCGGGAGTCACCCCAAACACTCGCTTGAAGAGTCGGGTCAGGTGAGCCTGATCGGCAAACCCAGTCGTCGCTGCAATTTCGCTCAACCGAGCGCCGGGCCTTTCAAGGAGCGCACGCGCGCGCTCCAAGCGTCGGGTCAGGATGTACTGGTGGGGGGTGAGTCCGGTCGACTCCCTGAACGCCCGCGCAAAGTGCGCGGGCGAGAGTGCGGCCTCAGTGGCCAGGCGCTCAATGGTAAGGGTCGTGCCAAGGTGCGAATCGATCAGCTCCAACACACGGCGACGGATGTGGGGAGCGAGTCCGCCGCGAACAACTAGTGGCTTCGCCTGCGACTCTGATGCGAGGCGCACCATGCTGTGACTGGCGGCCGCTACGAGCGCCTCGACAACCGCCAGACCACCAGGGCCGCCGCGGTCGGCTTCGATGACCAGCGCCCGGACGACGTGCTCGAGCGAAGGTGAACGAAGGTTGTAGTCGCGGCGAAGCGCCGGTGCAGGCCGATCCGGATTGCCCACGAGCACGTCGAAACGTTCAGGGGCGACAGCCACCAGCGCGAAACTGTTCGCCTGCCGTATTCGATGCGTGAACGATTCACCCGCGGGACAAATCCAGACGGCGCCGGGCTCGATCACCGTGCGATGGTAGCGCCGCGGTCCCTTCACTTCAAAGCGCAGCGGCTCGTCCCCCAGATTCATCGCGAGGTAGTGATGGGCGACGGTAAGCTCGTCCACTTCCCAGAAGTCGTTTTCGCCGGCCTCCACGATCACGCCCGGCCAACCAAGCGCTCGGCTGGACACCAGCAGCCTGGCCCCTTCCAGGGCTTCGACAGGCTTACGCGAGCCTGCGTCGAGAAAGGGAATCGCGCTGTGGTGCCGCATCGCAGGATTGTTCAAAAGCTGAGCCTCGTTTTGATCAAGAGCTGTCCGCCGCGCCGTCCTAGTTTGTCGAACGAACGGATGCTGCGCGAGGTTCGCATTTGGGTTACGGCACGAGGCACGATCTCCAGCGAAGTCACTGCCTCCGGTGGTTGACCCGGCGCCTCGGTGCAGACCCACGTCCGCGATTCACGACTCGACACGCCAGTGGAGGCCACCAATGTTGCGCACCCCCAGAGTCTGGTCCTCGGCGCTCGCCGTCCTGTGCACGCTATCGCTCAATTCGAAACTCACCATGCGAGAGACTCCCATGTCATCCAGCCAAACCGTTCGCGCCTCCTCCAACACGCCTGCAGACGTTGCCGCCCCCGAGGTCGACACGACCGAACGAAATCAAATCGCAGGGGCCATCCTGACGATCGCTCGCGAGGCCGACCGCCGCGACTGGGACGCCGTTGCATCCGCGTTCGCCGATACCGTCACGCTTGACTACGGTACCCCGGAACAACTGACGCCACGCGAAATCGTGGAGCGTTGGCAGCCACTGCTGGAAGCGTTCGACATCACGGCGCATACGATCGATGAGATTACGTATGAGCGCACCGGGAATCGTGCTACCACGAAGAGTCGTTTCGTCGCGACGCACACACTGATCGACGCGGGCGGTGACGGCGACGTCTGGACGTTGGAGGGACGTTACGAGCACCAGCTTCAGCAGGATTCGAATGGCCGGTGGCACGTCACCAGTATGCGCATGATTCCAAGTGCAAGCACCGGGAATGCCGGCCTGCTCGCGCTCGCCCAGGCGCGAGCGAGCTCGCGTGCCGCAGCACGTGCAGCCGAACCCGCGAGCGAAGGCTTTCACGCCGTGCGCGTCGAACGCGTCACGTTTGCCTCGGACGGCGAACGCATGGTCGGCAATCTGTATCTGCCGCAGGACGTCTCGTCGAAAGACCGACTGCCCGCTGTCATCGTGACTGGCGCGTGGATGACCGTGAAGGAGCAGATGGCGGGCCGGTATGCCCGCGAGTTGGCGCGCCGCGGATACGCTGCGCTCGCGTTCGACTTTCGTCATTGGGGAGAAAGCGGTGGACTCCCGCGTCAGCTCGAACACCCTGTGCACAAGATGGCTGACATCCGTGCGGCGGCAGCGTTCTTGAGCACCCGCACTGAAGTTGATGCAAATCGAATCAGCGGGCTTGGCATCTGCGCCAGTTCGGGCTACATGGCCAACGCAGTGGCCGCCGACCCGCTGTTCCAGGCCGTCGCATTCGTCGCGCCGTGGCTGCACGACACGCAGATCGTGGAAGAAGTCTATGGCGGACGCGAGGGCGTCGCGTCGCTGATCGAAGTGAGTCGGCAAGCGGCGCGCCAATACACCGAGTCCGGACAGCAACAGCTCGTCCGTGCGGCCAGCTTGACGGACAGCAGCGCGCTCATGTTTGGGGCACCGTATTACACCGAGGCCGACCGCGGAATGATTCCAGCCTGGCGCAATCAGGCGGACGTCGCCATGTGGGAGGCGTGGCTCACGTTCGACGCTGTCGCCGCGGCGCCACGTCTTACGCTGCCAACGTTGCTTGTTCACAGCGAAGCGGCAGCGATCCCACAGGGTGCCCATCGTTTCTTTGCGAACCTCGCAGCGAAGGACAAGGCCGAGCGGTGGCTCGAAAACGTGACGCAGTTTGACTTTTATGATTCGGAAGCAGCAGTCACCGCTGCCAGTGACGCTGTCGCCGCGCATTTCGCGCTCCTTCGAGGCGATGCGCTCTCCGAGCGTGATCCTCACGCGGACGTACGGTCACGAAATCGCATTGTCATCGAGCGCTTCTTCTCCGCGTTGGAGGCGAAAGATGTGGATGCATTTCTTGACGTGTGGGCGGAAGACGGCGTTCAGCTGATGCCGTTTTCCCCGCTAGGATTCCCCACGCGCTTGGACGGGAAAGCGACCATTCGAAACCAGTACGCCGCGCTGCCCGAGAACTACCTGTTCATGCGGTTTCCGCGTGAGATCATGCCCATGCAGGATCCCGAGCGTTTCGTAGTGCGCTACACCGGGCAGATTGGACTGAAGTCTGGAGGCCGCTACGACAACACGTACTTGGGACTCTTCACGGTGCGTGCTGGACGCATCGCGGAGTTTGTTGAGTTCTTCAATCCATCGGTCCTTGAAGAGGCGTTTGGATCGGCGCTCCTGACCAACTTCAACGCCGCACGTAGATAGCGGTCGGGCAAAAGCACACATGAAGAAGGCTCCGAATACCGTCTAGCATTTCACGAAGCGTCATCCTCAGGCTGCGGCCACTGCTTGCTAGCTGCTTAGCGTCACGTGAGTGATTAGAGTCTCTCGCGTGGCGCTGAGCAGCATCGAAAGCTCCCGCGGCAGCAACTGGAAACGCTGCTTGACTGCCCACTCGAAAAAGGGGATCACGTCCTTTACCATCCGGTGCGCGACAAGCGCCGTCACGAGCCGCATACAAACACGTTCCAGTGAAACGGTGACGATTGCGCTTGTGGCGAGCACGTGGAGTGCATCTGCTGCAACCATCGCAGCGCTCTGCGCGCTCACCCGCGCGTCGCCCAGCATGTCGACGACCGCGTCTCCAAGGCGACCGCCGTCGGTGCGTCGATAGGCGGCCGTTATTGTTGTAGCACGAATCGGAAGCATGTCATGGCGCCGCTGCAACAAGCCAAGAATGGCGAGATCGTATGCATTCTGGTCGATACGATCCGCGCGCAGTCGCGCTTCAAGCAGCGCGCCGGTCGAGAAGGACTGGACCTGCAACTCAGCGCGAGCGACGGCTCGGAGGCCCAAGTCATCGGCATAGAGTGTAGCGTGCGCAGCTTTTGCCAAAGCACATGCGTCATAGGATGTCACGCCGAGCGCGTCGCGCCGCTCGCGTTCGTCTCGGCCGAGCGCGTCGGCAGACCGGAACTCCACGCGCGCGGCTTTCAACACCCGTTCATATAGCTCTCTAGAATTGGCAAGAGCAGTGGCAGCCTGATGTCGAGTCGTTTCCACTATTGACGGTCGTCCTGCGGTTTCGAGCAGAGTGATTCGACCATGTGTGGATTGCATCTCGAGCTCAGCCAGCTCGGCATCCCACTCATCGATCATGCTTCGAGGCGCCAGCAGAGTTGCGTCTTCAGAAAGCAGATCCCAGCCGCCTACCAACTCCAGATACTCCAGCGCGGGACGAGTTATCACTACTGTGGCCGCGGTTCGGGCGTTCATTACCGAGGCGTCGTAGTCCGCGAGCGGTGGCCCCTCAACCGCCAGACGAGGGGCGGCCCCCGCACTTATTTCTCTCGCGACGTCTATCACGCGCTGTCCCAACACATCTGCGAGTGTCCCAAGCGGCAGCGAATGCTCGGCGTAAACTTCAAGTGCGCGCTCACTTCGTAGCCGAACCTGATGCAGCTCCGCCAGCACAGGTCCGAGGCTACGGAGCGTGGGATTAGATCCCACGTGAATCAACCGGAAGCGTGGGTTTTCTGGGAATCGTGCCGCGTATGTCCGCATAAGGCGACGGACTACAATGACCACTGCAGGCACAACACGCACAATCTCGAATCGCTGAATCCTTCCGCCCTGTGTTCGCACGATTGCTTCGCCGACACGCTTTCCGAGCCACGACGACACATTGGGATCGTCGACCAGGAACTCGCCCTTGTCCAGCGAGACTGGACCGTCTTGGTATAGAAAAACATCCAAGCGCTGTCCATCGTCAGCGCGCAGCCGCACGAAGGTGTTCGGCCCTACAACTCCATGGCGCCCATCGGAACCAACATCCGGATCGTCATCATCTTGATCTGATGCGCTCGTATTGTCATCGATAGTCCCCGACTCAGTTGAACCACTGGTCGGATCCTGACCATTGGTCGCAGCACCGACCATCGCTGTCTTCGTTTCGAGTGTCAATGACGAAGCAAGTTCATCTTCTGCCAGCGTTTCTTCTTCATCGTTGTTCGCGGTGTCGGTCCTCGGCATCGTGGAGGCGAACGCGACCTCGACCAAGCCTCCTACAAACTCGAGGCCATCCGGATTCTCGCGATATAGCCGAAGAGCTAGCTCCAGCGCTCGCTGACTTTGACCCAACGCGACGCAGTATCTTGCCATCAGA
Source organism: Gemmatimonas sp. (assembly GCA_011390805.1). Lineage (GTDB taxonomy): Bacteria > Gemmatimonadota > Gemmatimonadetes > Gemmatimonadales > Gemmatimonadaceae > JAABRT01. The sequence goes on along the minus strand of JAABRT010000045.1, from coordinate 14,378 downwards.
AGCTGGGTGGTTGCGTCTACCGTGAACTGCTCAAGAACTTGATCAACGATTCGAGCAAGCCGCGCACGGTGTTTCTGCTTTGAGACGAGCTGGATGTGAACTTGTGCCGAGTAGAGAAGGCAGTGTGCGTCAGGCTTACCGTCGCGGGCGTTGCTCGCTTCGATGGCGGCGTCCGCGAGCGTCGCGGCTCTGTGCAAGTTGCCCTGAAGCAGCGCCACTTCAGCGCCCGCGGTTAGCAGAATCACCGGCAGCGCCGCCAGTGACGGGTCTGAAACTCGAACGTCTTCGCCAGACGCGGGCAGCAGCTCCAAGACGCGTTGATAGGCCTCTTCTCGCATGAGCGCTTTGACGTAGCTCTCGAAGCGTGGGTGTTCGCATGAGGAGGCTCCGGCAGACTCCAGATGTCTAAGGGCTCGCCCATCTTCGCTGGCGCGCAGATACACCGATGCAACTTCAAGATGAAGATCGGCTCGCGTCATAGCATCTAGACGGGATAGCGCGCTGGTGTACGCCTCCTCGACAACTGTCCACGCGCGGTGCAGGGCCGCGATACGAGCTTCCAGAACGGGGACAAACCAGTCCGCACCTGCAGGCTCTCCATTGATCAGTGCAACCCGCATCTGCTCCGCCAGATCTTCTCGGCCAGCGTCCAGCGCAACTGTGCCTAGCTGGAGGTATAGCCCACGACGCGGACCCACCGCTCGCTCGCCGAGGTTGGACACCGCGCGTTCAAGGTCGTGTGTCGCGCCCGTAACGTCCTGTGCTCGGAAGCGCACTTCGGCTCTCCGACACAACAAAGCCGGGACACCGTCAACAGCGGCATCAGTGAGCAATGCTAGCGCACCGACGTCATCGCGCGCCTCTAGGCGCGCTTCAACATGACGAAGCACAACGTTTGGATCGGAAGGCGACAACCTCGCAGCCTCCTCATCGTCGGCCCTCGCCTCGTCGACCTGTCCCAGATACTCTCGCGCACGGGCGCGACACACGTATGCCTTTGCCAAGAGCGCGTCTACCTCGCCATTCGCGAGTGTGTCAATCACCTCCGACACCGCCCGACCAACACGCTCACTTCTTTGTAGTTTTGCTTCCGAGCGCACGGTGGATCGGATTCGTCGAAACTCGATCTCGCTCGAGCGCTCGATCTCCTCGGATGTGGTGCGAGCTGCAAGGGTACCCTTTCCGCTCGTTATCTCAGCCCCGTCGTCCGTCATTAAGAGTGCAGTGCAGTAGTCGATGAGCATGTCCGGGGGGGCCGATCGGCTTACGACAAACGGCTCCAACAAACGAATGACGAGATCCCACTTTTCCTCGTCGGCCGCTACAGCTGCGGCGGCGTGACATACTTCCGGAGTCTGCTGCATAAGGCTCGGCACCGAGTTTGGCGCAAATGCCTCCGAGGTACCGTGCGTCGCACGAACCAAGAGCGCCCAAGTCACTCCTAGGGTCGGGTCAACCTCAAGAACCCGTCGTGCAATTGCCGCCGCCCTGTCGCGGTCATCGATGAAAAGTCGTCCAAACCCCGCGTTCGTTTGGACGTGACACCAAGTCAGGCGCTCTTCAGCATCTCGTGGCGGTTCCGTTGGGACGAAGTCGAGCGCCTGCTCGTACAGGCGGCACGCGTCGGCGGGGTGGCCGAGCCACAAGACTGCCCGGGCTTTCAGGCCGAACAGCTTGCGACGCACTGCGTTGCCAACGCTCCGACCGGCGATGGCTTGTTCGACAAACTTCAGGATGGAGAGTGCTGTTCGAGGCCGCCACAGCTTGAGCAATGTTTCCACGGACGCGAGTTGGTCAAGCCATTCCGCATCGGGTCCCACTGCACGCAGCTCATACTCTGCGTGTTTAAGCACGCGTTGAACATCTGCACGATCCCATTGTGAGCCGCGACCGATCTTGAGGCTCTCGCCTACTAGCATTGCCCACGCAGCTTCTGCTTTCTCTGGCGCACGCAGTACTTGGCGAAGTCCGTCCACCGCTTGCTGTGATCCCATGTGCGCAGGCGTATCCAAATCGAGTGGTACGACCACGAGCCGAGCCAGCACGCTATGTGCTTCAGGCAGGGCGTCGAGCAGTCCTGTAAGCATCGTGCGTCGGCGATCGTGTCGATCCGCTCGAAAGTGTCTTACGTCTGTGGCGAACTCGTCTCGAATTTGGCTGTGCGTGCCACCGCCGACCACCAGCACAATCTCGTGCTCGTGCGCTATCGAGTGTTGCTCAAGGAGCATCTTCTGCACTGTCGCGACGAGGTCGACCTTCCCTGACAGGGTCCGTTTCGCCTGGATTTCGAGCGATCGGCCATTCTGAAGCAAAACTCGAATATCATCGCCCGGACCGGAGACCTCGCCGGCGACGGATGCCGGAATATCGGCGCCTCCGTCGAGCCAGTTCAGTGGCCAGCCGAGCAGCATGCGCACGGCAATGTAGGCCGTCAACGAAGCCTGGAACTCGGCACCAGTCGTAACTGAGATTCCTCCCATTCGTAGCTTACTCCTGAGCTGCTTGAAAACAGAAGGCGTCGCGCATGACGACCGAGGAGCAACGGGCCTGTGCTCGTGTTGTCACCTTCCCTCCTGCAGCGAGCCACACGTGCCGTCGGGCCGCGTGGCTACTTTCTGCACGACCGACCAGTGCGCGTACACTCACCTTTCGATCAGGCGAACACTGCGAGCGGCGCGCCGCATCCGCGCACTGTGCGCTCTTCCTGTCACCCAAGGTTGTTGTTTTCGGAACCGTCCGGATTTGACACCGGCGTCTTCACGTCGTGGACGCGCCGAACGTGATAGTTGGGATAGCCCCCGCTTTCGATCCGTCGAACGAACTCTGCGCGTGACATGTCCTCGCCAGTGACATTGTCGTGAAATCGTCGGTTGCGGCCACTATCGCTTTCGTCCGTCACTGCGACTCGTTTTGGCATCAAAGAATCCTCGGGAAAAGGACTGGGTTGGCGCAGCCGGATGCTGCGACCTTGTATTGCAGTCAGCGATAGCTGAGCTGCCGCGCCGGCTCGAGTCGATCGGTCCCGGGCACGCGGCTCAAAACGCCCTCCGGCGGGTTCGGCGCATATCCGGCCGAGTCGATTGGTCGATTCTGATGTGTCACCGTGCAGCGATCGCCGCATTGATTGTTCCACACAAACCAGTCTTTGTTCAGGTACATGTGGTAGGTGTTGCCTGCCCATGCGTTGGTACCCCGTCCCGTGTGCAGTCGAAGTCGACGACCTTGGGACAACGAACCGTCTCCGAAAGTCATCAAGGTAGCTTGGCCGGTCACCTGACACGCGCCGGCAAAGGTCAAGTGAGCTATGCTCTGGCCGGTAACTGCGACCGGACCGCCGACCGCCTCGAACTCAGTCCACTCTTCGTTCAGCTGATGATTCGTCGTTTGGCCCCGGCGGGAAGCGTCCTTGCCCGGGGGATTGGGCTGTGCCTGCACGATGTACAACGCTGACATAACTACCTTTCCTTGCCGAACGACCGGCGGTGGTGACGGCGGCCGCATATCGGTCGCCCGTCTAGTAAATGTTGCTTTCCGACTACGGATTGCATGGAAACGACTAGAACCACCGTTTCGGTGGCGGGGCAGTTCCGAATAGGCTGCACGGGTTGACGGCAGTTGTCAGCAAAGCCGCCATCCACGACCACGACGGTCTGCTCGGCCCTGCTTCCGAACAGGTTGCCAAACCTGATGACAATCGCATCATCTGATCTTCCTCTGCTTCCAATTGCCAAAGCAATCCAGTTCGTAACTCATTACGTTCGCCTCCTAGACGCAGTTTACTGTTTAATGGTCGGTAACGCTTCGAAGTATAGCAGTCACCGCTTCCTTCGCAAGCCCCTATGGGCGCTAGAAGCCCTCGAGTAACGAGGCGGGCGGCGCGACGAGCTTACGCCTCAGGAGCGCGATCGCCATTGCCTCCGCCGAAACTGCGAAAACGTCAGTGAGCGCGGGCAGGCCGGGCATCCGCGCGATGGCCGCTTCTCGTGCAATCAACTTCAGATCGCTTCCGGATTTGGTCGCGACCGGCCTCAACGAGTTGCGCCGCCCCCATTCCTCGCCCAGCTGCTTCCTAGGTATGAGCAGTTCAGAGGCGAACATGTTCGCTTGGATTTCTTCGGGCGCACTTGTCAGCCCGTTGATCGCGCGGTTGAGCGTGACCAGTTGATGCTTCTCGGAGCCGAGCAGCGAATACTGGCGTTCGTCGGCCAAGATGAGCGGGCGGTGCAACACCCAATGGCCAATCTCATGGGCGATCGTGAAACGAAGGCGCCCCTCGTTTCCTTCGATCTTCAGCTGGCGACTAATCTCAATGCGGCCTGGTTGCACCGTCATTTTGCCGAGCACCGCTTCGCCGCTAGCAGTCCCGAGATCGGCCTCGTCGTTGAAGGAAAGGCCTTGATTCTGACAAAGGTGGTCGTAGATGATCGTGTCGATATCTACCGGAAGCACCGTGGCCCTTACCCCTAGCGCCTCCCATCGCAGCTCATCTGCAGCGCTGACGATCGTATTCTCGTGAAGGAAGCCGAACACGGCGTCAGCCCTTCTGCTCTTCATCGAGCCGGTTCAGCAGCTTTTGCTGCTCTTCCTCGGGCATTCCCCTAACCCGTCGATAGAGCGCCATCTCCATCGTCGTCTTGGGTGCCATTTCTTCCGTGCGGCCCGCCTCGACGAGCACTTCATCTTCATTCATTTCGAGAGCCCTTGCGATCGCCTTAAACGTCTCAGGCGCCACTGGGGGAAGCGGCGTCTCGTTTTCGATACGTGAGAGCAGAGCAGGCGATTTACCAATGGCCTTTGCGAGATCGCGGATGCTCATTGCGCGTGCGTTGCGCTCCCTGGCGATTTTGGCACCGAGTGGGGATGGCATTGGATCCTTGGAAAGGGTTTAACGAGCAGTAATGTACAGCTATTGTCAATCGACGTCGGCGACGCGCGACACGGGTGACTCGGCACCCTCTGACTCTTTAGCCCCCGCAAGAATCACTCCGCCTCACGCGTTCGTAGGTACCCGTTCAGTCGCCTGCGGAGCGTAGAAACTATCCGCATACTGCACTGAGTCTCGTCGCGGCCGAGACTTCGCGAGGTGATGGTCAGCTCTTGGCGGTGACGTATTTGTGGTATTTGTGTTTGACAGAAAATTGGCAAGTATTTGTGGACTGCAAATACTTGGGAAGTATTTGTCTGCCGCCCAACTCGACAAATACTACGCCAGTAGTAGCTCGCACAACGTGGCTTGCGGTCGCACCACGCGCCGGCCGCCGGCCACGTTCCGTGGAGAACGTGAGGGCACCGACATCAATCGGACCGGCTGATTCTTGAGATCGCCGTTCGGTCTCTGCATGTTCAGTTGAATGCACCCCCCAACGACCGCGATTCCGTGAGCCCCGCTGATGACGGCGAGGAGACGGAGGGTGGAGATCTCGAGCTGGAAGAGATCGCCGCACTTGTCCGCCTGTCACCGCCGACGGTGCAGAAGCTCCTCGATAGGCGTGCGATTCCCTCGCATGTGACCCCCAGCGGGCATCGGCGCGCCCGACGGCGCGATGCGCTGCTGTGGCGCGCGGGAAACGAGCGGCAGCGCGAAACACTGGCCGAGCTCGTGGCGGAGGCGCAGGCGATTGAAGGCACGGTGGCGCGCCGCCCTCCAAGCGCGATCGGTGATCTCAATGTTGAGGATGACACCTAGCGCGTGAGGAATTTGTGCGGGCAACGGCCCGCCGCTTAGGCTCCCCCGGCTCTTGCCATCAACGCTACGACCTTCTCGGGCGTGAGCGTCTTCTGCGCGACGAGTGCAGTCCGCACATGTGTCCAAGCGACACCCTTGTCCACAGAAAGGAGGCGGCGTGCGACGTCGGTGACGTCGGAGACGAAAGATTTCAGGATCGGATCTGACCGGTCGTGCGTGGGGATGCCGATCAGCTTGGCGAAGCGAACAATGCCATTGAAGTCGTCCGACGCCGCCGCGAGATCACCGGTAAGACGATCCTCCTCCGCCGCGATCCCGGCGGCAGCGAAGATGGCGCACGCGCGATGCGCGCCGACGACCCCGAACCGCTCGGCGAGGTCATCGGCTCGGTACGAGGTGTAGCCGGATGAGACCGCCGCGTTGCCCTCGTGGTCGTGCACGACGCGGACGCGAATGTCGATGCTTTGGAGGGTCAGTCCCAGCCGAACGCCGACCACGGCGTGAGCCGCCTCGTGCCAAGCAGAGGCACCGACTGATTTCTTGCACGCGCGTGCTAGGCTCTTGAGCTCACGCTGAGTCGCGGTGGAGAGGGGGATGGACTGCTTCAGTTCGACAGGCTTGGGGCGATCGGCAAAGTACGGCATCTAGGCTCCCGTGGTAGCAGTGGATGGAGAGCTTGGATAACCTCTCCGCCAAGAGCGTAGGGGAGCGTTCGTCCGCGCGCCGATCCCGGCAGGCCGGTCGCTTGACGCAGGTTACGATGGAGACTAGCGTCAGTTGAGTCTCACCCGGAGCTAATCGTGGGTACGTTCCTCAAGCGCCCGTTTCTGCAGGTGATCGGCGCGGACCAGTCCGATGCCGATCTTTCGGTCGCGGCGGAAATCTTGCTGGCGCGGGTTGGCGAGCTGGTCTACCGCCTCGTTCAACGCGCGCCCCAGACGACGGTCATGTAAGCTGCTGCCGCGGGGTCCGATGTGGCGTTGCTGAGCGCGCTGACGGACATGGTCATCACGGAGGCGCCGGCTCAAGAAGCTTGGGCGGTCGCTCACCTGAAGGGTCGCGTCGCCCTGGCTGCGGTGCTTGAGGAGTCGGGAGGAGTGTGGTCGGCGGAAGAAGCCATGGCGAAGTTGGGGGTCACGCGGCAGACGCTGCAGCAGTGGCGGAACCAAGGCCGAGTCCTGGCGTTGGCGAGGCCGGACGGCTCGTTCTCCTATCCGCTCGCCCAGTTCAAGAGCCCGGAAGCCGACACGGGCCTACCGCGTCCCTATGAAGTCATTCGCCAGATCAATGAAATCGTCGGCACGCGACTCAGCCCCGAGGAGCTGGTTGGTCTGCTCGCGTCCCCGCAAGCGATGTTGGTCGCGTCGGACGGAACGAACATCTCCCCCTTCGCGGCGATCGAGGCAGGCCAGGTGGAAGGAGTGCTGGCGCTGGTGCGCTGGCTCGCGACGCCGGCAGACGAGGGCGCACCCGCCGTCGCAGGGACGTCGCAGGCAACTTGAAGTGCCGCCATACTATATAAGAGCGCGGGGAGCCCGCCCCAGAGAAAAGCGGCCGCCCCAGCTGCGACCCGCTCGTGGCTATTGAACTGACGAGGTTGACATGACGACCGACCACGAAGCTGCTGACGCGGACGTCCGCGAAGGGGTGACACTACTTCAGCTGTTCACCGTCATGGCACCCCTGCAGCGCATTGCCACGGTTCGCGACGGTTTGCCAGCGGCCACCGTCGACATCTTGGCCGAGATGCTCCACTTGTCGAAGCGGCAGCTCACCGCGGGACTCGGCCTCCCGCTCGCGACGGTCAACCGCCAGATCCGGACCGGGGCACGCCTCAACAGCTCCGCGAGCGAGGCCGTTCTGCAAATCGCTGAGATATTCTACCGCGTGCAGCGCTCGCTGTCGGGCTCCGACGCCGAGGCGCAAGGCTTTCAGGTCGGCCCCTGGCTGGGGACATGGCTTACCACGCCGAATGCGGCGCTGGGGGAGATACAGCCGCTATCGTTGCTCGACACGGTCGACGGGCGGATGCTTGTGGGAGATCTGCTGGGCAGCATGGAAGCGGGCACGTACTGGTAAACGCGGTCCGTGCTCGTCTTTCGAACTATCCCATCGTCTGTCCCCGATTGCTTGCAGCTGGGTGCAGAAGGGAGCCATCGTGTGGTGTCGCGATGCTTAACTGTCGCGTCTTGCGCCTGTCGCCAGATGGCACGCGCGGCTGCCCGTCCTTGTAAACCTTGCTGCCAAATCCACGCCTCGAACACCATCCCAGTCGCTCAGCTCGCGTACTCGGTTCCGTCGCCAGCGTGCCATCGCTCTTTTCTCGGCGCGTTTCGTACAACGCAATAATGGCATCACGACAAAACGTGAGCGTCGGTCGACCAGCGATCTCGACCTCGCGAATGTCTAACTGTCTCGTGTACTTTTCGTGCTCCGTCGCGTCAACTGGCCGATAGTGGCGATAAAAGCTCGATTTGCTCATTCCAAGGAACAACAATACTTGTTTGAGAGCAGGACGTTTGTCGAGGAGCGCGTAGTCTGGAATCATTGCGGGAGCCCATAGGAGTAAGGGCGACGCGACGGGGTGTCGCCTCGCCCTCAGAGCCTACGGGGAGTGTAGCGGTCTACGCCGCTCGCCGCGTGCGCGACCGCCGCATCGCTGCCGGGGCATCGCTGAGTGCGCGCGTAACGTCGGCCAGCATATCCGAGCGCAGGTGGGAGGGGAGGGGCAGGTTCGTCAGCTTCGCCCAGTCCAGAATTTCAAGAGCGTAGAGCCGATCCATGAATACGTGGTAGGCATCAGGGTGCTGCCACCGTTCCTCCGAATCGTGCAAGTACACGCGCCGGGCCTCTCGGATCGCGGCGTCCACCGCGTCGTAGTCGTCCCGCAGAGCGCCTTCGGTGTCGTCAGTGAGGTGCATCGCTCGGTCTATGCCTTCGCGAGCTAAGTCCGTCCTCACGCCCAGCCAGTAGGTGCCAATGAACAGCCGCGAGATGTGCATCGAGAAAATGCCCCGGTAGAGTTCCCGTCGTTCATCGCTATCCATGTCCGGTACCGATCGTCCAAGAGCATGCCGAGCAACCCAGTGCAGAGCCTCCCCGAACTCCTCCGAGGCGCGGTTTTTTCCGTACGCTCGGTCGGAGCGAGGCGACTTGTACGAGACGAAGAGCGCAAACGGTGCGCCATACTCCCCCGCCATTTCACGCTCCAGGCAGTACGTCGCTGCGGTGACCGCGGCGCCTGAGCGGTCAGTCAGGCCGATCCACAACAGATTTTCGGCGCGTGGCCCTTGGATGTATGCAAGCAACAAGTCCATCCGCACCACGCCTGGGGAAACGCGTCGTTCGCGCTCACGTTCGCCATCGGAGCCGGCACGCTCTAACATCTTGAGTCGCGCGTCCGGCTGCGTGCCCCCTGTCCCGGTAAAAAACGTGTTCAACGACCGAAGCACAAGCGATCCGTCTTCTCCGCGCGAGAACGTCGGCCGAAACTCGGCCGCGAGCCCCAGTCGCCCGTATGAGTAGTTCGACAACCGAAGTCCGTCGTCCGTCGCGAGGGCGAGCACCACATACTTGGTTAACCACTCGTGCCACTCCCTGTGTGCGGCTCGGACCACCGGATGCGTCCCGTCATGGCCCTTGCGTCTCGCCATCTTAACCACCGCCTCATAGCGGGCCTGCAACGCGTCCACGTGGTGGCCGAGCACTGGGAGGCCGATGCAGACCAACTGCGGCAGCGTGACGGTGCGGATCGCCAACACCTTGTCCTTGGCGTTCAGCGCAACCGGAGTGATACTCCGCGCCGAACGCGCGGCGCCTACAGTCCGATGGTTCATGCGATCCTGTATGCGCTGGTACTGCAGGGAGAGCAGCTGCCACGTTTCGGGCTCGCTCTCGCTCATGCCTCCATAAACGTATTGAATCAGCCGCCACAAACGACCAATGCCATCTTTCACCGAGACTGGATAGTTCAGCGCGTTGTTCGCCATGGTAAGCGGCGAGTTTGCTCGCGCGACCGCCGCTTCACTCTCGAGCACCACGAGCAGCAACGGCGCCTGAGTTTCGTGCTTCGAGGGGCCCCCGCGAGACTGCAAACCGCGAGAGCGAGGGCGCGATGGGTGCGCATCCGCCGCATGCTCAGTAACCAGATGTTCCAAAAAATACAGCGTCCGTGCTTCCCCACTCGCGAAGGCTTCCGCATGCGTCTCGTTCAGCCGGACGGCTTGGGCGACGTAGCGTGAGACTGTGGTGATAAAGCCCAGGCGCTCATCTTTGCCTAACGGACGGCTGCGAGGCATCGCAATGAAGTCCTCAAGGTCCTCGGCCACGCCGGGCGCGAGAAGTTTGAGCAACTCCAAGGCGGACATGTCGCGAATAGCCACCTCGCTCAGGCTGCAACCCGCGCGACGCGCACGGTCCACCACGTCCGGCAGCATCCCCAAATGACGCTCGTTGCACATGCGCTCGCGAGGAAAACACGGGTAGGCCTCCTGCTCGGCTGCAGGCAGCAGCTTCAGCGCGTGGTGATAACACGAGATCGCCATGTCCATCGTGTGACTGACGTAGCCCTTGTCCGTTCCCCACCGCACGATTTCCGAACGTTCCTTCGGCAGTGCTTGGGGTGTCGCGCAGCCGTTTTGGACGCCCAACCGCTGAAGCAGGAGGATAGAGCTGGAGCGACCGTCCTTCGACTTTTTGCGCCCTTTGCACTGGGAAGCGACATGGAGCGGCTGCCACGCGGGCAGTACGGCTGCTGCACGATCACGCGCGCCGCCAGTGAGGGTGAGGAACTCGATACTCACGAGCGCCTTGCGCACGAAAGCGCTCGCGCTTCCCGGACGGGCATGCCCGGCGAGGGACGCCCCACGCTCCGCGAGCTCGGGCAGCACGCCGAGAATGGGACGAAGGTCGACGGTGGGCACATCGATGGGTCGATCGGGCGCTTCGGGAAGCATTCCCATCTCGTGGGCCTCACGTACCGCAATGGTGATGGACGATACGATCGAGGCGAGGTATTCGGGGGTAGCGTTGCCATACTCCCCCGTCTTGAGGTTCCGCACCTTGCTCGCGGCCGCGAGGTGCTCGAGCTCGGCGTGTAAACGGGAAAGCGAGAGTGGCGCGGCCCAAAGTGCGGGCCCTGCAAGCAGCAAAGAAGCGGTCATGAGTCAGCTCGGGCTGGGGGGTGCCGGTCTCGCCGAGTGCGGCCGGTCAACTCGAGTGTAGGGCAGCGTGGGTGCGCTGACCGCTCCTCGAGTTTGCGACCGATCTCGCCTTTACGGAGCCGGTCACAGCGAGCATAGGGCAGCCCTTGCAGGCGTGCCGCTCATCGGCGACGGCGGGTGGTGAACGCGAGTGTTCGGCCACGTCCGAGCGTGGCCATGGCATCGCTCGCGCGCCAAACCCAACGGAAACGCGACGAATTCCTTAGGCATGCCGCTGGTCCCAGCCTGGTCCCACAGGTGTTTGGGTGCGCGTTATGCGCCCTGTTAGCGGAAATAGACCAAACGATTTCGGCAGAATCGTTCGATTATTTCGGCTAAGCGCCCGTCCACCCCGAGCGTTTGGGTCGTCCCGTCAGGTGCAACGTGGTGTCTGACAACCACTTGGCCGAGAGTCCCCGAGGTGGATTTTGTCATGCTTATGTGGGTGATGACAAACCGCGGTGCCTAAGCCGACATGAAGCTGCCAGTCGCCCCGTTCTTTCGGGGATAACCATGCCAGCAAACCCGCGCACCGTCATCCGACAGAGTGCTGCTCCGCCAGCGCAAGCAGCTCGCTGAGCCGAACGTCTAGCGCCTCCGCTACTCGCTGGAGCGCGTCCAGCGACACGTTGACCGCGCCCTTTTCCAATCGAAACACGAAGGTACGGTGGAGGCCGGCAGCGAGCGCGAGTTTCTCCTGTGATAGCCCGCGCTCGCCGCGCAGTTGTCTGAGAGTCGCGGCCAAGCCGCTGCGAAGATCGTCCACGCAGGCATGATTATCCAACACTTGCGTTTATGCTACAAGCATGTATGATGACAGCATATATGCACAGAGTGACCGCGCAGAGGGGTTCTGCTACGGTCGTCTGGCGATCCTCAGCCCGAACCCACATGCCACGTGAGCGAATCCATCCACTGCCCTATCCTGCGCTACCGCAGCGCATACCTCACGGAGAGGTGCCCGCGGAGAGCAGCATCCTTCGATTCCCGCGACTGGCTCAAGAGTTCAATCCCCAAGACAACAACGGCATTCCTGCCGGAGCGATCCGTTTCGGTTCGGAGCTGCCGATCATCTGGTATTGCGCTACTCACGATACGAAGTTTGTCGCCTCGCCAAACTGGCGAACGCGTGTCAGAACTGCTGAAACCGGCGAGCGCCCCATACGGACAGACTGCCCTGGCTGTCTGGGAACGAAGCGGCTGGACGACACCCATCCAGAGCTTGTCCAAGAGTTCGTTGAGTGTGTGGGCCAGCCGCTGCGACCCATGTGTTCGCTGACGTCGGCAGCCGACGTCCAAGTGACGTGGAGATGCAAAACGCACGGGCTCTGGCGATGCGTCGTATGGCAACGCACGAGCGAGAAGTCGCGCCGGTGCCCCGGTTGTGTGGAGCGCGATCGAGCACCGCGGCTCGTCGTCGCGCTGCGGCCCGACCTGGTGGCACAGTGGATTCGCTGCGAGTCAGCCTCTAGCGCCACCCCACTGAACACCACGGTCGGTTCCACCAAACTGGTGTGGTGGCGGTGCGAGGCCGGGCACGACGATTGGCTAGCGACGGTCAGCCATCGTTGCTCCCGCGCGGTCACTTATTGTCCTCAGTGTATCAGAGAAGGCGTTCGAAAACTCCGGGACCTACCGGCGCTGATGGGGGAGCTCGCGGCTGATGTAAATCGCGTCTGGGCCGGTGCACTTTCGGCCGCGAGCGAGGAGCGGCTGCAGTGGATATGTCAGCCCGGCGATGGCGTAGTGCACCGCTGGACCGCCTCTGTCGCGTCTCGCGCCCGTCGCCACAAGGCGTCGGGATGCCCAGTCTGTGCGAATCAGATCGTGACGCCGGAGAACTCGTTCGCCGCGCTCGCACCAGATGCGCTCAAGCTTGAGTTCGACGTAGCTGAGAATCCATGCGGCCTCATGGAGCGCATCACTGCCCGGTCATCGCGGCCGGTACGCTGGCTCTGTGGCACGTGCAAGCATCGCTGGACACTGGCGCCGGCATTCCGCTGGGACCCCAACTCGAAAGCGGTGACCAAGTGCCTGGGATGCGAAAAAAAGGTGGCGACGGTCGGTTATAACTTGGCGATACGGCATCCCGCGATTGCGGCGACGTGGCATCCCACCAAGAATGCCGAACTGACACCGTTCGACGTTACACCCGGTTCCGGCAGAAAAGTCTGGTGGCGGTGCATCGCGCACCCCAACGATCCGACGCACGACTATCAGCAGCGTGTATACCGCCGCGTTGAGCATCGATCGGGCTGTGACTTGTGCGAGATCACGCAAACCTCACTCGTACAGGAGATCGTGACCTGTGAACTGGCTTGGCTTCTCCGAACTACGGCACACGCTCTGTCCGGCCATTCACTGCAGGGTTGGAAGGGCAAGTTCGACATCGCCTTCGCGTTGCCGACAGGTCAGCGCATCACGATCGACTACGACAGCTACTTTCACCATCAAGGGAGAAGCAAGGAGGAACGGGACAGACGAAAACATCGGCTCAGTCAGCGCGCCGGTGATTTCCCGATTCGACTGCGCGAAAACGGGCTGGGGGCGATCGGTGATCATGATTTGCTGGTAGCTGCGGGGCCCCAATCTCATCGGGAGTGGAAGTCGACCATGAACGCCTTGGTGCGTCATCTCGCAGAGCTGTTTCCCGAACTCCTGGCGATCGACGATGAGCGTGTCGTACGCTACCTGGCGCGTGAGCGATGCGTACGCATTCACGAGGCGCGCGACCGCATGACGCTTGCGCGACGGATGCGCCGTAGGCCTCGACCGATTGCTCCCAATGGGTAGGACGACTTACCGGCGGACACCACGTACTATCGTTGGACACGACACATGCACGTCCCGCTATGTGCAGCAAAAGCCTCTGACGGCGCGCGTCAGATCACAATCGCTCAAGCAATGAGATCCGCTTCGAGCACCATCGTTCCGAGGTGAGCATGCAAAACTTGCCCAGCACCACTCCGGATGACGACACGCGGGCGCGCTTGGCGGCACCAGGCGTCGGTGCGTTTCTTCGCATCACCACCGCGTGGGGCCTGACTGACACGCAGCGCGTGGCGCTCTTGGGCAACTCGGTGTCGATGGCGACCTTGCACGCATGGCACCAACGCGCGCCGAGCATCGCGAGTGCTGACGCACTGATCCGCCTGTCCTATCTTCTCGGCATCTACGAGGGTTTGGAGCGGCTTTTTCATGGCGCGCCTGAGCACGGGCGGCAGTGGCTCACCATGAACCGATCGGACTACCCCTTCTCGGGCATCAGCCCGCTCAACTACATGCTGTCCGAAGGCGTGGACGCGCTGGCTGCAGTCCGGCACTACATCGACCACGTGAACGGAGGCCCACCGATCCGGCCAAGTGACGAGGACGTGACGACGTAGCGGCAGCGCGCAGATGCGCGCGAACCTCCCACGTCGACGCACCTGCTGTCGGTCGGGGGCCGCTTGCGCAACCGGTTGGAAATGCCCCGTCGGGTCAACCCCACT
>JAABRT010000044.1 GCA_011390805.1 Gemmatimonas sp. | reverse complement strand
CCGCCATGTCGGCCACCTCGCGAGTGCTTGGATTGAGCCTCGCCAACTATTTATGAGTCCTGGCTTCGACGGATCGATGCCTTGGCTCCGCGTGTGAATACCATGTCTGTTGCTGCTCCCTCTCCCGTGCAACCTTCCACGTCTCCGGTAAACCCGGCTTCGACCGAACGCACGATCGCGTCGCGTGTGCTAGGGGAAGTTGTCGTTCCCTCAGTGAACTTCGTCACGCTCCCCGAAGGACTTCACGGATTCGCTGAATACAAAGAGTTCGCGCTTGTTCCAGCGGCGCGGGAAGGGTTCTTCTGGATGCAGTCCGCTGATGAGCCCCAGCTGGCCTTTCTTTTGGTCGACCCGTTTCTTGTTCTGCCAGGATACGAGATTGACCTCAGCGCAGCAGAGGAACTACGCCTAGGACTCTCCAGCCCTGACGAGGCGCTGGTGCTGGCAGTGGTGACCTTACCGCTGAAGAAGCAAGATCTTGCGACGGCAAATCTCCGTGGACCAGTGGTGTTTAACGTCGCAACGCGAATTGGGCATCAGGTTGTGAGTGCGGCTGACTCATACTCCGTGCATCACTCGTTCCCGATTCAGTAGCCGCAACTGCGCTCTAGCGGAAAAATCTGCAGGTGCACAGGCGGCGAGGCCAGGCGGAAGAATTTGCCGACTCTTTGAGCTTCTGCGCTATCCGGATTTTCGCAAGCCGTTGATTTGAAGTGACTTAGTAGTGGCATGCTTTGTGCCTGACTGGCCGGTGGACAGACGCGTTCACCCATGCCATCAAATATGTCACACTCCACTGCAATCACCTTTCCTCCGATTCCAAGCGCGCAGCTTGATGCGAATGGGCAGCCACGATTCCATCTGCCGGTTAATGGGTTTTCTGGTGATGTTGAGTTGCTTGCAGCCGCAGAGTCGGAAGGGGGGGTGCAGGCTGAGTTTCGCGCCCTGCTTGATGCGCAACTCGAAAATAGTGATGTCCTGATCGATCTTTCGCCTGGCGCCGGTTTTCTGGCGCTGAGTGCGGCAACGGTTCCCGGGGTTGCTGCCCGAGTATGCGCGGTGGTCAGTTCGTCGGGCGAAGCTCGGCGAATCGAGAGCGCTGCCCATGAGGCCTGCGCGGCGATTGAGTGCGTAATCGTGGAGAGGCACGAGTCGCTCGTCGACCGCTTCTCTGAAGCCCTGTCACAGTTACCGTTCGGCGCTCGGCTGTTTGTTCACGTTGCACCGGCTCAGGCAACAGAGCCGGTTCTCGCTGCACTTGAGACAGCCCTGCAGGCTGGAGTTGTTGCTGCCGTACTTCTGTCGCCGCGTGATCAGACGGGAGAGAACGCTTGGGAGCGCGCATGCCTCTCGCTCAACAACCTGGGATGTGCCCCGCACCTTCTCGCGGAACGGGATGGCGAACTGGCGCTGTTTCTGGCGACTGAAGTGCAGCCAACTGACATGGTGATCGCCATTCCGCAGGAAGTATGCGGTGCGTCGGCTGAAAGCGAGTCGGGTACACCCGAGGTGTATGAAGAGGCGCCATCTGTTGACGAAATATTCCCTCATCCAGTCGCGTGGCCGCGCACCGATACAGCTCTCAACTTGATCGCTCCGTTCCAGCGCACTGGCTATGGAATCGCCGGAGCTTACTTGTTGAACGCCCTGCAGCAACTGGGCGCCAAGGTGCACTTCTTTCCCATGGGCGCAGTTGATCGCTCGCTCATCCCCGTGCCCGGGCTTGATGACGCACTGAACGCGCAGGCTTCATTTGATGCAGCTGCGCCAAGCGTGCGACTGGCGCAGCAGTTTGATCTGGCGCTGCACGTCGGACGGGGTGCCAGAGTAGGCTTTCCAATCTTTGAATCTACCCAGTTTACGGCGCATGAACGGCACCACTTGAACACGCAGGACCGATTGCTTGTGTGCAGCGAATGGGCCCGTGGTGTGATGTACGCGAACGGTATCCTGCATACGCCGATTCATGTGGTTCCGCTTGGCGTAGATCGACGGGTGTTTCACGAAGGGCTTGTTGCAAAGCCAGCGCGTAAGGAGACGGTCTTCCTGCAGGTCGGGAAGTTGGAACTCCGCAAGGGACAAGTTGACTTGCTGCGCGCATTTGAAGCGGCATTCAGGCCGGGCGACGCCGTGCGGCTCGTTCTTGCATGCCACAATCCTTTTCTCAGCCCGGAGCAGTTCGAACATCTCGCGCGACCGTTCAAGACCTCGCCGATGGCAAAACACATCACGCTGATCACCACGCCATTGCCGACACATGATCACGTAGCCGAGTTGATGGCATCGGCCGACTGTGGTGTGTTCTGTTCACGCGGGGAAGGCTGGAATCTGGAGGCACTGGAAATGCTGTCGGTCGGAAAACCGATCATTGCCACCGCATACAGCGCGCATACGGCATTCTTGACGCCGGCCAACGCACGACTCGTCAGCATTGATGCGCTCGAACCAACGGGCACCGTGGGCCACTGGGCAGCATTCGGCGCTGCTCAACACGCACAACTTGTAGAGCATCTGCGCGACGTACATGTGGAGCGGCAAAGCGGTCCATTACCGGTAAATCACGCGGGGATTCAAACTGCCTGTGAGCATAGCTGGACGGCTAGTGCGACCGCATTGCTCGCCGCCATCACCTGAGTGCGCGCAACTGCGCTTCAGCTGGTTCCTTCAATCAACTCACGCAGCATGTCTTCTCACGCAAATCTGGTATGGTGTGCCCCAGTCTATGAGGCTACCGGCTACGCCGACGAAGCCCGTGGATTTTTGTCCGCGCTGAATCGCGCCAACGTGCCGGTAGCGCTTCGCGCACTCGGCACCGGTGAAGATGCGTTTCGCGCATCACTGCCCCGCAAAGTACGTCACGTGCTTGAGGCGCAGCAGCGGCGGAAACTGGCACATCCGATTACGGTGGTGCAGCACTACCTCGCGGATGGTTTCGTACCAGCCGAAAACGTGGCGTTCCAGATCGGGCGAACCATGTTCGAAACCGACTCACTCCCACCACACTGGGTGGCACAGTGCAATCGATTGGACGAAATCTGGGTGCCGAGCCGCTTCAATCTCGAGACCTTTGCGAACGCAGGCGTGACCGTGCCGATGTTTCGCGTACCAGGTGGCGTTGATACAACAGAGTTTTCACCAGATGCGCCACCGATGTCGTTGTCCGGAGTCCGGGGTACGATTTATCTGGGGGTGTTTGAGTGGATTCATCGGAAAGGGTGGGATGCGTTGCTGCGCGCGTGGGCGGACGCGTTCACACCCGACGACGACGTGACGCTAGTGCTGCGAACTCGCCTTCGCGTGCGTGCCAGCCACGCTGGTCACGCTTCCGTCTCACAACAGATTGATACATTTCTCGCTGAGCAGTGCGGGCGTACGCGTAGCGATGTCGCGCCAATCATTGTGCTCGATGAGCCTCTGCCAGCGAACACCATGGCATCGCTGTACACCGCGGCTGATGCCGTTGTCACTCCAACGCGCGGAGAAGGCTGGGGACGGCCGTTCATGGAGGCCATGGCCTGTGGCAAGCCTGTTATCGCCACGAGATGGAGCGCACACCTCGAGTATATGCACGACGAGAACAGTTTGCTCGTCGATATTGATGGCTTGCAGCCGGCCCGTGATGAAGTACTCGACGTGTACAATGGCCATTTCTGGGCTGAGCCAAGTGTAAAGCATCTGGTCACGCAGTTACAGCGTGTCCATGGTGATCCGCTGGAAGCACGGGCGATCGGTGCCCGGGCGCGAGTCGATATGGAGTCCAATTGGAGGTGGGATCACGCAGCACAGATCGTTGTTGGCCGTCTGCGTGAGATCGGTGCACTAATCGCCACTCGCGCGCGCGTCACACACTCCACCGCAGCTACCGGACCGGCTGAAGCGAAAACGAATGCTGGTGCAGTCGTGAACGCGACGGCAAATGAGCCCGCGGCCGAGCCGCTACCCGGGTTGTCAGGTACAATCGGTGAAGGGTCACCTGAGCATCATCTGTTTGTGATCTGGGAAAAGGGTCGAAGCGACGCCGCGCGCATTCTGGAGGATCTGAAGCAGCGGTTCATCATCGTATCAGCAACCGAGATTTGCTGGACACCCGAAAACGTGTCGGCGAACTTCACGCGCTTTTACGGCCAAAAACTACCGCAGGGTTCATTTAAAGAAGAACACTGTGGGACCGGACCCCTGCTGGCGATCATCGTTCGCGACGACCATCCGCTGTACGAACAGCGAACGACCTCTAAGGGCGAGCGCGTTGTGAATAGCCGCACGTTCGATGCCAAGCAGCTGTACAGGGAATGGACCGGAGGCGGGCATAAGGTACACGCTACTGATTCCGCTGACGAAGTTCGGCATGATGTTGCGATGTTGTTCGGAGAGTCGATTGCACAACATGTACAGCGGCAGCCTGCAACGTGGGATGGCTCGATTGAGACTCTTGTTGCAGACCTGGCCGGAACGAACGCCTGGCACGACCTGCCGCAATTCTTCGCGCACCTCAATCAAACGGTGCCGTACCTGGTCTTGCGCAACTTCGAAGCGTTTCCGCACGAGTATCGTCCGGAGACGCACGGTGATATTGACCTGCTGACTGTTTCAGCCGGAGAGCTGGCGTACGCAGCAAATGCATGGCCCGATCCGGCTGACAGCAGCGGCCGGCATTGGCTGGTTCGCATTGGAAACTGGCAGGTGCAACTGGACCCGAAGACAGTTGGCGACGACTACTACGATCGGCAGTGGCAAATCGACATGCTCCGCCGCCGCCGATTGGATTCAAGCGGATGCCATGCTCCTTCGCACACAGACTATCTGTTTTCGTTGGTCTACCACGCGTTGCTGCATAAGCCGACTCTGGAACCGATCTATGTGGAGCGGCTCATTGGACTTGCGAAGGCGCTGCCATTGTATGGTGAGTCGGTTCACACGTTTGCTGACCCAACGCGCGCCAAGCGATTGCTTGATGTCTTCATGCAGCAGCACGATTACAAATATGTGCGGCCGAAGCATGCCGGGATTTTCTACAACGCGCGAATTCATGATGTGCTGCCCGCCGGCAAGGTAGAGGCCAGCGCATTGGCAGCGATCGAAGCGCTTCGCGGTCCACTTGCACACAGCAGCATACTCTCCGCTAGAGCGCTGACACAACACAATGGTCGTACATACTTCAGTGTCGTGACGCTGGACGCCGCTGACGGAAGTGTCGTCAAGTATGCGACCGACGATCTGGCAGCGCGGGATGGTGAGCTCATGGCGCGGGTTGCGGGGAAGTTCGTTCCGCGCGTGGATGCTGTGCAACGGCACGGTTCATGGTCGTCGGTTCGCATGCAGTGCATTCCGGGTACAACGCTGGATCGCGCTCTCGCGCAGGTCGCTGCGACCCCTGCGCGCTGCGCGCAGTTCTTTGATGACTGTTTGTGTTTGCTGCAGCGGCTCGAGCACGCTGCAATCACGCACCGCGACATCCATTCCGGAAACGTGATGGTACACAACGGGCGTCCGATGCTCATTGACTTCGGCTGGGCCATCGCGCCTGACGCACAGATTTTTACGCCCGATGGACTGGGTAACCATGGACGTCCGCCCGACGGTATGTTCTGCGACGTATACGCTATGGGTCAAGTGTTCCGCGAGTGCCTGCCGAGTGATGCGTCTTCGCTTGACACCATCTGCAGGATGATGACCGCCGCCGACCCACGTGAGCGTGTGACGGATGTCGCGGTACTTCGCGCAAAACTGGCGGCGCTCACCCTGCCGGTCGCCTGGGCACCGACTACAGCCAGCGTCGCTGAAACGGCCGCATCGGTGCAGCGACCGGTTCTGGATCCGTGGTTGGCGGCCGGTGTGCAGCATCTCATCAATGGCTCATACGATGATGCGTTGCGCGTATTCCGGCGACAGGCACCGGGTGATGCGTGGTACACACACGGTCAGTCGATTCTTCGTGCTATTGATCCCGCATTCGATACACTCGGCGACAAACACGCCGACGTCGTGCAACCGCAGGGTCTGAAAAGCCGGACTACGCCCGCGCCATACGGACCGTGCGATGCAACGCATCCGGTCGTCTCAATCGTAGTGCCCGTCTACAACCAGTTGCACTTCACGGTAAACTGCCTCGATGCACTCGATGGAACGATGCCGGCGGATGTGCGGTGCGAAGTAATTGTGGTCAATGACGCCTCCACCGATGATACGGCCGAGTTCCTTGCCGGGGCGGAACACCGATATCCGTGGCTGCGAACCGTGCATCTCCCCTTGAACGGGGGCTTCGCTGCTGCCTGCAACGCCGGCGCAGCGGCGGCACGAGGACAGCAGTTGGTGTTTCTGAACAACGATACGACGCCGCTCCGGGGGTGGCTTGATGCCATGCTCCACACGCAGGCGTCCGAGCCGGATATTGGCGTCGTCGGCAGCGTCCTGCTATTTCCACCATCGTCTGACACTCCGGGCGCGCCATTGCGCGTGCAGCACGCTGGGATCGTGTTCCGCCCGGACCAATCGTCTACCCACCTGTACAAGTTCTGCTACGCCGACCAACCCTTTATCAAGCAATCGCGCGAGTTGCAGGCAGTAACGGGTGCCTGCGTGTTGATAGCGCGCAAACTTTTTGAAGAAGTTGGTGGATTTGATACTCACTACCTGAACGGCGGCGAGGATCTGGAACTGTGCTTCCGGGTTCGTGAGCGCGGATATCGCGTGATGCTGGCCGCCGAGAGTGTGCTGTGGCATCACGAGTCTGCAACCCTCGTGACTGGTCACGCCGCTGACAATGCGAACTATCGACTTTTCCTGTCCCGATGGCGCGACCGTATCGTAGTTGACGAGCAGGACGCACAGCAACGGGACGGCATCTATTCACTTGGCTCACCGCGTCTGGCCATCGTGAGCCCGCTGCGACCCGTAAAAAGCGGAGTGTCCGACGTGGTGGCAGAGCTCATAGCTGTGCTTCGCCACCAATACCAGATCGACCTCTTTACCGACGAACTGCTTCCGGATGACACCTCGCTGCTCGCCGGTCATCGCGTGCATCCTCTACGTGACTTCCCGCAGGCAGCAGCGATATACCACTACGATGCTACGTTTTTTCATATCGGAAACAATCCCCATCATGCCGCTATCGCTCAGATGGCTGCAAGCTATCCCGGGATCGTAGAGCTGCACGAATACGATTGTCGCGGTGCAGGGCAAGCGCAGTCGAGTCGACGTCAGCTCCAGGGTATACTGCAGCGCGCGAAGGCGGTCGTCGTGCACAATGAACACTCGCGTACGGTCCTGCAGGAAGAGTTTCCGCAGTTACCCATATACGTTGTTCCGCTCACCTTGCCAGCTGCCTCCAGTCTGGATCGAACCCGCGAGCAGGCGCGAGCGTCACTCGGGATCTTGCCGACGGCGTTTGTCATCGTCTCGCTGGGGCTGGTACAAAATCACAAACGGAATCATGTGACGCTGGAGGCCTTTGCACGTTTTGCGCAATCACACCCAACAGCACAGCTGATCCTTGCCGGTGAAGCAGTCGTCGCGGATTACGGACGATCGCTGATGATGCGTGCGAAAGAGTTAAGCGTCGCAGACCGGGTACAGATCACCGGCTGGGTGGAAGACGATGCATTTTTCGATTACCTGGGCGCAGCAGATGTGACTGTCAACCTGCGCTACCCGTCGCGTGGTGAAGAATCAGCATCACTGGTGCGCATCCTCGGCAGTGGTCGTCCGGCGTGCGTTTCAGATTATGCCCAGTACGCCGACCTGCCCGGCAGTCTTGTGACGCATATTGGATTCGAACACGAGGTGGATGAGCTGGTGGCGGCGTTTGAGCGCTTTCATGCGTCGCCTGCGCTACGCGAGCAGATGTCAGCAGCCGCGCGCAGCCACTTCCGTACGCAGTCGGACCCCGAAGCGATTTCACAAATGTATGGAACCATCGTTGCCGAGACGCGAGACGTGTCGGCCGCGTCGGTAATCCTTCGCGGGAACGCGTACCGCGGAAAGGATAAACAGGCTCAAGTGCTGTGGCAGTGTCAATGGAAATCAGTGACCGATCCGCTGCGTGCGATTGTTCGCCACCTTGATGATCTGGGTGTGGTGAGCAAGCTGCAGGATGAGCATGCCAGCCGGAGTGATTTGCGATTGATCAATGCTGTTGATGCGAATCGCATGCTGCAGTTACAGCGGGCTGCTCTTGCTGAGCGCTACCTGCAGGTGTACTCCGGCAGCGCTGCGCGTTTCCGGCGTCAGGACACTGCGCTAGCGGCGGTTGCCTATGTACACCACATCGAACCGGAGGAGCTGCGAAGCTGGAGTCGCAAGCCGGTGGACGAATTCTGGGTACCCTCAGCGTATGCGGCCAAGGCGCTACTCGCGGCTGGCATCGAGCGCGAGCGCGTGACGGTGGTTCCCTCCGCGTTGCATGGACTGAATTACCGAACGAACGTACACGAAATCCGCCCCGACGGCGTGTTCAGATTTCTGATGATTTCCGACTGGAGCAAGTCATCGCACTGGGACAGTGTATTGCGCGTCTATCTGGCGATTCGCCGGCAGGGTGTGAATTGTACGCTAACGATTCTCTCATCACACCAGGACACTACTCCGGAGGCGCGCGATGCCGCCTTCGGATCAGCGCTGATGGAGTTCATTGCGCGCCACCCGCAGTTTGGGCCCTTGGAGTATGAGCAGCTTATGCATGACTCACGTTCGGTGCCTGAAGACCTGATGCCAGACGAATACGCGATGGCGCATGCATTCATCGCGCCTTCGACATCCGGTGTTGCGGGGCGCGAGACGTTGGAGGCAATGGCGCTCGGCCTTCCTGTGATCGGGACGGCGCACGGGGCGCGCGCTGAGTTTCTGACGTCTTCTAACGGTTTTCCCGTGCCCGTGGTCCAGACATCCGCAGGCGTGTTACCCGACGAACGTGTGTTACAGCGCTACATGCGCGAAGTGGTGGAAAAGCGGGTAGCTTCGCAGGTTCGCGGTATGCTGGCCAGACAGGAGATACTGGCGAAACGCACGTACGTGCAGAGTACCAGTATTGTGGCTGAGAGACTGCGCTGTTTGCTCGGCGGCGCTTTGATGGGAGGTACGTTGAGCGAGACAGTCGCTGACTCAGTTGCACGGATGTACGATGATTCACGCGTTGTCGCTGAGCTGTCAGCGTGAGCGACACTGCAAGATGAGCACACGCGGAATTCTGCTCGCCGGTGGCGCCGGTACGCGTTTACATCCCGTAACCCGTGCCGTGAGTAAGCAACTGCTCCCGGTGTACGATAAGCCGATGGTGTACTACCCGCTGACCACGCTCATGCTAGCGGGAATTCGGGACATTCTGGTTATCACGACGCCGCGCGATCAGGCCGCGTTCGTGGAGGTTCTGGGTGACGGTACGCAATGGGGCATTTCAATCAGTTACGCCGTACAGCCCCAGCCCAATGGACTGGCCGAAGCTTTCCGCATAGGCCGAGATTTTGTGAGTGGCCACCCAAGTTGTCTCGTTTTGGGCGACAACTTGTTCTACGGCCAGGATCTGGCCACATCGCTGCAACGAGTGGCGGCGCGGCAGACCGGCGCAACGATTTTTGCGTATCATGTTGCCGATCCCACTGCATATGG
The DNA here is from genome assembly GCA_011390805.1 of Gemmatimonas sp. Taxonomy (GTDB): domain Bacteria; phylum Gemmatimonadota; class Gemmatimonadetes; order Gemmatimonadales; family Gemmatimonadaceae; genus JAABRT01. Next base: position 19,351 of record JAABRT010000044.1, on the reverse strand, counting down.
CGTGGTCGCACTCGACGTAGACGGGCAGCCACTCTCTATCGAAGAGAAACCAAATGTTCCGAAATCCAACCTCGCAGTGACCGGTCTCTATTTCTATGATGAACAGGTGATCGAAATTGCCGAGCAGCTCGTTCCTTCCGCGCGTGGAGAGCTCGAAATCTCCGACGTAAACCGTGCATATTTACAGCGCGGTCAGCTACAGGTTGAGCGTCTTGGACGGGGGTGTGCGTGGCTTGATACGGGGACGCATGATTCGTTGCTGCAAGCGGGACAGTTTGTACAGACTGTGGAGGCACGTCAGGGACTGAAGATCGCCGCCCCGGAAGAGGTAGCATGGAGAATGCACTTCATTGACACCGCACAAGTGTCGCGCCTCGCCGATGAGCTGGGACGTAGCGAATACGCGGCCTACCTTCGCAGAGTTGTCTCTGACCCCCGAATGGCATGATCATAACGCCCACTGAGTTACCCGAGGTCATGCATGTTCAGAGCACAGTGCATGGCGATGTGCGTGGCTTGTTCAGCGAATTGTGCCGCACCGATGAACTCGCAGCGCACGGGGTGAAACGGGTATTCACGCAGGACAACTTCAGTCGATCTGCCAGGCACGTGCTCCGGGGGCTTCACTATCAGCGAAGGTCACCGCAGGGCAAATATGTCAGGGTGCTTACGGGGCGGATTTTTGACGTAGCCGTCGACCTGCGCCGTTCGTCGCCCAACTTCGGTCGCTGGGTCGGTCGTGAACTTGACGGAATGCGCGGCGATGCCCTTTGGGTACCGGAGGGATTTGCGCATGGTTTCCTGGTATTGAGTGAATCGGCGGACGTTTACTACAAATGCACAACACCATACCAGCCCGACGACGAGTATGCAGTGAGGTGGAATGATCAGACTCTGGGCATTGACTGGCCGATCAGGGAAATGCCAGTTGTGTCGCCGCGTGATGCGGCGGCGCCCCCACTGGATCCTGATCACTGCTTTTCATGATGGTACGGGTCCTGCTTGTGGGCGCGGGTGGCCAACTCGGTCGTGAACTGGTGCGCTCCGTGCCGTCAGGGATTGCTCTGCACGCGCGAACGTCCGCACAACTCGACGTGAGGAACGAAGCGGCAGTGGCCACGGGCCTGCAGGAGCTGCGACCTGCCGTCGTCATCAATGCGTCAGGCTACACGGCCGTTGACGCAGCCGAGGCAAACGAGTCGGAAGCCATGGCAATCAATGCGGCGGCGGTGGAGTGTCTGGCGCAACATGCGCATGGTGTTGGCGCGCGCTTCGTACACATCTCAACTGACTACGTTTTCGATGGCAGGAGCGGTCAGCCCTACCGCGTTGATGATGCCGCTTCGCCATTAAATGCCTATGGGCGAAGCAAACTTGCCGGGGAACAGGCTGCGCTTGCGACAAACCCCGATGCGGTGGTCATCCGCACCGCGTGGTTGCATTCGGGGTACTCGTCGAACTTTGTAGCGACCACAGTACGTCGCCTTCGTGCGGGCCAGTCGATGCAGGTTGTGGACGATCAGCTTGGAACGCCGACCCGCGCATGGCATCTGGCCGAGGCGATATGGAGAACTGTGGCGCTACCGGATCTTTCGGGGCTCTGGCATTTCACCGATGCTGGCGTTGCGTCCTGGTATGATGTCGCCGCCTTGGTTCGTGATCAGCTGCTGCGTGGACAGGTGCTTGCTCCGGGGGCAACGGTTTCACCGGTGGCCACGGACGTCAGCTCACGACCGGCACGCCGTCCCTCGTACAGTGTACTTTCCGCGCATGGCACGTGGGCCGCACTTGGCTGGTCGCCAACTCATTGGTCTGAGGGCGTTGCACAATCGGTCCGGGAACTACTTGATACGTGACTCGCTCGTGAACCCAGGGTGAATCTCTCATTCGTGCATCAACACTTTTCCGTGATTGAAGCGAACCGCCCCGGTCGCTCAAGTGATCAATGAGTTGCGAATGGTTCGCACTGCACTTTGCCAGTTCCCGGGCGCTGCCTGACGAACAAGTGTGAGCGATGGGTACCACGCACACGTCTCACCCCCCATCCCCCACCGCCAGTCCGGCACCTTCTGCAGCATGACATACGTACGAACACCCATCGCGCCGGCCAGGTGGGCAATGCCGGTATCCGTGGTGACTAGTGCGTCCAGCTGGCTGAGCAGCGTTGCCGTCGCGGCCCAGCTGGCCAGAGCGGGCAGTCGGTGCAGCCCAGGGAAATCAACGTTCCCCGCTTCTCCCTGCTGCAGCGAAATCCACTGCACGTGATCAATAGATAGCAGTTCCGGCAGCAGCGAGGGGTCAAGATCACGCAGCAGCCGACCGGGAAAAGCCGGATTGCCGGCCCATACCAATCCGATGCGCGGGCGGCCGTCCGCCGCGGGTAGCGGCGGTGCCTGCGCCTCAATGGCTCGAAGGTACGGTACAGAGGCACCGTCAACCTTGTCACCCAACCCCAACCGGTGCGGCAGGGAAAGCAGTGGCACGTGCAGGTCGGTGTCCGGAACGTCGCCCCGCGCTACCACGTCAAAACCGTTGCCTCGCAGCAGGTCGATCAGGTGCGGATGACATTCCACGACCACACGTCCGGCGCCTGCCGGCGCTAGTCGCTCCACAAAACGGAGGAACTGGAACTGGTCTCCGATCCCCTGTTCGGCCGAAATCAAAATCGAACGACCTCGCAGCGCGTCACCGTCCCACGCGCGGGCGGAAGTGCCTGGGGTGGGCAACGGACGAAACTCGAAGTGCGCCCAACCGTCTGCGCTTGGCCCTCTCATGAGAGAAGTGTACGCGCGCTGCACCCTGGTGGGCCCATGGTTTGCGCGCAGTGACTCGGCTTTGTCGAGCCACTTCAGCGCGCCCAGCAAATCACCCAGTTCATGCCGCACCTGTGCGGCGGTGAGATGGTACGCTGGCTCACGGGGGGCCAACGCCAGTGCCTGCTTGATTAAAGGCCAGGCGGCGGTGGCCTCACCGCGCGCACGTTTGGCAGCGGCCAGCGCCGCGATCGCCGCCGGATCGCGTGGGTGCGCTGCATATACGCGGGCAAAGCACGCTTCTGCCTCAACGGCCGCGCCAATCTCAAGCAATGCGGCGCCGAGGGGGTGTGCAACGTTGGGCGCGCTCCAATCACCGGATCGATAAGCATTGAGCAGCACCGTGCGTTGTGCCGTCGGATCGTCGTTCAGGCGATGCACGTTGGCGAGCGCCAGCGACAGGCCGACATCTCCGGGCACGAGGGCCAGTGCCGTTGAGAAGTGAGTCGCGGCGGTGCTGAGTTCGCCGGCGTCGAGCGCACGCTCACCGGCCTCGAGGGCATGCAACAGCGGCTCACTCATGGGCGGCGGGATTGAAAACGGCGCCGAAACCAACGGGAGGTGCCGCCAATAACCGGCTCTGTGATGGACTGTACCACGGCTGTGAGAGCCCTGAAAAATGTGCGCGCAAAACGCTCAAGTTCCTCGCCGAAGCGTCGATAAACCTACCTGACCGCGATCCACATCACGGATTCGGCCGAGGCACGGATGCCTCAATCGACCATCACGGAGGATTGTCACCATGAAGATCAACACGAATGTCGGCGCCCTGGGCGCCTCCCGCAACCTGTTCCTGAACAACCTCGCCACCGACAGCAGCATGCGTAAGCTGAGCTCGGGTCTGCGTATCAGCCGTGCGGCTGACGACGCAGCCGGCTTGTCGATTGCGAACAAGTTGCGTACGCAGAGCCGCTCGCTCGTGCAGGCGTCCAACAACGCCCAGCAGGGTAACGCGATGCTGCAGATCGCTGAAGGTGCCGCACAGACCGTGCAGCGCATCCTTGAGCGTCAGAAGGAACTGATCGTGCAGCGCGAGTCAACGGGCAACAACGCCACGGTTACGGCCACGCTGTCGGCCGAAATCACCACGTTGTCGGCCGAAGCCACACGTATTCAGGCCACCGCGAACTTCCAGGGCACGAGCGTCTTCGGCAGCCTCGAGTTCCAGGTGCTTGACTCCGACGCCAACGGTCAGGTGACGGTGAACGCCGCCATGACCAACACGGCGTTGACCGGTTCCTCGTCGCTCGCAGACGCGGACACAGCGCTTACCGCAGTGAACGCCACGCTGGCGCAGATCGGTGCAGGCCAGAACGCACTCGATTACACGGTAGAAAACCTCAAGAACGCGATCGTGAACGTTCGTGCGGCCGAGTCCTCGATCCGTGACGTTGATATGGCCGACGAAATGGCGAACTTCACCAAGAACAACGTGCTCTCGCAGGCAGCCACGGCCATGTTGGCCCAGGCCAATCAGTCCAGTCAGGGCGTGCTGTCGCTGCTCCGGTAAACGGAGACGCGGTAACCGTATGACTGCCCCGGGGCCAGCACTACGCTGGTCCCGGGGTTGTGGCCTAACAGGAGGATCCCAACATGACGACCCCGATCGCAAACTTCAGTGGCCTGGCCAGCGGCGTACAGTGGAACGACATCGTCGATTCCCTCAGCGCAGCCGAAGAAGCACGCCTCGTTTCACCCGTCGTAAACCAGATCGAACGGCGCGAAGCGCAGCAGGAAGCGTGGAAAAGCTTCCAAAAGCTGGTTGACACGCTCAACGACAGCGCGCGCGCCGTTCGTAACGCAGGCTTTGGCGGCTTCACCACCAGCGTCCCCGACAGCCCGCTTACCGGCACGCCGCTCCTTGGCGCCTCGGCATCGACGCTGGCCACGGCGGGACGCTACCGCATGGAAGTACTGCAGCTCGCTGAAACAGCCAAGATCGGTGGTGGCTCGGTGGCGGACCGCAGCGCTGCGATGAATGTGACAGGTGACTTCGCAATTAATGGCACCACAATCAATGTTGCGGCCGGTGATTCGCTCGAAGCCATTCGCGACAGCATCAATCTCGCCAACTCCGGCGCTACGCCTACGGGCGTGAGTGCCAGCATCATCAATGAAGGCGCCACCGGCGGAAGGCTGGTGCTCACGCGTACATCACCCGGTGCCGCAGGCATTCAGCTCACCGATGGTACGGGCGGTATCGCGCGCGAACTCGGGTTTCTTGACTCACGCAGCGCACCTGTTTCGTCTACCTCCAACGCGATTGCAGCGGCACTCGGCATTGCCGTGTCTCCCCCACCCGCGTCGATCCGTGTGGGCAACGAAGTCATCACGGTGGATCTGGCCACGGATTCGATCTCGAGCATTGTGGCCAAAATCAACGCCGCCGGTGGACAGGCGTCTACGGAAACAATTGCCTTCGGCGACGAAACACGGTATCGCCTCGTGGCCGATGGCAACGTGCAGGCGGTTGATGGAGATGCCAACAGTCAGGCCGTGATCGACGCCATGGGATTTGGCGCCGGCTCCACCGGAACGGTGCGCCAGGTGGTGGCGTCGGGCGCACTGACCGATGCAGCGGACGCCGTGGCGACCGCGGCAACACCGTTGGCCGGACTCAAGCTCGACGGCGCCGATGTCGGATTGGCCGACGGCGACGCCATCAACATTCGCGGGCTGCGCGGCGACGGTACAGCGGTCACGGTCGGCATCAAGATTGATCCGGGTGAGACGGTGCAGGACCTGCTCAACAAGATCAACGATGTCACGAGCGGTTTCGGTGCAGCCGGCCGCACGGCCGTGGCAACGCTCGGAACCGACGGAAGAATCCGTTTGGCCGACGACACCGGCGGCTCATCGCGCCTGTCGTTCTCCATGGACATTGTGCGTGCCGACGGCAGCGCCGGCTCGCTCGGTACGTCAACCGTAGAGACAGCCGGTCGTTCGCGTGAACTGCAGCAGGGGCGGGACGCCGTGATTCGTGTGGATGGCGCCGAGTTTACGCGCAGCAGCAACACGATCACTGATGCGATTCCCAATGTGACGCTGTCACTGATGTCGGCCGAAGTCGGTACGACGGTAGATCTTAGTATTGATCGCGACACGGAAGGTGCCAGTACGGCCGTGAAGACGCTGGTGGATGCCTACAACGCGGTGCGCACGTTCTTTGACGAACAGCGCCAGCTCGACGCACCACTCTACGGCAACTCATCGCTGCGCGGTGTGGTAGACAGCTTTACGGCATCACTGCGCACGGAGATCGCCACCAATACCACATACTCGCGTCCCACGCTGGTTGGTATGGTGCTCGACCGCAACGGCGCGCTTACCTACGACTCCGCAAAGTTCAAGGAAGCGTTGAGTGCAGCGCCTGCGGAGATCGAAGCGCTGTTTGGTTTCAGCGGTATGGGCGGCGCGTTCGTGTCGGCCACCGATCGCGCAACCGCGTTCGGCACAGGTACGATCAGTTCGCAGCTGCAGTCCATCACCGATTCAACGGCACGACTCAAAACACGTGAGGCCGACGCCCGTCGGCGGCTTGAGGCGCGTCGTGAAGCACTGGTGGCGCAGTTCACACAAATGGAGTCGGCGTTGAGTCGTCTCAACACGCAGGGTACAGCGCTTTCAGGGTTGATCGGATCACTTCAGAATCAGCGTTGATGATGCCGATACTCTCGTGAGTCAGCGAGAAGTTTCCGGTATGATCTTTAGCCCCATTTGATATGTCGTATGCGAGTCAAGGCGCGAGCTATCGCGATCTGGAGGTGCTCAGTGCTTCTCAGGATCGCCTGCTGCTCATGCTGTTCGATCATCTCCTGGTGCAGCTTGAGCGGGCGCGGATCGGTACGGAGCGCGACGATCTCAATATTCAGGTTGGCGCGCTCGTAAAGGCGCGCGCCATCCTGGGTGAGCTGCTCGCCACACTCGACTTTGAGCAGGGCGGTGAGATCGCCGTACAACTGGCCGATCTCTATCAGTTCATGCTGCTGCAGCTGGTGGACGTGGGACAACGCCGTGACGTCGTCATGATGCGCCGGCTTTCGACCATTGCCCAAACGCTTCGCGACGGATTTGCCGGAGCGGTGGAGCAGGTCAACACGATGAAGTTGTCGGCGTAACGATCTGATGCGTTACGCGAACAGAGAGGACTGGATCGCTATGGTGCAACAGTTTAACGCGCTTGGCCACGAGGTCGAGGCGGTGCTGGACGTCGATTCGCCGCGGGTGGCGTCACTGCTGGCCGAGCGCGACGCGCTGCTGGCCAAGCTGTCGGCGGCCATTGCCGCCGATCCGTATCTGTCCGGGGAGCGTCCGGCGATTACGTCGGTGGTTGAAGCCATGGAAGGAGCGTATTCGGGCACATCCACGCTCATCGCGAAAGTGGCCGAGCGCACCGACGCACTGCGGGCGGAACTCCGGGAACTGGGGCGGGGAGCGCGGGCGAGCCAGGCGTATCAATCGGCTGGCGACGTGCCGGGACGCGTGAATGCGCGACGCTGACCGGGCACCGGATCGTGCCGCGGCGGCGGCCTTCATTCCGCCGCGCTCGGAAGGCGAGCCGCATCTCACGTTCGAGACGCTGCTCGAGGATTCGTTGCATGAAATCATTGCGCACGAAGACGCCGAAGACGGGCAGCTAACCCTCCCCGATCCGGTCACGACGCTGTGCGACGATGCAGTTGCAGTACTCCGGTCGGCCGGTAACGGCCTGCCGGCCCGTCCGTTCCACCACGCCTACCTCACACCCGCTGGCACGCCAGCACTGCCCTCACGACCGGCCAAACTCGACGTTCGGTACTGAATTTCCGGTCATGAGCAATCGGTCGCACTGACCGGCTAAAGTTACGACCGTTTGGTGCCGATAGTCTAAGCCGGAGGAGGAAACCAACCATGAAAATCTTTGGAAGTTACGACCCGATTCGTCAGGACCGTCCGGTCAGTCCGGTGGCACCGACGAACGCACAAGGGCTGGCGGCAACCACCCCGGTTGCCCCGGTGCCCAAGACCGATTCGGTACAGCTGTCCGAGTCGGGCAAGTCAATGTCTCGTAAGCTCGATGCGGAATACCGCGACACGCTCGATCCTGAGCGTACGGCGGAACTGCGTCGCAAGGTGCTGGAAGGCGCCTACAACACGCTCGACGTGGTGGACCAGGTCGCTCGCCGCATTCTGCAGCGCGGCGATCTCTGATTCACCGTTGTCAATCACTGATCGTTCCCCATCCGGAGACCACGCGTCATGAAGTTTCTCGTCGTCGACGATTCCGCCACCATGCGGCGCATCGTTGTGAACTCGCTGCAGCGCATCGGCTTCACCGACACGGTGGAGGCGGGCGACGGTCAGGAAGCGCTCGCACGCTTTGACGCGTCCATCTCGTTCGTGATCACTGACTGGAACATGCCGAACATGAGCGGCACCGACTTTACCCGGGCACTGCGCGCCCGCCCCGATGGTGCCAACGTACCGGTACTGATGGTGACCGCACGCAGTGTCAAGGAAGACATCCTTACGGCGATGGAGGCGGGAGTCAACAACTACATCGTCAAGCCATTTACGCCGCAGGTTCTCAAGGAGAAGATTGACGCGCTCCTGCCGGCCGCTGCGGCCTGAGGAACGATCGATGAGCTCCCACCGAACACAGGAAGTCCTGTACGAAACGGAGGCCGCCTTGCGTCTGGTTGATCATGGCCTCGACGGCCTGCGCGATGACACGGCCGAGTCCGACGCCGTGGCTCCGCTCTCCGTGATGAGCGGCGGGCTGTCCGAACTGCCGGCCATTCTCGAGCGCGCCAACGCGCAGATTCTCAGTGTGCTGACGCGACTGCGCGAAAGCCGCGCGGCGATTGAGTCCACGGCACTCGAAAAGCTCGCATCCACGCACGAAAAAATCCGCGAAGTTTCGTCGGCAACGGAAGACGCGGCCATCAACATCATGGACGCCTGCGACCGCGCCACGCAAATGGTGGACGAGCTCGATACGATCGACGCGACGCCGGAACCGGACCGCGCACGCGCCGGTGAAGTGCGGTCAACCCTGCGCGATGAACTGTTTCTGATGATGGGCGCACTGCAGTTTCAGGACATTACCTCGCAGCAGCTGGCGCATGCATCGGCCGTTCTCATTGAAATGGAAACGCGATTGATTGACATCGCCAAGCTGTTTGACGGCAAGGGCGATTTCCTGGAGCAGCTGCCGAAGCCTGAAGACAGTGCACCGGACTCCAAGACGTACGATCCCAATGCAACGGTGCGCGACTCCGAATCGCGGCAGGCGCTCGCCGACGAAATCTTTACGAGCATCCGCGTCTCGGCGGCTTAAACAAATCTGCAGTGCAACGCGCGTGCGGGGCGGCTTCCGGATCTCGGAGCCGCCCCGCACGCGTTTGGGGGGCCGTACGCTACCACGCAGTCTGATTTTGCTTGGGGGGGGGGAGCGCGTTCGCGAAAAACGCATCGCGCTGGAAGAACCGCTCAACAAACCGCTTAACAAACCGCTTAACAAACCGGGCAGGGTGGTCGATACTCTCACCCAACGCAGCGCGACGCAGTTACTCGCGCCTTTCCGCTTGCCCACTCACGCGACGCACGCCACGTGTCAAATTTAACGCTCGACGACGCCGCTACGCTCCTGCTGCAGCTTGACGCCGGAGATACTGAAGATCTGTCCAGGCTGCGTGAAGCTCTGACCACGCTGGTCTTCGAAAATACCGTACCAATGACCGCGCAGCCACACGTAGCGCGCGCGGCACGCTTGCTCGGTACCATCATCGACGGATCGGCTGAAGATGCGTCGGGCGTATTCACCGACGTGAGTCGCACCCTCGAAGCCGCGGTCAGCGCCGCTGACTCGGCGAGCTTTGCGGCGACACCCAAACGTGACGAATCGGCGAAGAAACGAGGCGCCGCACCGGTTGCTTCTCAACCTGTCGCTGCTGTCGCTGAACCCATTGTTGCAGCGGTCGCAGAACCCGTCGCCGCGCCGGTCGCTGAACCCGACAGTGCAATAATTGCTGAACCCGCTGTCGACACAACCGCTGCGCAAAACGACGAGTTGATAGAAGAGCTGCCGAGCGATACCGATCTCGATCTGCTCGGCGACTTCCTCACGGAAAGCAACGAGTGTCTGGTTGGTGCCGAAGCGGCGCTGCTCGAGCTGGAGGCCAACCCTGCGCATGAAGAAGCGGTCAATACCGTTTTCCGCGCATTTCACACGGTGAAGGGTACCTCGGCGTTTCTTGGACTGTCGCGGGTGGCGGCCTTTGCGCACGAAGCGGAGTCACTGCTCAGTCGCGTGCGTGACAAGGAAATCGCCTATACCCAGGCTTGTGCAGAACTGTCACTCGCGTCGGCCGACATGCTCAAGGCGCTGCTCGGCGAAGTAAAAGACGCGGCCGCCGGATCGGGTCGCATTGCCATTCCCGCCGGCTATGACGTGCTGTTGCAGGCGCTTATTTCCTACGATCCCGCCGCACCAACCGCGCAGGCTGTGGCAGCGGTACGCGCGCACGCTGCTCCCGATATTGCACCGCGAACAGTAGCAGCAGAGATCGTGGATGCCGCAGATGCAGCCGCGGCACCGCGCAGCACCACCCCGTCTGCTGCTGCTGAACAGTCGGGCCGTCGGCGCACCGATTCTACCTCCGACGCCACAATCCGTGTGCGGACCGACCGTCTGGACCGCTTGATCGATATGGTGGGCGAGCTGGTGATTGCGCAGTCAATGATTTCGGGGGATGACGAACTTGACCGCACCAAGCAGCACGAGCTGGTACGGAAAGTCACGCACGCCGGAAAGATTGTACGCGAACTGCAGGATCTCTCCATGTCCATGCGCATGGTGGAACTGCGCCCGACGTTTCAGAAGTTGACGCGCGTGGTGCGCGACACGGCCGTCAAGGCAGGCAAGGAAGTGGCGTTTACCGTGTTGGGCGATGACGTTGAAATCGACCGCCAGCTCGCTGACCTGCTTGGTGACCCACTGGTGCACATGGTGCGTAATGCAGTGGATCACGGTGTGGAAGGTCCGGCGGAGCGCGAAGCCAACGGAAAGCCCCGCACTGGAAGTGTTCGCCTGCAGGCGTATCATGCCTCAGGGAACGTGGTGGTGGAGCTGGTAGACGACGGCCGCGGCTTGCACCGTGAAAAGATTGTGGCGAAGGCGATTGAAAAAGGACTCATTGAAACAGACAAGGGCATGTCTGACAGTGAGGTGTTCAATCTCATTTTCGCTCCGGGTTTCTCGACTGCCGAAAAGATCACCGACATTTCCGGCCGTGGTGTGGGCATGGATGTCGTACGACGGAATCTGGAAGCGATTCGCGGACGCATTGATATCAGTTCGGCGCCGGGTAAAGGCACCACCTTTGCGATCCGGTTGCCGCTTACCCTCGCCGTCACCGATGGTATGCTGGTGCGTGTGGGCCAGGAACGATTTGTGGTGCCCACCACGCACATCCACATGAGCTTCCGCCCTGAGCCGTCCATGCTCTCAACGGTGGTAGGTCGCGGTGAAGTTGTGCTGCTTCGCGGCGAGCTGATGCCGATTGCGCGTTTGCACACACTGTTCGATGTGCCCGACGCAGTGCAGAGCCCGCTGGAAGGACTGCTCATGATTGTCGGTGAAGCCGAACGTCGTACTGCATTGCTGGTGGACGAGCTGTTGGGTCAGCAGCAGGTAGTGGCAAAAACGCTTGGCGACGCGCTTGGCAAGGTGCCCGGTATCAGCGGCGGTGCAATCCTTGGTGACGGCCGCGTGGGCCTGATTCTCGACGTCACCGAAACGGTGGCGCTCGCGCAGGGGCACGGGCCAACGCATGTCCGACATGGCGCCGAACGTGCGCGCCACGTGTACGCGGCGTAGCAACAGCTGGTTCTCAACTTCAGGCGCGAGCCGCCGATACCACCAATACGAGCGCGTGCACCCCACGCCCTCTCCCAATGATCAACCTTCGAGCGAATCACATGACTGCTTCCGCACCCTCCAACACCCTGCCAACGGACAAGCGCGCTGGCAAGTATCTCACCTTCTTCCTTGGCGACGAGGAATACGGACTTGAGATTCTGAAAGTGAGCGAGATCATTGGCATGCAGCCCGTCACGCGCGTTCCACGCGTACCCGAGTTTGTGCGGGGCGTGATCAATCTGCGCGGCAAGGTCATCCCGATCACCGATCTGCGCACGAAGTTTGACATGCCGGTGGATGAGGGCCGTGATGCCTGCATCATTGTAGTACAGATGCGTGGCGTGCAGACGGGTGTCGTAGTGGATCGCGTAAGTGAAGTGGTTGCCATTGCGGAATCGGAAGTGGAAGACGCGCCGAGTTTTGGTTCAGGCATTCGCACCGAGTTCTTGCTCGGCATTGGCAAAACGGGCGGCCGCGTGAAGTTGCTCGTCGATATCGACAAGGTGTTGGAGTCGAGCGAAATCGCGGCGCTCGAATCCGCGGTGGCCAGCGGTTCGGCCGCAGCGTAGTCAGCGCCTGCTGCCGAGCTGCGTGTGAACACGCTTACTCCCAATCCACCGGTGTTCGGTGATGCGACACTGAGTGCGGCGCATTTTGAGCGCATCATCTCAATGCTGTACGACCATTGCGGTATCCGCATGCGCGCCGGCAAGGAAGGGCTGGTGCGCGCGCGTCTTGCCAAGCGGTTGCGTGCGGTCGGGGTGTCGGATTTTGACGCCTACCTCGATGTCGTGACCGGTGATCCGGCCAGGCGCGAGTTCACGGAAATGGTGGATGTACTCACCACCAACAAAACAAGCTTCTTTCGTGAAGCCGCGCACTTTGACTATCTGCAGGATGTCGTGCTGCCCGCCGCTACGGCACCGCTGCGCTTCTGGAGCGCCGGTTGCTCAAGTGGGGAGGAACCTTACACGTTGGCGATGTTGCTGAACGAGACGTTGCCGTCGTCAGCGGTCAAAAGCGCAAAGATCCTTGCCACCGATATCAGTCATCGCGTGCTCGCCACCGCCAAGGCCGGACGCTACAGCAGCGACGCGCTGGCAGATGTTCCTGCCGCACTGTTGCAGAAGTACTGGAAGACCGCAGGAAGTGCAGGTGGTGTGTCACAGTTCGAAGCACTGCCTGCGCTTCGGGATCTGATTCAGTTCGGTCGCTTGAATCTTATGGAGCAGTGGCCGATGCGCGGACCGTTTGATGCGATCTTCTGCCGCAACGTCATGATCTATTTTGACAAGGCCACGCAACAGGCGCTGGTTGAGCGCTACTGGGCGTTGCTGCGTCCGGGTGGCCATTTGTTTGTCGGACATTCTGAAAGTCTGACGGGCATGGCGCACCGATTCAAATACGTGCAGCCGGCTGTGTATGTCCGCTAGCACCGCCTCCATCAGCGTACACAGCGCACGTACGGGCACAACGCAGCTGGTGGTGGGTGTGGCTGATGTACAGGTCACCAACGTCGCTGACGCGCGTCTCATTACGTACGCCCTGGGCAGCTGCCTCGGCATTGCCGTGCACGATGCGGTGGCCGGCGTGGGTGGGTTGCTGCATGTCATGCTGCCCACCGGTACGATTGATCCCGCGAAGATGCAGGCCAAGCCTGCCATGTTCGTGGACTCCGGTGTGCCGCTGTTGTTCAAAGAGTGCTACAAACTGGGTGCCAAAAAGGAACGCATGATCGTGAAGGTAGCCGGAGGCGCGCACGCGGGTGCAAGCGAAGAGGGCGACCGCTTTCAGATCGGCAAACGCAACATGCTGGCGCTGCGGAAGTTGTTGTGGAAAAACGGTGTGCTCGTGCACGCTGACGATACGGGAGGCATCCAAACCTCTCGCACCATGTGGCTGGACGTTCGATCGGGAGCGGTGTCGCTCAAGATCAATGGCGTCGAGTCGCAGCTCTGACCTCCTGACCCATGGCATTCAACGTACTGATCGTCGACGATAGCGCGGTAATGCGCGCCATGATTGTGCGCACACTCAAACTGAGCGGCCTCCCCATCGCGGCAATTCATGAAGCCGCACATGGTGAAGATGGACTGCGCATGCTCAATGACGAGTGGGTGGACCTGTTGCTGCTTGATGTCAACATGCCCGTGATGAACGGAGAGGAAATGTTGCAGCGCATTCGCGCCGATGAGCGCACGCGCGATCTCGCGGTCATTATCGTGTCCACCGAAGGCAGTGAAACACGGCTCGCACATTTGCAGGAACTGGGCGCTGCGATTGTTCACAAACCTTTCCCTCCCGAAACCCTGCGCGATACGATTTTGCGCGTGACCGGAGTTACCGATGTCGACTACTACGGACCAGTTGCTGCGTCGAGCGACAGTCTCGACTTTTGAATCGCTGGCATTCCTCTTTGCGGAGGACGAGTGCACCGGGGAGCAGCTGGCTGCTCCCTGGGGTGGATCGGTGTCGGTTGAGTTTCACGGACCGATGCGCGGTCGCGTTGTGCTGCGCGTGACCGAATCGCTGATGCCGGCAATCGCCGCCAACATGCTCGGCGATGATGAATCACATCTGGTGCCGCTGCAGCGCGATGCCATTGGTGAAATGACGAACGTGGTTTGTGGCAACCTGTTGCCATTGCTGGCGGGCACCGAAGCCGTGTTCCGGCTGGACGCGCCGCACTGGCGCGCGCGTACCACAGCGTCGGAAGATTCCCGTGCCGGCGATGCGCCGCTCTCGAGCGTCGTGCTGGGCATGGATGATGGCCGAGTGGAAGTGCAGTTGTATGTGTTCTCAGGGCACGACGCGCTGCTGCACCCGAACTCGGCGTTGAGCGTCGCGTGACTGCTACTGCGTCAGTGACAACGCCACGCAGCGGTGTGATTCGCGTGCTGGTGGTGGATGATTCCGCGCTGGTACGACGTATCCTCGCCGAAGCGCTGGGTCGTCACGCCGATATTGAAGTGGTTGGGACGGCCACCGATCCGTATGTGGCGCGCGAGCGCATTGTGGCGCTGCGCCCGGATGTAGTCACGCTTGATGTGGAAATGCCACGTATGGATGGCCTGTCGTTTCTGGCCAAGCTCATGAAGCATTTCCCGCTGCCGGTGATTGTGGTGAGCTCGGTCACGCCGCAAAACTCGGAAACGGCGTTGCGTGCACTGGCTCTCGGTGCGGTTGATGTGATTGCCAAACCCGGCGCCATGCAGGCCACAGCCGAGGTCACCGAGGAGCTGGTGCGGGCTGTACGTGTCGCCGCTCGTGCAAGGGTCACGCGTCTGGTGCAGCCGGTGGCTGCACCGTCGCAGGCACCGGCCATTGCGTCGTTCAACTCCACGCACAAAGTCATTGCCATTGGTGCAAGCACCGGTGGAACGCAGGCGATTGAAGCTGTATTGCGTCGCTTTCCCGTTGACGCACCGGCAACAGTGATCGTGCAGCATATGCCGGAGCATTTCACCGCGTCGTTTGCCAAACGTCTGGACGGAGTGTGCGCCATGACGGTGCGCGAAGCGCGCGATGGCGATGTGCTGGCGCCCGGCCTGGCGTTCGTGGCACCCGGCGGAAAACACCTTGTGATTCAGGCCAATGGTGCGCGATGGGTGGCGCGCGTGAAAGATGGCCCCAAGGTGCATCACCAGCGTCCGGCCGTTGATGTCACCTTCCAAAGCCTCGCCCGCTGTGCCGGCCGGAATGTGGTGGCGGCCCTTCTCACGGGCATGGGCGCCGATGGTGCCAAAGGCATGCTGGCGCTCAAGGACGCCGGCGCACACACCATTGCACAGGATGAAGCAACGTCGGTGGTGTGGGGCATGCCACGGGAAGCGGTCAAACTCGACGCAACCTGCGCCGTGCTGCCACTCGAAGACATTGCCGATGGACTGCTGCAGGCGATCGGTCGCGAAGCGGCGTTGGTGTAATCCGGGATTACGTCTGGACGGGCAAATACAAACGCGCCACCGTCTGTCCCTGCTCACGGCCAAGCGTGAGCTGCCCTCCGGTGGCCCACGCAGCGCAACGCGCGATGGCCAAACCGAACCCGGCCCCACGCACGCCTGATTTTCCGGTAACGAACGGATCGAACACGTTTTCCGCGATGTTCTCCGGCACACCAACGCCGGCATCGATCACCTCAACCAGAGCCCAGTTGCCGGCATCAACCGGCACGCCGTGTTCGACGGTCGCCGCCTCGAGCGTTGTCTCCCGCGTGCGCACGGTAATTGCCGCACCGGGTGGTGATGCATCGCGCGCGTTGCTGAGCAGCTCCTGAATCGCCTCACCCAGAGTCACGGCCGACCCGGAAACGGTGCAACGTGCCTGGGCATCCAGAGTCACAGGGGCGACTGCGGTCGCTTGCGCCTGCTGCACCACGTCGGCCACGAGCTCGTGCAGCGCAAACGGGGCGGTTTTTGCGCCGGCCGCGCGGCTGAACGCCGAAACACGCTGCACGTAGCCCACGGTGGTGTCTGCGGCCTGCGCGATTTCATCAAGATCCGGCCGGCTGGCGTGGTCAGCAGGGGTATCGGCGATCAGCAGCTCACTGTACGTGCGGATGACCGTGAGAAAGTTGCTGAGGTCGTGCGCCATGCGACGAGAGTAGACGGACAATGCATCAGTCCGGCGCCGCGCTTCGGCAAGCCGGGCGGAAGCGGTATTGAGCGCGTCTTGTTCTGTGTTCATTGAGTTCCCGTGCTCGAGGACGGCTGAGATTGCCCCTAAAGCTACCGGGCCTTGCCGGAACGCGCATCGGGCACAAGTGTTGATTCAATGTGACTACTCAACAGTTTGTCCGGACTTTGCACGCTCCCGTACCGGTGAGCGAGCTTTTTGCGTGGCATGAACGGCCCGCCGCCTTTGAACGCCTCTCGCCACCGTGGCAGGAGGTGCGCGTGCTGAACCGACAGGGCGGGATTCGCGACGGCGCCACGGTGACGCTCGAAGTCAAAACGATGGGTGTTCCCACCACGTGGCGTGTGGTGCATCGCGACTTTGTGCAGGATGCGCAGTTTGTCGATGAAATGCAGGGCGGGCCTTTTGCGAAATGGATTCATACGCACGCGTTTTCCGGGACTGCCGCCGGCCACAGCGCCCTGCGTGATCAGATCGAATACGCGCTGCCGCTTAACGGCGTGGGTAACCTGTTCGGCGGCTGGTTTGTACGCGATACGCTGGAGCGCACGTTCCGCTACCGGCACGCCGTACTGGCGCACGATCTCGCCAGACACGCCGCCTTTGCCGATCGTCCACGCATGAAGATTGCCGTGACCGGCGCCTCGGGCTTCGTGGGCACCGCGCTGTGTGCCTTTTTGCAAACCGGTGGTCATACGGTGCTGCGGATCAATCGTGGCAAGGTGCGCGAGGGTGTGACCGACATTTCATGGGATCCCATGCGCGGCGACCTTGATGCGTCGTTGCTCGAGGGCGTTGATGCCGTGATTCATCTGGCCGGTGCACCGATCGCTGAACGTTGGACAGACGAGCACCGGGCAGCCATTCGCGACAGCCGAGTGCTCTCCACCACATTGCTGGCGCGCGCGCTCGCACGCCTCACCCGTAAACCACGTGTGCTGCTGTCCGGGAGCGCGATCGGATTCTACGGTGCCGATCGCGGCGATACACTGCTCGATGAAACCAGTGCGTCGGGCGATGATTTTCTGGCCGATGTGTCACGGGCGTGGGAGGCTTCCACCGCCGCTGCGTCAGAGGCCGGCATTCGTGTGGTGCACCTGCGCACGGGGATTGTGACTGGCGTGGCCGGCGGAGCACTTGGCAAGCAGTGGCCGCTCTTTCAGCTCGGGCTCGGTGGTCCACTCGGCGATGGCTCGCACTACATGAGTCCGATTGCACTCGACGATGAAGTCGGCGCGATTCATCACTGCCTCATGGACGAACGTGTGCAAGGACCGGTGAATCTGGTGGCACCGGAAGCGGTAACCAATGCCGAATACGCCCGTCAGGTGGGAGCGGCGATTGGCCGGCCGGCCATTTTGCCCGCGCCGGTGTTCGCGATGTCGGCGCTGTTCGGACGCGATATGGTACAGGCCACCGCCCTGGCCAGCCAGCGGGTTCGTCCCGGAGTCCTGGCCTCGCACGGCTTCCAATGGGCGTGGCCGACCGTTGAACGCATGGTCGCGTTTGAAACGGGGCGGGCAGACTATGTGGCCAGCGCCAGCAGTAACACCAATAGCCCCGACGGCAGCACCAGGCACAACACTGACAGCAGCACCGCCAGCTGATTCCGGGCTGCCCGCGGGGGGAACACACGACCACGGCCCGCGGGCAGGGTGAACGTGCGCATGGTGTGATGCGGCTAGTTTGCGCTCATGCTTGACGCGATCACCACCTCGCATGCGCTGACGCTTGCACTCTTCGGCATCCTGCTGGTGCTGAGCGTGGTATCAAGCCGTGCGGCCGAGCGTACCGGCTTGCCCCTGTCGTTGCTCTTTCTTGGACTGGGCATGCTGGCGGGATCCGAAGGCTTCGGCACGATTGCCTTTGAGGACTACGAGTTTGCGTTTCGCCTTGGCACACTCGCGCTTGCGCTCATTCTTTTTGACGGCGGGCTGAATACCCCGGTCAACACAGTGCGTCGTGTACTCGGCCCGTCTGGTGTGCTGGCCACTGTTGGTGTGCTGCTAACGGCCGGACTGTTGGCATTCGGCGGCTACCTGCTTGGCCTGCCACTACCGATTGCGTTGCTGGTGGGGGCTGTTGTGTCGTCTACCGACGCGGCAGCGGTGTTTTCTGTGCTGCGGGGCGCAGGCATCAATCTGCGCAAGCGCGTGGGACTTACCCTTGAGCTGGAATCGGGACTCAACGACCCACTGGCGATTATTCTCACGCTCGCGGTAGCCGACTGGGCCATGCGGGGCGGGGCACCCAACGCGCTCGAACTCGTTATCGACATCATCGCGCAAACCGCAATCGGCGCGGCGCTGGGAATCGGGATTGGACTGCTGGCGAGCCTCATGCTGCCTCGACTCGCGCTTCGAGCAGGAGGGCTGTATCCGGCGTTCACGCTGGCCGTTGCGTGCCTGGCATACGCCATTCCAACGCTGCTTGGCGCGAGTGGTTTTCTGGCGGTGTATCTGGCCGGATTGTCGATTGGACATGGTACGGTCCCGTACCGCACCAGCGTTATCCGTGTGCACGACGCGATCGCCTGGCTCTCGCAAATCGTGATGTTTCTCATGCTCGGCTTGCTGGTATTTCCGAGCCGGCTGTGGGCCGCGGCGCCCATCGGCTTGGCTGTGGCTGCACTGTTGGCGGTTGTCGCGCGACCCATCGCTGTTGCGGTATGTCTGTTTCCGTTCCGCTATCCGGCCCGGGAGGTCGGATACATCGGGTGGGTGGGGCTGCGTGGCGCCGTGCCGATCATTCTGGCTGTCGTGCCGATTCTGGCCGGCGTCCCCGATGCAGGACTGGTGTTCGACATTGTCTTTTTCGTGGTTGTGGTGAGTGCACTTGTTCAGGGTGCGACTGTACCATGGCTCACTCGGAAACTTGATCTTGAAACAGTTGATCCACCGCCACCGCCGGCAGTGCTCAATATTGAAGCCCGGGAGCCTTTTACCAGCGATTTGCACTCGTACTACGTAGACGAGGCGTTACCCGTGGCCGGATCGCGCTT